>CAJLOU010000036.1 GCA_905208345.1 uncultured Collinsella sp.
TGGCGGGGTAAGATTGATCGCGGTTTTGATTGGTGCTCGATTGGGTTTGTTGGGCGGAGTTTATGTCTGCTATTGATATTGTGCTTGTTGTGATCGCCTTGGTGGCGGTGGGGGTTGCTGTGGCTTGCGCCCTCCAGCTCAAGAGCCTGCGTGCCGAGTTGCGGGAGCGTGGCGACAGTAGCGCGGAAACGCTGGCAGCACTCGAGCAGGCCAACAACGCGCTCGATGCCCTGAACGTCGCGCTGGCCGAAACTCGCCGCACGGCCAATGCCATCGCGCAGCAGCAGACGACAGATGCGGCCGTGGAGCAGCAACGTTACCTGACCATCGCACGTGAGTTTTCGCAAGCTGGTGACCGGATGGATGACCTGCGCCGCGAGACGGCCCAACAGCTCGGTGCCAACCGCGAGGGTATCGAGCATCGCCTGGACAAGGTGCGCGAAACGGTCGATGCTCAGCTGGGCGCCATCCGCAAAGACAACAACGTGCAGCTCGATCAAATGCGTGCGACGGTGGACGAGAAGCTCTCCCGCACGCTCAACGACCGACTGTCGGCATCGTTTAAGCAGGTGAGCGACCAGCTCGAGGCCGTGTACAAGGGCCTGGGCGACATGCAGTCCATCGCCACCGGCGTGGGCGACCTTAAGCGCGTGCTGGGCAACGTGAAGGCGCGTGGCATTTTGGGCGAGGTGCAGCTGGGTGCAATTCTGGCGGACATCCTTACACCCGACCAGTATCTGGAAAACGTCGCCACCAAGCCCGGCGCCTCGGAGCGCGTTGAGTTTGCCGTCAAGCTGCCGGTGGACGAGGGCGACCCCGTGCTGCTGCCGATTGACTCCAAGTTTCCGGGCGACGCGTACGAGCACCTGCTCGACGCGCAGGAGTCGGGCGATGCGGAGACCGTGGCGGCTGCGCGTAAGACGCTCGACACCATGGTCAAGCGCGAGGCCAAGGACATCTGCGAAAAGTACCTGAGCGTGCCGGCAACGACCAACTTTGGCATCATGTTCGTGCCGTTTGAAGGACTGTACGCCGAGGTCGTCAGCCGCCCCGGGCTTATCGAGACCCTGGGCCGCGACTATCACGTCAACGTTGCCGGCCCTAGCACCATGGCGGCCATTCTCAACAGCCTGCAGATGAGCTATCAGACGTTTAAGTTGCAAAAACGTACCGACGACGTGCTGCGCGTGCTCTCCGCCGTCAAGGCCGAGCTGCCGCGCTATCAAAAGGCGCTGCGCCGCGCCCAGCAGCAGATCGAGACCGCGGGCAAAACGGTCGAGGGCATCATCACCACGCGCACCAACGTCATGGAGCGCAAGCTCAAGGACATCGACGCGCTGGAAGACGCCGACCAAGCCGATGAGATCTTGGGACTCACGCCCGCGGGCCTTTCCACAGACCAAGAAGACGAGGACTAATTGCAACAAGGCAGCGGGGCACCGGCGCAAACGCGGGCACCCCGCTGCCTTTCACATCGCGCTTGCCTGAAGTGCGCTTTAGTGTGCAACAATGGCGTTTCGCCCTATCAGACGCGAAAGGAAGCCCATGTCTCAGAGAAACACCAGTCCGCTGAAACGCTCCACCGTGCGCCGCACGCTGCAGCGGTTTTGGGGTGTCACGCGCACGCAGCCGCTGATTGTCTTTCTCTCGGTGTTCTCGTCGGCGGGCTACATCTTTTTGCTGACGTTTGCCAATACCTATGTGATGGCCCTCATTGTCGACCGCGTTCAAGCCGGTCCCGTGGCGGGTGATCAGGTGTTTGAGGTCTTCGGCCCCTATATCCTGGCGCTCGTACTCGTTAACCTGGTGGGTCAGATTCTCTCCAAGCTACAGGACTACACCGTCTACAAGCTCGAGATTGCAGGCAACTATCACCTGGCGCGTCTATGCTTCGACACGCTCTCCAACCAATCCATGACATTCCATACCAGCCGCTTTGGCGGATCGCTCGTGAGCCAGACGAGTCGTTTTATGAGCGGCTATACGGGGCTGGTGGACGTGACGGTGTATTCGCTCATCCCCACCATCACCTCGGTCGTCTGCACCGTGGCCGCACTCGCCCCGGTGGTACCGACGTTTACCGTGATCCTGGTGTGCATCATGGCCGTCTACATCGCGTTTGTCTGGCTTATGTACAAGCGCATCATGCCGCTTTCGGCCGCGACGTCCGCCGCGCAGAACAAGCTCTCGGGCGTGCTCTCCGACGCGGTCACGAACATCTTGGCCGTCAAGACCTGCGGGCGCGAGGACTTTGAACGTGATCTGTTCGACGCCGCTGATCGTGCCGCGCGCGATGCCGAGACGGTCTCGATGCACGCCATGATGCAGCGCAACTTTACGACCTCGGGTCTTATCGTCATCACCATGGCCGTGGTGAGTGTGTTCGTGGCGGGCGGCAACGCGTGGTTTGGCATCTCGGCTGGTTCGCTCGTCATGATCTTTACCTACACGTACAACCTCACCATGCGCCTGAACTACGTGAGCTCCATGATGCAGCGCATCAACCGCGCGCTGGGCGATGCGGCCGAGATGACGCGCGTGCTGGACGAGCCGCGTCTGGTGGCGGACGACGAGGACGCCCCCGAGCTCAAGGTGACCGAGGGCGCGATCGATTTTGAGCACTTGAGCTTTGCATACCGTGACGCCGCGGCGGGCGAGAACGTGTTCGACGACCTGACGCTCCATGTGGCGGCGGGCCAGCGCGTGGGCCTGGTGGGCAAATCGGGCTCGGGCAAGACGACACTCACCAAGCTGTTGCTGCGCCTGGACGACGTGCAGGGCGGCCGCGTGCTCGTGGACGGCCAGGACGTCTCGCGCTGCACGCAGCAGAGTCTGCGCCGCCAGGTTGCCTACGTGCCGCAGGAGGCGCTGCTGTTCCACCGCTCCATTCGCGAGAATATCGCCTACGGCCGCCCCGACGCCACCGACGAGCAGATTCGCGAGGCAGCGCGCCTGGCCAATGCCCTGGAGTTTATCGACCGCCTGCCCCGTGGCTTTGACACCATGGTGGGCGAGCGCGGCGTTAAGCTTTCGGGCGGACAACGCCAGCGCGTGGCCATCGCCCGTGCCATCCTCACCGACGCGCCGATTCTGGTGCTCGACGAGGCGACGTCTGCCCTCGACAGCGAGTCCGAGGCGCTGGTGCAGGAGGCGCTCGAGAACCTGATGCGCGGCCGCACTTCCATTGTGGTGGCGCACCGCCTGTCCACCGTGGCGGCGCTCGACCGCATCGTGGTGCTGGCAGACGGCGAGATTGTCGAGGATGGCACGCATGCTCAGCTCGTCGAGGCGGGCGGCGAATACGCAAGCCTGTGGAGCCGCCAGACCGGCGCATTTTTGGAGGCGTAAAGACCCCATACGTGGGACAATCGTGCCCATAGGTTTGTTATGCCGCTGAGCCGAGGAGTCGTTATGCCACGCGAGACCAATGCCGCCAAACGCGAACGCGCCATCGAGGTGTGCGAGCGCCTTAACCGTCGCTATGGCCCGGTCGAGTGCTTCTTGGACCACGAGAATCCATTTAGGCTGCTCATCGCGGTACTGCTCTCGGCTCAGACGACCGACGCGCAGGTCAACAAGGTGACGCCCCAACTGTTTGCCCAGTGGCCAACGCCCGAGGCCATGGCGGGGGCGAGCGTGGCCGATGTGGCCGATACCATTAAGTCACTCGGCTTTTATAAGAGTAAGGCCAAGCATGCCGTGGAGGCCGCGCGGATGATTGTTGCCGACTACGGCGGCGAGGTGCCGGCCGACATGAAGGAGCTCGTCAAGCTGCCGGGCGTGGGGCGCAAGACAGCGAACATCGTGCTCAACGTAGGGTACGGCATCGTGGAAGGCATCGCGGTGGATACGCACGTCAACCGCATCGCGCACCGCCTGATGCTGAGTCCCAAGACGCACGCCAAAGAGCCGCTCAAGACCGAGCAAGATCTGCTCAAGATCTTGCCGCACGAGTATTGGGAGTCGGTCAATCACCAGTGGATCACCTTTGGCCGCGAGATTTGCGATGCCCGTAAGCCCAAGTGCGACGAGTGCCCGCTGGCAGACCTTTGCCCCAGCGTGCGCGTGACGGGGTAGGGCCCGACACGTTTTGCCGGCACCCGAAGACGGCGACCAATGTTGCGCAACACATTTGGGCTGCGAAGGCTCAATATGATGGCGGCAGATACCGTTTGTTGTGAGGGGATGCCCGAATATGTTTTGCACCAAGTGTGGCTCCGAGATGCCCGACGGAACCGATTTTTGCACGAACTGCGGGGCACGCATGGGCGCCGCTTCTCCGGCTGCCGCGCCTGCTGAGCCCGCACCGATGCCGGTGGCAGGGATGCCTTCCGTGCAGAAGAAGTCGTATAAGCGCGCGGTGATTGTCGGCATGTGCGTGGTGGGCGTGCTCGTTGCCGGCGGTGCCGCTCTGGCGCTGACCGGCGTGCTGGGTCCGCTTGGGCAGGGCAATTCATCGCAGATCACGGTGCTGGGGTCTGACGAGGGTTCGGCCGAGCTTAAGGACCAGGGAAGCGTCAAGGAGAAGCCTGCCGAAGAGCAAGAGGAGCCGGAAGAGCCCGGACAGACGGGCAGCAGCGTAAAGGTCGACCTCAACGACCAGGCAACTTATGCCGCGGCGAACCTGTTCCTGTCGAACTTTACGGAGGAGCACTTCGATCGGGACTGGTATCAGGCGGGCGGCTTCGATTCGACTGACGGACTTTCTGATGACGAGAAATACAAGCTGGTCAAGTTTATCTGGTGCCATTTTATTGACAACGCGCCGTATCGAATCGAGAAAGGCGACTATGACAACGGTCACTATCAGCGCATGGCGACCGATGTGATCAATAGGGAACTCAATCGCCTGACGGGTCTGACGCTCTCGGATGCTGACATGACCTTTGATAAAGGGTCGGGTGGGCAGATGCTTGCCGATTCGGCCGAAGCGCATGACGGGTACTTGTATCTGAAGCAGGAATACGGCCAGGGAAATTACAACCCATCGTGTGCCATCGTTACGGGCGCGACTGACCTTGGCGACAACATCTACGAGCTCACCTATGAGGTCTACAGTGCTGGCGGCATGTTACTTCCTTCCGACATCCCCGAGAGCACCTACGGCCTGCCAAAGGACCAGTTCATCGCCGCAATTCAAGCGGATGCATCCATGGGCCGTACCGAGACTTGCACGGTCCGCGTCGCGCAGGGTGACGGCGCTCCGATCTTCACACTGCTTAAAATGGGCGTCTACGACTAGACTCGGCGTATAGCTCACTCTGATAGCGCCAGACGGCTTGCCCGTCTGGCGTTTTTTGCGGGGCTGTGCATGCGCTTGAGCAGGAGTATATGTCGCCGCCTGCCGCCCCATGCAAAAATGTGTTGCTAATTTAGAAGCTTATTCAAGCGCGCCGAAGTCGCGGCGTGCTGGCGTAGCATGAGCAAAAAATCAAGCAATGGAGGGTAACGTGGCAATATCGAAGACGCGAGAGCTCGAAGATTATTTTGAACGCATCGTGCGCACGCGCGAAGGCGACCTGCCTGGTCGTCGCAAAGGCGACGAATACTTGTCTCAAACCCATGCGCTCTACCATGGCGACCCTGCGCCCTGGGCTCTGACGCCAAAGATATTCGACAAGGATATGACGGCGCTTCTTAAGGAGGCCGCCGAGCGCATGTACGGCATTATGGACAAGGTGACGCGGGCGTTTTGTTCCGATGCCTCCGTGCGTGCGTGGTTTCGCATGGATCCGGCTTTTGCTGACCTGTGCGCTATGGATGCCGGCTATGATTGCCAAATTCCCCTTGCGCGTGTTGATATCTTTCTTGACGAAGATGCCGGTTCGTATACGTTTTGTGAGCTCAATACCGACGGCAGTGCCGGAATGGTAGTGACCGATGCGGTCTGTCAGGCAGTGCGAATGACGCCTTCCTTTGAGGAGTTTGCATCCGACCACCCCGGCTTTCGGCAGTACGATTTGTGCGGTAGCTGGATAGACGCATTGTTTGAGACCTATGCAGAGTGGAAGCTGGCCCATCCTCGCCGCACCGAGGATAGTGCACGATCGGACGACGGGGCCCGCGTTGACGAGGGGCTCTATGCACCGCAATCAAAGATATATCCCGCTTCGGTGGCAATCGTCGACTATTCGGAAAGCATCGACTTGGAAGATGCGGCTCATTTTGTCGACCTTATGAGGCGACGGGGTGTGGTGGCGCGCTTTGCGGATGTGCGCGACCTGCGGATTGGCGAAGACGAGAGCGGTGCTAGGCGGCTGTGCGATGCCGCCGGTCCTATTGATTGCGTCTGGCGGCGCGCGGTGACCGGCGAACTGTGGGATAAGCCGTGCGACGGACGCTCGGCCTTAATCGAGGCTGCCCAAGAAGGGCTTGCATGCATCGTCGGTGGTTTTAGAACGTGGCCGTGTGCGACTAAGACCGTATTTGCGTTTTTGTGGTCTCGGGCCGGTCAGTCCTTGTTGAGCCCGGAGGAGCAATCGTTTGTACGGGAGCATGTGCCCTATACCGAGATTATGGACGAAAGCACCCAGTTGTCGAGATTTGCCGAAAAGGACCGATGGATCGTCAAGCCGTGCGGCGGCTACAATGCGGTTGGCGTTGTCGCTGGTTTGGATGCCACGGAACAGGAATGGTCCCAGGTGCTTGCTCGTGCTGCGGCCGCTGGGGCGATTGTGCAGGAGTATGCTCAGCAGTATCAGACTCCCTGCTTGCGCGGAACGCTTGTCGATGGGCCGCATCGAGGAGAGGCACCCAAAGGACTTGTGGATGATCTCGGTTTTGCGCCCGCTTCTAATATGGAAGGCCTGTACCTGTATCGCGGCCGTTTTGCGGGCGTGTACACACGCGTCGGCTTTGCCAACACCATAGGAGAGTGGACGAGCCGTTTGAACGTTGCGAGCTTTTTTGAGGAATAGCCGTTTCTTGGGGCACCTTCCGTGGTTGCGGCGTTCGAAGTGACGGGGAGATTTTGGCGAAGCCGATGAGCCCGGTTCTATCTGGCGTTTTTGTTGCGGGGCTGGGCGTACGCCTGAGCTGGAGTCCTCTTCATGCGCTACCATGACAGACAACGAATTTGACGAACGACCCGCTGAGCTTGCCTCGGCGGGCTTTTGGCGTTGCAATGCCGGAGGAACAGCATGCTCATTCACCGTATAGCCGCGCAGCTCTACACTGCCGAGGCACTGCAGACCGTCGAGGCCGGGCTCGATGCTGGCGGGGACGTGACGCTGGCCGTGTCTCAGTCGGGCCGAACGCTTATGGCCGCCGCCCAGTTTGCGCGTCGTCCGCGCCCCACGGTCTACATCGTGAGTGGCGAGGACGCGGCCGATCGCGCCGCACGCAGTCTGGCCGCCTATGTGGGCCTGGCGCACGTGTGCCGCTTTCCCGAGCGCAAGGACTACCCTTGGCGCGAGCAGGCGCCCGACGACGCCGTGGTAGCCCAGCGCTGCGAGGCGCTCGGGCGCATCGTGCGCGGGGACAACTGCATCATGGTCGCCTCGGCCCGCGCGCTGCTGCGCTGCGTGCCGCCGGTCGAGAGCCGCTACTGGGAGTCCACTACTTTTGCGGTGGGCGAGGAGATTCCCTTTGACGAGGTGCCGCAGCGTCTGGTGGGCATGGGCTACACCAATGCCAGCGCCGCCGACGCGCCCGGCCTGTTCCGTGTGCACGGCGACACTGTCGAGGTGTTTCCCGCGCAGGAAAAGGCGCCCGTGCGCATTGAGTTCTTTGGCGACGAGATCGACCGCATCCGCCGCATGGTGAGTTCGACGGGCCAGACCATCGGCAACGAGGACAGCATCGAGATCTTCCCCTGTCGTGAGCTCGCACTCACCGACGACGCCGTCCACAACATGCATGTGGCGCTCTATCGCGCCAGCCAGGATGACAGCAAGCTGGCGGCGCTGCTCGAGATGGTGGATGCGCGCATCGTCACGCCCGAGCTCGATCGCTTTTTGCCGGTGATGTACGGCCAGACCGTGAGCCCGCTGTCGCACGTGAGCGGCAAGGCGCTCGTGGTACTGTCCGAGCCGCGCTCGCTGTTCGACGATTGCCTGCGCGCCTACGAGGATATCGAGGCACGTGCCGGCGAGGCGGGGGTCGACCGTCTGGACGGCCTGTACGTGCGTGCCCAGCAACTCGACTTTGGTTCCCAGCAACGCCTGAACTATGTGAGCCTCATCCGTGCCGGCGGTGCGGTGACGGCCGAGCTCAAGATTGAGCAGCCTGCCATCGCAGGCTCGGACAACCGTTTTATGACGCGCATCCAGGAGGTCGTGGGCAAGCGCTATGCCTGCGTGTTTGCCATCCCCGACCGCGGTGCGCGCGAGTCGATGGAGCTCACCTTTGGCGACGAGGGCATTACCTTTGAGGAATCGCTGACCGCGGCGCCCGAAAACGCCGGCGCTATCGGCGACCGCGTGCGTGTGGCAGCGGCGGATTCCGCTGACCGTGCCGCACGCCAGGAGGCCCATGCCTCGATTCGCGAGCGTCGCGCCGACGCGCTCAACGCCCGCTCGCTCGAGGCGGGTGCCGCCCAGGCTGCCGCCGGTGCCGCCGTGCCCACCATCTCGCGCGGGCGCGTGACCTTTGTCGATGCTGCCTTGCCGCAGGGCGTGGTGGTGCCCGATGCCAACCTGGCCGTGTTCTCAATCGCCGACCTCAACGCCCGCATGGACGCCAATCGCGCGCGCAGCCGCCGCAAGGTGGACATTACGCAGATCACGTTCCCGTTTAAGCCGGGCGACTACGTGGTGCACGCCACCCACGGTATCGCGCTCTTTAGTGAGGTCGCGCGCCAGGAAGTGGGCGGCAAGGAGCGCGACTACTTTTTGCTGGAATATGCCGACGGCGACAAGCTCTACGTGCCGCTGGAGCAGGTTGACCGCATTACGCGCTACGTTGGTCCCGACGGCGATAAACCGCGCTTGACCAGGCTCAACACCGCCGACTGGACGCGGGCCACCAACAAGGCGCGCAAGAATGCCAAAAAGCTGGCGTTTGACCTGGTCGACCTTTATACGCGCCGCTCGTCGATTACCGGTATCGCCTGTCCGCCCGATACGCCCGAGCAGATCGAGATGGAGGAGAGCTTCCCCTACGACGAGACGCGCGACCAGCTGGAGGCTATCGCCGACATCAAGGCCGACATGGAGGCGCCCAAGCCCATGGACCGCCTGCTGTGCGGCGACGTGGGTTTCGGCAAGACCGAGGTCGCCCTGCGCGCGGCCTTTAAGTGCGTGGACTCCGGCCGTCAGGTCATGGTGCTCTGCCCCACGACCATTCTGGCCCAACAGCACTACGAGACATTCTTTGAGCGCTTTGCCCCGTTTGGCCTGGAGGTCGAGGTGCTCAGCCGTTTCCGCACCCCGGCGCAGCAAAAGCGCGCGCTCAAGGCGTTTGCCGAGGGCACGATTGATGTGCTCATCGGCACGCACCGCTTGCTTTCTGCCGATGTGAACCCCAAGAACCTGGGCATGGTGATCATCGACGAAGAGCAGCGCTTTGGTGTGCAGCACAAGGAGCAGCTCAAAAACCTGCGCGAGCAAATCGACGTGCTCACGCTCTCGGCAACGCCTATTCCGCGAACCATGCAGATGGCCACGAGCGGCGTGCGCGACATGAGCCTGATCACCACGCCGCCGACCGGGCGTCGTCCCGTGATCGTGCACGTGGGGGAGTACGACCCCGACGTGGTGAGTGCGGCGATTCGCCTGGAGGTGGGCCGCGGCGGTCAGGTGTATTACGTGTCCAACCGCGTCAAGACCATCGACGACGCCGTGGCGCGCGTGCACGAGGCCGCGCCCGAGGCGCGCGTGGGCGTGGCACACGGCAAGATGAGCCCGCGCGAGGTCGAGGACGTGATGATCGAGTTCGCGACCAAGAAGATTGACGTGCTTATCGCCACGACCATCGTTGAGAGCGGTATCGACAACGCGACCGCCAACACGCTCATCATCGAGGACTCGCAGCGTCTGGGCCTGGCACAGCTCTACCAGCTTAAGGGCCGCGTGGGCCGCTCGGCCACGCAGGCATACGCGTACTTTATGTTCCCCGGCGAGCTGCCGCTTACCGAGGAGGCCACGGCACGCCTGACTGCACTTTCAGAGTTCCAGGACCTGGGCAGCGGCATGCGCATCGCCATGCGCGACCTGGAGATTCGCGGCGCCGGCTCGCTTATGGGCGCCGAGCAGCATGGCAACTTGTCGAGCGTGGGCTTTGACCTGTTTACGCAGATGCTGGGCCAAGCCGTGGCCGAGGCGCGCGGCGATGACGATGCCGGCGTGGAGGCGGCGAGCGTGGGCATCAACCTGCCGGCCGACTACTTCTTGTCCGAGGAGTACCTACCGGCGGTGGATCAGCGCGTGCTCGTGTACCGTAAGCTCGCAGCGGCCGAGGACCTTGAGAGCATCGATGAGGTGCAGGAGGAGACCGAGGCTGCGCATGGCGAGCTGCCGTTGGCGGGACTCAACCTGTTCAACCGCGCTCGCATTCGTATTCGCGGCGAGCGCCTGGGGCTCGAGAGCGTCACGCTCAGCGGTGGACGCATTACCTTCCTGGGGGTTGACGTGCCCAAGAAGGTGGCCTTTGAGCTTAAGACCCGCTATGGCGCGGTGAACTTTCCCAAGAGCCGCAAGCTGTCGGTGCCCTACAAGGCGGGCGCCGGCGCGGGCAGCGGCCTGGGTCGCGGCCTCGACGCCAACGACGGCACCGGCCCCGTGGCCGCGGCGCTCATGCTGCTGCAGCAGCTGGGTGCCAGCGACGACGACTAACGGGTCGACGCTGCAAACGCCCCATTTGGGCAATCTGACCCTCACTCGTCGGTCGCGTACGCAAGTACGCTTCCCTCCTCCTTCGGGCCACCTTGCCACAAATGGAACGTTTTCGCTTACTTATGCTCAACCTGTAAGGGTATTTACGGGACAAAGCCATCTTCGTCTCACCCACATTGCAGGTTGACTGCCCTTCGCCCGACCGAAAGGAAAGCATGTTCGGATACATCTATAAGAAAGATGTCGCCATGATCGCGGTTGTCCTGTGCCTTTGTCTGGGCGTGGGCAGCTTCTTTGATTATCAAATCTCGAGTGCGCTGTTCAACATCGGCAGCATGTACGGTCGCTTTGTCGAGGCGGCCGGTGAGCTGCCGTTCGAGCTGACGGCGAGCATCGCGGGCGTTATGCTCGTGCGCTCGGCACGCCCCGATTCCAAGGCGAGCAAGTGGCTCGCTGCGCTGGGCGTTTTGATCAACGTGGGTCTGGTCGGCTACGAGATTATCGGATCGCTGCGCGTCGGCGGCAAGCTTATTGCGTTTCAGCTGGTTCTGACGTTTGCGTTGGTCATCGCAGCCAACTTCATCGCCTACTGCCTCACGCGCACGACCGAGCCCGACGAGCTTACGCGCTGGGCGTTGATGGTGCTGGCCGTGTGGGTCGCTCAGGCCATCATCCTCAACGTCATTGTTAAGCCGTTATGGTCGCGCCCGCGCATGCGCGTGATCGAGGTCACGCCGGGGCTCAATTTTCAGCCGTGGTGGGTGATCGGCAACCCCGACAAGTGGGCCTATATCGCCGCCGGTGTGATCAAGGACGGGTTCAAGTCGTTTGCGAGCGGACACACGGCGCATGCGGCGATCGGCCTTATGCTCGCCGGGCTTCCCGCGGCAGCCTTTAAGGAAAAACCTTCGCGTCGCCGCGTGATCTTTTGGGCGGCGGTTGTTGTTGCAGCGTTCGTCGCCTTTGGGCGCATCGTGATCGGCGCTCACTTTTTGAGCGATGTGAGCTGCGGTTTTGCCCTGGTACTGGCATTTGAGTGCCTTGCCGCGCGCATTGCCTATCCCAACGGCGTACAATAGCTCCGTTTGAATCATCTGGCCGATACCAGGTAGGAGAGGATTGCCATGCTCGCGTTCAACAACGACTATTCCCACGGCGCACACCCGGCGGTGCTGCAGGCGCTTATCGACACCAATATGGAGCCGCAGCCCGGCTATGGTACCGATGCGCACACCGAGCGTGCCAAGCAGCTTATCCGCGAGGCCTGTCAGGCCCCCGATGCCGACGTGTTTTTTCTGGTGGGCGGCACGCAGGCCAACGCGACGGTGATCGACATACTGCTCGCGCCGTACGAGGGCGTCGTTGCTGCTGAGACTGGCCACGTCGCCTGCCACGAGGCGGGCGCCATCGAGTTTGGCGGCCACAAGGTGCTCACCATCCCCGGCTACGAGGGCAAGATACACGCCGAGGACCTCGAGAACTATATCCAGGTGTTCTACGAAAACGAGAGCTACGAGCACACTGTGTTCCCGGGTGCCGTGTACGTGAGCCTATCGACCGAGTACGGCACGCTGTACTCCAAGGCCGAGCTCGCGGCGATTCACGCAGTGTGCCAGAAGCGCGAGATTCCGCTGTTTGTGGATGGCGCCCGCCTGGCCTATGCGCTGGCGGCCGATGAGTGCGACATTACCCTGCCCGAGCTGGCGCAGCTGTGTGACGTGTTCTACATCGGCGGCACCAAGTGCGGCGCGCTTTGCGGCGAGGCCGTGGTGTTTTGCGGCATCCATGCCCCGGCGCACCCCATTCCGCGCATTAAGCAGCACGGCGCGCTGCTTGCCAAGGGCCGCCTGACGGGTGTGCAGTTTGAGGCGCTCTTTACCGACGGCCTATATTTTGAGATTGGTCGACAGGCGATCGAGACGGCTCAGGCGTTGCGCCGCGTGCTGCACGAGCGCGGTTACCAGTTCTTCTTGGAGACGCCGACGAATCAGCAGTTTGTGATTCTGCCCAACGAGGATCTGGCCCGCATTCGCGAGCATGCGGCGATCGAGTACTGGGAAAAGTACGACGAGGCCCACACCGTGGTGCGCTTTTGCACCAGCTGGGCCACGACGCAGGAGGACATCGACGCGTTGGCGGCGGTTCTGTAGCCTGATGTAATGACGAGGGGCCGCCTTGCGCTGGGTTTGGCGCAAGGCGGCCTTTGTTTTTGAGGGAGAAGGGTTGTATGACCGAGATGTCCGAGCCGACGATTCGCCTGGCGACGCCCGAAGACGCACCGGCGTTGCTGGCCATCTATGAGCCGTATGTGCGCCAGACGGCGATTACCTGCGAATACGAGGTGCCGAGCGTTGAGGAGTTTGCCGGGCGCATCGAGCGCACGCTCAAGCGCTATCCGTATCTGGTGATGGAGTTGGACGGGCGTCCGGTAGGCTATGCCTACGTGAGTCCGCTTAACAGCCGCGAGGCATACGACTGGTCGGTCGAGACGTCGATCTACCTGGCACGCGATGTGCGCCATGGCGGGCTGGGTCGCAAGCTGCACGACGCGCTCAAGCAATGCCTGGTCGCGATGGACATCACCAACATGTGCGCGCTCATTGCCGTGCCGCACGATAAGGACGACGAGTATCTGACGCACAATAGCCAGGACTTCCATGCCCATATGGGATATCGCTTGGTGGGCGCCTTCGACCGCTGCGCCCAAAAGTTCGGCCGCTGGTACGACATGTGCTGGATGGAGCTGGTCCTGGCTGAGCGCACACCCAACCAACCCAAACCAACCTGGTTCCCCGACCTCCCCAGACCTACCATTTAGGGACAGGTTTATTTTGGCAGGTTAGCCGATGGGCTCGGTGTATTTGGCGCGGTCGGTGCGTTGGATGCGCTTGGAGACATGGAGCGGGCGGCCGTCGGTGTCGTAGACGTAGTCGGTGATCAGGATCAGCGCCTGCCCGCGCTCAACGTTGAGCAAAAACGCCTCGTTTTGCGAGGCATAGCACACCTCAAAGGTCTTGTGCCCCTGTGCCGGCGCGCGATGGAATTCTTGACGCAGCGTGGCGTAGAGCGAACCGTTGATATCGCGATCGATGAGTGCCCCAAAGCTCGGTGGTAGATAGGTGGTCTCCAGGCACAGCGGCGCATCGTCCAGATAACGCAGGCGGACAAGTTTGACGAGCTTGCTGCCCACGGCGACATCGAAGAACTTGGCCGCATTGCCCGCGGCCTTGGCAAAGCCCGAGTCCACCGTGCGCGTGGTGGGCTTCATACCCTGACCCTGGACCTGTGTCGTGTAGCTCGAAAACACCAGGTTGTTCTCGTGGAGTGCCGGCGTGTCGGCCACAAAGGCGCCACGCCCGCGCTCGGTGCGCACCAGGCCCTCGTCAACGAGCACCTTAAGGGCGTGGCGTACGGTGCTGCGCGACAGCCCCGATTCGTCCATGAGTTCCATCTCGGACGGCAGCTTGTCTCCGCGCGCGTAGGTGCCGGAGGCGATGCGGTCGCGCAGCATGCCCGCCAAGCGCTCGTATTGGGTCAGTCTCTTTTTAGATGAAGCGTTCATGCGATCAACCTGTATCTAACTTGTATGCGTATCTAATCAAGCATGTATTCAATACAACAACAAAACCGCTGGTAGCTAGTTATAGAAAACTGCATCAGCAAAATATCTAAGACAAATATAGCATACAACTAGTCGACATAACCAAAACATGTATGTAACTTGTATGCCATCGAGAGCATCAAACGAGAAGAAAGGCTGATGCACGATGACTACTCAGGAACAGGTTAAGGATGTCGTCTCCCAGGTTTTGGCTGACAAGGCAGACAAGGGCGGCATCAAGCGCGTCGTGTGGATTGGCGCTGGCGGATCCAACGGCGGCAACTATCCTGCCCAGTACTTTATGGAGCACGAGGCCACGCAGGTCGTGAGCTCCAGCTACACCAGCAACGAGTTCGTGCACGCCACCCCGGCCTACGTCAACGAGAACACCCTGGCCGTCGTCGTGTCCATGCGCGGCACCAAGGAGACCATCGTTGCCGCCCAGGTCGCCAAGGACCACGGCGCCAGCACCATCGCCATCTATGTTGACGAGTCCGGCCTCACCGAGGTCTGCGACTACAAGATCCAGTACGACAGCCTGGCCGTCGACGAGTCCTGCATGGGCCGCACCAACTCCGCCGTCGTGACCATGATCGCCATGGAGCTTACGCAGCAGACCGAGGGCTATGCCGAGTACGAGACCGCTATGGCCGCGTTCGACTTGGTCGACCCCATCTATCGCAAGGCCGTCGAGTACACCCGTCCGCTCGCTGCCAAGTGGGCCGAGCAGAACGCCGACAAGCCCTGCATCAACGTCATGGCCCAGGGCCCGCTCTTTGGTGCCGCCTACGTCTTTAGCATCTGCAACGTGCAGGAGATGCTGCAGATCGACTCCTGCACCATCAACACCTGCGACTTCTTCCACGGCCCCTTCGAGATTCTGGACAAGCGCACCTCGCTGTTCCAGCTCATCAGCGTCGGCCGCAGCCGCTGCAACGACGAGCGCGGCATCCGCTTCGTCAACCAGTACGGTGGCGAGCGCGTCTATCAGCTCGACGCCAAGGAGCTCGGCCTCAACGACATCAAGGACAGCGTGAGCGAGTACTTCAACCACCTGATCTTTGCCCCGATCCTCAACAACGTGTATATGCGCGCGCTCTCTGCCGTCACCCACAAGGACTACATGACGCGCCGCTACATGTGGAAGCTGGACTACTAGGGGATAGAGCGGCCTAACAGCTCGATGTCCTCATAAGTTGCGGTGGAATAGTTCTTGCTTGGGGGCTTGAAGCCTCTATTTAGGAACTATTTCACCGCAACCGCCCAGTAATCCGCTGGGGGCGGAGGAAAACGGATCACTTTTCCGCTCACCGATTTGTGTCTTGAAAAATGTATATAACGACTATAACGTAGTGTGAAACATATTGGAAACAATACCGAGGAGGCTGCGTTGAAGAAAAGCAATCTGGGCTATGTGCTGGTGCTGATCGCCGCGCTTATGTGGGGCAGCATCGGAATCTTTGTAAACGGCATTGCGGCCATGGGCGTTTCGTCCCAGAGCATGGCTGCCTTTCGCTTGTTGGTCGGAGCGCTTGTCTTGGCGCCGGTCCTGATGTTTATGGGCTGCCGTCCGGGTGAGGGGTCTACCGTGGCTCAGGGTCCCCTGGCGCTATTCAAGGCAAGCCCCAAAGAGCTCGTCCCCTGCGCACTTGTCGGTATCGTCGGCTTGGCCGTCGCCAACACCTGCTATTACGAGTGCATGGGCGAGGTCGGCATGTCCACGGCCTCGGTGCTGCTCTACACCTCGCCGGTGTTTGGCGTCGTGCTCGGCCGCGTGCTTTATCGCGAGGACGTGACCCCCAACAAGCTCGTCGCCATTGTCTTTAACATCGTTGGCTGCGTGCTTGCAGTGACCAATGGCGACCTTTCCGGTTTTCATTTTTCGGTTTGGGGCGTCACGTCGGGCGTGATTGCAGGCTTTTGCGGTGCGTCGCTCGCGGTGTTTAGCCGGATAGCAACCAAGACGGTCCACCCGCTGGCTGTCACGTTTTGGGGCTTTGTTTTTGGCGGTGTGGTTATGGCAGCTATCGCGGCTCCGTGGCCGGATGTCGCCGCGGCAATGTCGCCACAGCTGCTGCTGTTGTTCCTTGGCTTTGGACTCATCCCCACAGCCGTGGCCTACATCTTATATATGCAGGGTCTGTCCATGGGGCTCGAGACATCGAAAGTTCCCGTCGTAATGTCTTTCGAGACGGTCGTCACCGTACTGGTGGGCATTGGTGTCTATGCCGAGCCCGCCGGCGCGATCAAGGTCCTGGGCATCGTGCTGGTGCTCGCGTCCATCCTGATCATGAACACCGATTTCTCCAAGCTGCGCAACAGTGCCTTTGTCGGCCATATCGTTGAGAGCATGACCTTTAAGCCCAACGCGTGGTGGACGGAGAAATCGCAGGACATGGATCTGTTCCGCGAGCGCACCGGCATCGCGCTGGAGCCCACCGTGCAGGAAAGCCCCTGGTACTTTGTACGATAGGGGATTGGCGAGGCGTCTGATCTGGGGTTATCCAGTCAGCGCCGGCCAACCCAGCCCCAACGTTTCAAGTACGTTAAACCCGTCAACGGTCGATTTTCACCCGCGAACGGTCTTTATACTAATTAGCAATATAAGCAACGTATAAGACGTTATAATGACCATAACGAAAAGGAGGAGGCAAGATGAATCAGATCATTCTCGCATCTCATGGCGGCCTGGCCGCAGGCGCCAAAGACACGCTCGAGATGGTTCTCGGCGACGTGTCGAACGTCCACGTCGTGTCGCTTGCTCGTGACGACAAGGAGCCCATCACCAATAAGGTTGAGGCTATGATCGCCACGTTCAACGCGGACGACACCGTCTATGTGCTGACCGATATGCTCGGCAGCTCGGTCAACAACAACATGGTCGAGCTTTCCAAGAACGGCACGAAGTTCACGGTCGTCAGCGGTTTCAACATCCCGCTGGCCCTGACGCTCGCTATGAGCCCCGTCCCCGTCAAGGGCGCCGAGCTCGCGGCCCTCATCAACGAGGCCCGCACCGGTCTGACCAACCCCAACGCACCGGTCGAGGTTGCCGCGGCCCCCGCCAAGAAGGCCAAAGCCGTCCACCGCAACGCCGGTCCCGCCAAGATCGTCCTCGCGCGTCTTGACTACCGTCTGCTGCACGGCCAGGTCGTCTTTACCTGGACCACCAAGGTCCAGGCCGAGCGCATCATCGTCGTCGACAACGCTGCCGCCAACGATGAGATTAAGAAGGGCGCTCTTAAGCTGGCCAAGCCCCAGGGCGTGCGCCTGAACGTCTTCACCGTCGAGCGTGCCCTCGCCAAGATGGACAAGCTCAACACCCTCGGTGAGCGCGTCATGTTCGTCTTCGGCAACACCGCCGAGATGCTGCAGTTCTGCCAGGGCTACAAGCTCGATGCCATCAACCTGGGCGCCACCGCCAACCATGACGGCGCCGATCAGGTCGGCGGCAAGGACAGCTCCGTCTTCTTCGACGCCACCCAGAAGGCCGACGTCAACCAGCTGCTCGACATGGGCATCAAGCTCTACGTTCAGCAGACCCCCACGTATCAGAGCGTCGACATCAACGCCAAGCTGTAATCAACCAGGCTTTTGCCTGACTGAAAGGAGAAGGGTATGAATACGTTCATCAGTGCGGTACTCGTCGGCCTCGTCGGCGTGTTCTGCATGTGGGACTCCCGCCTGCTCGGTCGTCTTAACTTCGAGCAGCCCCTCGTTGGCGCTACGCTCGTCGGTCTGCTGCTGGGCGATGTGCCCACCGGCCTTGCCGTCGGTGCCGCCGTCGAGCTCGTGTCCATGGGCCTGGTGCAGGTCGGCGCCGCCGTTCCGCCCGATATGGTCCTGGGCGGCATCGTGGCCGCTGCCTTCGCATGCCTGACCGATGCTTCCGCCGAGACCGCCATGACGATCGCCATCCCGGTCGCCGTCCTGGGTCAGCTCCTCGGCATCGTGTTCCGTTCCATCATCGCCGCCCTCACCCA
>CAJLOU010000037.1 GCA_905208345.1 uncultured Collinsella sp.
GAGAGAGCGCTCCCGCAAACTGCCTCTTGACAACTTATAGGAGCGTCGGTTTTGTAAGTGCGCAATTTGCCGTGGTCGGAGATATGCGGTTCATCGTAGTAAACCGGCATAGTTTCAAATGGCATCAAATTGGCGGCAGCCAGCGGCTAGCCTCGCAGATAGGCGATGGCGATTTGGGTGCGGTTGCGTAGCCCCATTTTGGCTAGGATTGAGCTGATGTGGTTGCGCACGGTGCCTTCGCCCATATAGGCGGTGGCAGCGATCTCCTTGTTGTCGAGGCCGCGGGCGATGAGCTCGGCGACTTCGAACTCGCGGTCGGTCAGGCTGGCAAAGGCTGCGGGCCGGCGGGGCGTGCCCGTCTTGTCGCCCATCCCGTCAAAGTCGACATCTTCGATCGCCTTGCCCTCGAGCACGCGTTTGCCATCCATGACCTGCGCCAACGCTGGCGGAATGGCGGCGACATCGGTTTTGATCAGATAGCCGCGGGCACCCAATTTGAGCGCCGACACTATGTACTCGTCATCCGAGAATGTCGTCAGAAACACCACGCGTGCCGCGGGGTCGTGCTCAAGGATTTCGCGCGCCGCCGAAAGGCCGTCGCGCCCCGGCATCTGAATGTCGAGCAGCGCGATATCGGGCGCGTGCTCGGCGTAGAGTGCCACCGCGTCGTTGCCGTCGGCGCCGGTGCCCACCACTTCGATCTGCGGCTGGGCGCCCAGGATAATCTTGAGCGAATCGACCACCAAGCGGTCGTCGTCGACAACGATGAGCCTCATCGGCTCTCATCTCCTTGCTGTTTGGGAACGGTGGCAAACACGCGCCAGCCGGAGGAGCCGGCACGCGGGCCGGCGGTGAAGGTTCCGCCAAGCGCCTCGACGCGCTCGCGCATGGAGCCGAGCCCCATGCCCTCCGCGGCGCCGCGGCCGCTTGCTTGGACCCCGCCCGTGCCATCATCGGTAACGATGAGCTGGTAAAACGACGGATGCTCCATGCACCGCACGGTAATGGTTTTGGCATGGGCGTGGCGCATGGCGTTGGAAAGCGCCTCGCGCAGCACCGCCGCAAAGCAGTTGGCGACGTTGGCGGGCGCATGCTCGGCCAAAACCTCAAGCTCAATCTGCGGGCTGCCATCTGAGCGCGCGTCATCCACGATGCGCTCGAGCTGTACGGAGAGATTGGCCGCGTTGTCGTTGAGCGCATGGACGCTCGAGCGTACAAGCTGAAGCGCCTCGTCAACGGTGCGCTTGACGTCGGCAAAGTCGGCGGCGACGCCGGGTTCGTTGGCGTGGATCACGCGCAGGGCCTCGGTTTGCAGCGAGGCACGCGTAAGTTGGTGGCCGACGTTGTCGTGGATCTCGCGCGCGATGCGTGCGCGTTCGGCGAGCGTCGCGAGCTCGACTTCGTAGTCCTGGCGGTCGGCAAGGTCGCGGTTGCGCGCCTCGAGCGCGAGGGCTCGTTCCTGCAGCTCGTCACGGGTGCGACGCATGCGCTCCTGCTCGCGCTCCAGCTGGGCGGTGCGCAGTGACAACAAGGTGGCGGCGACCGAAAGGATGGCGGTCAACAGCAGCGTGCGGGCGGGAAGCGTGCCGGCGTGGGCGTACGCGGCAAGTGCGCAGGCAAAGATGGCGCCAACGCCCAGCGCGGGCCAAACGTGCTCGCGGCGCACATGTCGCGCGATGTCATAGAAGGCGAGGGGCGCAAACGGCATAAACGACGGCGCAATGACGGTCGCGATGACGTAGACGTAGCTCGCGGCCTCGCTAACGCGATGGGCACGCTCGCTTTGCGCGACTTCAGCAAGCGAGGCGACGACAACGCCCAAGCAAAACGCCGCAACCAAGCGGGCATCCACAGCAAGGCCCAGGGCGGCCGCGATACAGCACGCCAGCACGATCGATTTGTCGAATAGCCTGTTCATACGGGTATTGTACGCGATGCCGCGCGCGGGGGAGGGGCCGCCTACGCAACCGTGACATTTGTCCCAGCAAGGGGAACCGCGACTATATCTTGCCGACAATCGTTTTACCTGAGCATTTTTGATAGCTGTATCTATCATTTTTGCTAGATATAGCTATCAAAAATGATAGATAGACCTATCGACGGGGAATATGGCTGCGCCCGCAACCGTGTGAAAACCGTCCCTGCGCGACGCCAGCGCACGCCTTGCACTTGTGACAAAGCTCACTGGTGCGGGCCGTCCGTTCCTGCGATGATTCAATCGTACCGGGCCGCAATCAACAGAAGGGCCGCCTCATGACTGACATCGTCCACGTCGAAAACCTCGTCAAGCGCTATGACGATCTTATTGCGCTCGACCACTTTAACCTGAACATCGCCCCTGGCGAGATCTTTGGCCTGCTCGGTCCCAACGGTTCGGGCAAGACCACGTCCATCAACTGCATCCTGCAGCTGCTTGCCTACGACAAAGGCACTATCGAGCTGTTTGGCGAGCCCATGACGCCCGTCCGCTACGACCTTAAGCGCCGCATTGGCGTGGTGCCGCAGCAGGTGGCGGTGTTCGACGAGCTCACCGTGCGCGAGAACATAGACTATTTCTGCAGTCTGTACGTCAACGACCGCAAACGCCGCCGCGCGCTGGTGGATGAGGCAATCGAGTTTGTCGGCCTGGGCGACTTTACCAAGTTTCGCCCCGGCAAGCTCTCGGGCGGCCTGGCGCGTCGCCTCAACATCGCTTGCGGTATCGCGCACAAGCCCGAGCTGATCTTTTTTGACGAGCCCACGGTGGCGGTCGACCCGCAAAGCCGCAACGCCATCCTGGAGGGCATCTGCCGCCTGCGCGACGAGGGCGCCACGGTGGTGTATACCAGCCATTACATGGAGGAAATCGAGCAGATCTGCAGCCGCATCATGATTATGGACGGCGGGCGCGTGTTGGCGCAGGGCACCAACGACGAACTCAAGCGCATGATCCAGATGGGCGAGAAGATCGTGATCGAGGTCGGCGAGGTGCCGAGCGCGGCGCTCGCCGCCGTTGCGAGTCTGCCGCATGTCCTGGACCTGGCGGCGACGGCGGGCCAGCTCACGTTTTCGTGCGAAGCGAGCCCGCACAACCTAACCGACATCCTCGATGCGCTGCGCACGTACGACGTGCCGCTCGGCCGCATCTACTCCGAGCCGCCGACCCTCAACGACGTGTTTCTCGAGATCACCGGCCGTGAGCTGCGCGACTAGGGGGCGGCCATGTTCAACACCATCATCACCACGCTCAAGACGCTGCTGCGTCGGCCGAGCACGTGGGTCTGGGGCGCGGTCTTTCCCATCGCGCTTTCCACGATGTTCATGTTTATGTTTGCGAACCTGAGTTCCGACGGCAAGGTCGACCCGGTGCCGGTGGCCGTCGTGGCGGACGAAGCCTGGGACGCCTCGACCTTTAAGGATGTGGCGACGTCGCTTGCCAAGGAGGGCGACGAACAGCTGCTCGAAATTCACGAGTGCGAGGATGCGGCCGCCGCGAACCGCGCGCTCAAGGCGGGCGAGGTCGCGGGCATCTACACGGTCGATGCCGCGGGCACGCCCAAACTCACGCTGCTCTCGAGCTACGATAGCTCGCGTGCGTCCACGGTGCTCGTCGACCGCAGCATTCTGGAGACGGTGGCAAGCTCGTATACGCAAAATGCCGAGCTCATGACCCAGATTGCCCAGGACAACCCGGCGGTGCTCGCCGACCCGGAGACGGTTGCCCGCGCCCTGTCGCTCGAGGGCGGAACCCGTCGCGTGAGCCTGACGCGCACCACGCCCGACGGTACGACCATTTACTACTACGCGCTCTTTGGCCTGGTCGCGATGATGTCTGCCGAGTTTGCCGCTTTGAGCGTCGTCGACCTGCAGCCCAATCTGTCGGGCTTAGGGGCCCGTCGTTGTGAGGGTGGCCTTTCCAAGACGGCGTCGCTGGCCGGTATCTTTATCGGCTCGTGGCTGGTTTCCTTTGCCTCGATGGCGATCGCGATCGGCTATGTGCGCCTGGTCGTCGGTGTTGACTTTGGCGGGCGCGAGGGACTCTGCCTGGTGGGCGGCGCCGCGTCCGCGCTTGCCGCGACGGGCCTGGGGCTCTTTGTGGGCACGCTGCCCGTCAAGGGCGGCAGGGCGTCCAAGTCGGGCATCCTCACGGGCTTTGCCACCACGTGCGCCCTGTTCGCCGGCCTCTACGGCGAGCCGGCGATGGCGCTTGCCGACGACGTCGCCCGCGCTTGTCCGGTCGAGTGCTGGCTCAATCCCGTCAAGCTCATCTGCGACATGTTCAATCGCCTGTATTTCTTTGAGGACCTGGGGCCCTTCGCTGTTCGCGCCGGCGCGCTCGTCCTGATGGCCCTGGTGTTTGTCGCCGCCGCTACGCTGATCTTTGGAAGGAGCCGCTATGAGCACCTTTAAGACCGCGCTTCGCATGGCGCTGGCGCACCCGTTCTACCTGCTCATCTATACGGTGTTCATCTCGCTCATGGGCGTATTCATCGCGGCTTCGGTGAGCTGGAACTCGTCGCAGCTTACCGAGTACAAGCCCTACGACACCAACGTGATCGTGGTCGACCGCGACAATAGCGACCTTTCGCGGGCGCTTACCAAGCACCTGGGCTCACGCTTTGACCTGGTCACGGGCATCGGCGACGACGCGTACGACCTTGCGGACGCGCTCGCCAAGAGCAACAGCGCCAAGGGCAGCGCCGATTGCGTGTTCTTTATCCCGGAGGGGTTTGAGGACGATCTTGTTGCAGCCGCCCGTGCGGGGGAGGCCCTGCCCAGGCTCGACGTGACCTACGGTTCCGGCACCATGGCGGCGGCGCTCTCGTCTGCCGAGGCCTCGCGCTGGATCTCGCTCGCGGGCGCTGCGGCGGCGCTTGAACCCGCTGCCTCCAACGGTGACGTCGCAAGGGCCGCCGAGCACGCGGCCGCAAAGCGCGCGGAGGTCCAGATCGAGCAGGTCAAGGTCAACTCGACTGCTGCTACCACGCTCGAGTCGTACTTCAACTTTGGCGCGTACGCGATCATCTCGTCGGTCATCGTGTCGGTGGGGTTGGTGTTCTCGGGCATGAACGAGCCCGAGCGCGTGCGCCGCATGGATGCCAGCCCGGTCTCTGAGCGCCAGCGTTCGCTCGCTGTGTTCGCGGCCGCCGCCGTGCTCACCGTCTGCATCTGGTTTGTGTCGAGCATGATGGGCGTCGTGGGCTTTGCCGGCGCGGTCGCCGAGGTCGGCGTGGGCCGTGTGTGCCTGGCGCTGGCGGCGACGTTTGCCCTGGCGTGCACGCCGCTGGCCGTTGGCTTTGCCCTTTCGAGCCTGGGCGCGCGCGAGGAGCTGCTCAACGGTGTGGGCAACCTGCTCGGCATGCTCATGACGTTTTTGGGCGGCGCTTGGATGCCGCTGTCGCTCATGGGCTCGGCCGTGCAGACGGTGGCGCACTTTGTGCCGACGTATTGGGTGAACGACGCGATCGGCAAGGCGCTTGCTTCGGACCTGACGTCTGCCGTGTTGGGCGACATCGCCTGCGACCTGGGCGTCACCGTGCTCTTCGCCGCCGCCATTGCCGCCGTAGGCCTGGCCCTCTCACGCGCCAAATCCCGCGCCTAGTCTGAAATAAATCCTAGGCCTCGCCCCAAAATAGTTCACCAAGGTTTACTATTACGTTCATAAAGTAGTACGAGGCTAACAATGGGGGATACCATGGCAACGCAGGAAGCCTACGTCCAGGTTAAGGATCTCAAAAAGCACTACGGCGACGGTGATGCGCGCCTGACGGTACTCGATGGCATCGACGCGTCCATCAACCGCGGCGAGATCTGCGTCATGCTGGGGCCCTCGGGCTCGGGCAAGTCGACCTTTCTCAACCTGATCGGCGGCCTGGAGGATGCCGACGGCGGTTCCATCATGGTGGACGGCTGCGACCTCACGGTGCTCAAGCCTACCGACCTTGGCGAGTATCGACGCCGTGAGCTGGGTTTTGTCTTCCAGTTCTACAACCTGGTGCCCGATCTCACCATCAAGGAGAACATCGAGGTCACGGCGCACCTGTCCAAAAACCCGCTCAATGTCGATGACCTGCTGCGCTCGCTGGGTCTCTACGAGCACCGCAACAAGTTCCCGCGCCAGGTCTCGGGCGGTCAGCAGCAACGCTGCGCCATCGGCCGCGCGCTCGTCAAAAACCCGGGCCTGTTGCTGTGCGACGAGCCAACGGGCGCGCTCGATTACAAGACATCCAAGGAAATCCTGCAGCTCATGGAAGACGTCAACCGCACCTACGGCTGCACCGTCATCATCGTTACCCACAACGCTGCCATTGCCCGCATGGCCAACCGCGTGCTGCGCCTGCGCGACGGGTGCATCGTCGAGGACGAGCTCAACGAGTCGCCGGTCGCGGCCGCCGAGCTCGATTGGTAGGCGACGCCATGTCACCTCTCGCAAAACGACTCCCCCGCGAGCTGCGTCGCAATATCGGTAAATACCTGGGCATCTTCCTGCTTATGTGTGGAAGTATCGCCCTCACGTCGGGCTTTTTGCTCGCCGCGCACTCCATCGGCTGCCTCATCGACGACATGCGCGATGCGTACACGATTGAGGACGGCCGCGTAGCCACTTCCTTTGAGGCCACCGACGACCAGCTCAAAGCCGCCGAGGACGCGGCTAAGGACGTCGGCGGCGTCACGCTCTACAAGAACTTCTCCATCGACGCCATCATCAAAAAGGCGTCCGGCGACGACGGCACCAAGCGCACGCTGCGCACCTACACGCACCGCACCAAGGTCGATATCGCGTCCTACTGTGAGGGCAGGCAGCCCAAGACGGACGATGAGGTAGCCATCGACCGTGTCTTCGCCACCAACAACGACCTCGCCGTGGGCGATAAGGTCGAGCTTGAGGGTCGCACCTACACCATCTGCGGCATCATGACCCAGCCCGATAGCCAGGCGCTGTTCCTCAACAATTCGGACTTTACGGTGAACACCATCACCTATGGCGTGGCCGAGGTCACCGATGCCGGCTTTGCCGCGCTCGAGGATGCCGGCGGCGCGCCTGGCTATACGTACTCCTTCACCTTTACCGATCGCGACCTCTCCACTGCAGATCGCACCGATGCCGAGCAAGATATGGTGGAGGCGCTCGCCGATGCCGATGCACGCGTGGATGACCTCATCGACGCCGATTCCAATCAGGGCATTGGCTATGCGCGCGACGACGTGGACGGCGACTCCATGATGTGGATGACGCTGCTCGACATCATCATCGTGATCATGGCGTTTGTCTTTGTGGTCCTTACCGACGCCACCATCGAGGAGGAGAGCGCCATCATCGGCACGCTGCTCGCCAGCGGCTATCGTCGACGCGAGATCGTGCTGCACTACCTTGCGCTTCCCGCCATCGTGGGCGTGGTCGCGGCGCTTTTGGGCACTGCGCTCGGCGTTGTGTTCTTTACCGAGCCCATGCGCAGCCTCTATTACGGTTCGTACAGCCTGCCGCCCTTCCAGGTGTACTGGAGCTGGGAGATCTTTGTGAAGTGCGCCGTGGTTCCCGCCGCCGCGCTCATCCTCATCACGCTGGTGGGTCTGCTTCACAAGATGGGCAAGACGCCGTTGCAGTTCCTTCGTCACGAGGCGAGTGGCAAATCGGGCACCAAGCGCGGCCTGCAGCTGCCGGAGCGCATGGGTTTTGTTTCCCGCTTCCGCCTGCGTATCTTCCTGCGCAATCTGGGCAATTTCGCCACGCTCTTCGTGGGCATCGCGTTTGCCTCGCTGCTACTGCTCTTTGGCCTGGCGATTCTGCCCACGATGACGCACTATGCGGACAACCTCGAGACAAGCCTGGTCGCCGAGCACCAGTACACGCTCAAGGCGCCGCTGGAGCTCGAGGGCACTGCCGAGGAGCGCGAGCAGTGGTCGGCACTCGAGCACTTGCAGTCGGTTGACGGCGCACTGCTTTCTGCCGCCCAGGATGCCGATGACGAGCTTGACGACGCGGCCGATGCGGCGCAGGCGGCAGCCGATGCCGCGACCGCATCTCCGTCTGCCGAGAGCCTGACCGCAGCGCAGGATGCGCTTGCCAAGGTCCAGGACAAGAAGGATGCGCTCTACGCGCACCTCGATGACCTTGCCGATGCCCTCGGCTGCAACCGCGACGAGGCTATCGACCTGATTGACAAGGCCTCTAAGGTCGATACTGACAACGACGATATCCACCCGGTTAACACGACCGATAACGGCGCGGGTGCAATCGCACAGGCCGAGAAATACGCCGTTTACCAGCTGCAATACGACCGCGGCGATGGTAATGGGCAGGAGACGATTTCCGTCTACGGCATCTCGCCCGATTCGCGCTACTGGGAAGACCTCAACGTCGGCGATGGACGCGTCGTCTTTGGCGGCGGTCTGCTCGATAAGTTTGGCTGGAGCGAGGGCCAGAAGGTCACGCTCGGCGACAAGTACGAGGGCGAGCATTATTCCCTTGAGTACGCGGGCAAGGACTGTGCCTGGGGCTCCAAGTCGGACATGAATATCTATATGAGCATCGACGATTTTAACGAGCTGTTCGACAACGATGCCGCCTACTTTAACGGCTATGTGAGCGACGAGAAGCTCGACCTCGATGCTCGTTACTTTGCCGGCGACATCACGCCCGACGACATGCACGCCGTGGGCGACCAGTTCATCGGCATGATGAGCAAAATGATCGGCATGATGGTCGGGCTCGCGGTGTTTATCTTCCTGCTGTTTATGTACCTGCTGACCAAGGCTGTGATCGACCACAGCGCCCGGTCGATTAGCTACATGAAGGTCTTTGGCTATCGCGATAGCGAGATCTCGCATCTGTACATCCGCTCGATCACGCTGTGCGTGGCGGCATCGCTCGTGCTGAGCCTGCCATTGATTATCGGCTCGCTCACGGCCATCTTCCGCTCGATGCTGCTCGCCTACAACGGCAATATCGAGATCTACGTGCCCGCTTGGTCCATGGCTGCATGCGTCGGCATTGGCTTTGCGACCTACCTGGTCGTGGCACTGCTGCACACGCGCTCCATCAAGCGCGTCAGCCTGGCCGAAGCCCTCAAAGTCCAAGAGTAGTCGTTGGGGACGTCCCTAAAAGACTAGTCGCTGGGGACACTCTTTCGCCACCCGGCAGGAAAGGGGCGTCCCCAACGACTAGGTTTCTCGCTTGACTTTGACCCTACTTCAGCGGGTACCATCCTCTTATGTCTGTAACGCCATATAGACCGAGGGGATAGATCTATGACCGCAACTGCACCCGCAGCACCCGCTAAGGTGTACTTCACCAACCTGCGCACGCATGCTCGCGAGAGCCAGCTCGACAAACTCAAGCGCCTCATCCGTCACGCCGGAATTGAGCAGATCGACTTTGAGAACAAGTTCGTCGCCATCAAGATTCACTTTGGCGAGTTGGGCAACCTGAGCTTTTTGCGCCCCAACTACGCCCGCGCCGTCGCGGATGTCGTGAAGGAGCTGGGCGGCAAGCCCTTCCTCACCGACTGCAACACGCTCTATGTGGGTAGCCGCAAAAACGCGCTCGAGCACATCGACACCGCCTACCAGAACGGCTTTACCCCGTATGCCACGGGCTGCCAGATCATCATCGCCGACGGCCTCAAGGGTACCGACGAGGCGCTCGTCCCGGTCGAGGGCGGCGAGTACGTGCACGAGGCCAAGATCGGTCAGGCGCTCATGGATGCCGATATCGTGATCAGCCTCACCCACTTTAAGGGCCATGAACAGGCTGGCTTTGGCGGTGCCATGAAGAACCTGGGTATGGGAGGCGGCAGCCGTGCCGGCAAGATGGAGCAGCATGCCGCCGGCAAGCCGAACGTCGCGACCGAGCACTGCATTGGCTGCCGTGCCTGCGAAAAGATCTGCGCGCACAACGCTATCTCGTTCGACGATACCCGCGAGCGCGAGCTTGCCAACGGTAACACCCGCACGGTTCACGTCGCCGCTATCGACCACGATCGCTGCGTGGGCTGCGGCCGCTGCATTGCGGCATGCAACCAGGACTGCATCAAGCCCGGCTATGACGCCGCGGCCGATGTACTCAACTGCAAGATCGCCGAGTACACGAAGGCTGTCGTCGACGGCCGCCCGAGCTTCCATATCTCGCTTGCTATGGATATCAGCCCCAACTGCGATTGCCATCCCGAAAACGATACGCCTATCGTCAACGACATCGGCATGTTCGCGAGCTTCGACCCGGTCGCCATCGATCAGGCCTGCGCCGACGCCGTCATGGCGTCCGAGCCGCTGCCCAACACCGAGCTCACCGATAGCGCGGCCAAGATGGAGCACAACCACGAGCATCTGGAGGGCGAGCAGGCCAAGGACCCCTTCTGCATCACGCATCCCGATACCGACTGGCGCGCGTGCATCGCGCATGCCGAGAAGATCGGCCTGGGCACGAGCGAGTACGAGCTCATCGAGGTCAAGTAGCACCTGTCTATTGGACATATCAAGCGCTTTTGTGGCGCAACGTTAGCAAAAGCCGCCCGTGAGCACAGTGTCCACGGGCGGCTTTTCGGAAGTATGCGGCAAATTTCGAGATCGCCGAGCACACGACGTTTTTTGGCAACAAAACCCCTGATAAATTGTTGGAAAAACTGCGGTCTGGTCGGCAGTTCCAGATTTTGCCGCATACTTCCGAAAATAGGGGGCCAGATAAAGCCCCAGACGTTGCTTTTTACCTAAAAATACTCGTCGAGGAAGTTGTCGACTGTGTTCCAGTAGAGCTCGGGGTCAACTTGCGCACTCTTGGCGTGGGTGGCGCCATGGATGGTGAGCTTTTGCTTGACCTTGCTGGCGCACGCGTCGTAGTTTTGGTCGAGCATACTGTACGGCACAAAGGTGTCCTGGTCGCCGTGGATAAACAGCATGGGAACCGTCGCGTGTTTGAGTTGCTCCACACTGCTCGCCTTATGAAAGTCGTAGCCTGCGCGCACGTTGCACACCAAGTTTGCAACATCGAGCAAGGGAAAGCTGGGCAGGCCGAACACGTCCTTGAGCTGCAGAGAAAACTCGTCCCAAACACTCGTATAGCCGCAGTCCTCGATAATGCATTTCACGTTTGCGGGCAGAGATTCCCCCGCGACGTTCATGGCGGTTGCCGCGCCCATCGACTCGCCAAAGACCAGGATGCGCGCCTCGGGGTCAGCCTGAACGATTTGATTGATCCATGCGACGATGTCGAGGCGCTCGGGCCAGCCCATGCCGATATAGTCGCCGCCGGAGCGCTCGTGGGCACGGGCGGCGGGTGCGAGTACGTTCATGCCGCGGTCATGGAATCGTTTGGCGTATCGGGCCATACCGATGGGCTCGTTGGTATATCCATGCAGGCAGACGGCGTAGTCGTGCGTGCTCTCCGACGCAGCAAAATACCAAGCGGCAAGCTCAGTCCCGTCGTCCGCGGTGAGGCTGCTGCTCTCGCGGCTCTCTTTAAACCACGCCCGCGCCTCGGTTTCCTCGGCATCCGGCTGCTCACCTTTTTTGTCGTCTTTGCCATCCTGCATCATCTTCATGGTGTACGGCGCTTGGGGATTCAGGGCAAAGTCGAACAAGAAGTTGCCGTCAAACCCCAGCAGCGCGACAACGAGCACCAGCGCAACGACGCCGGCTATCTTGAGCTTTCGATGGGAACGTGCGTTTTGAGACATAAGAAGCTTTCCTATAAGATGTTAATACATCAACATTTAATGCAAGCGCATTATGGACGTTCGCCGTTGATGCGTCAACAGGCAAAGAATGGGTAAACAAAGGGTCACGTATGGTGCAAATTTCGCACGTACCTAGACGCTTTGATATAGTGTTGAGAACTCTTTACGTTGGAGGATGTAACCGGCATGTCCGATTCGAGCGACAGTTCTAAGCCGCGACCCAAGACCGCGGCCGTTCCACACTACACGGTGGGCGAGGAGATCATGAGCTCCGTCACCCATGGTGTCGGCTGCCTGCTGGGTATCGCGGGCCTGGTGCTCCTGATCGTATTCGCCGCCCTGCGCGGCGGAGGCCCGGCCCATATGGCCGCGGCGATTGTCTATGGCGTCAGCATTATCCTCGAATACCTAGCCTCCACGCTCTACCACGCGATTCAGCCCGCGCGCGCCAAGCGCGTGTTTCGCATCATCGACCACAGCTGCATCTACCTGCTCATAGCCGGCAGCTATACGCCGTTTTGCCTCATCACGCTCGCAAACGACGGCGGCGCTGTGCTGTTCTTTGCCGTATGGGCCATCGCCATCATCGGCATCGCCCTCGAGTGCTTCCTACGCGAGCGCCAGCCGCATTGGGTAAGCGGCCTGGTCTACCTGCTGATGGGCTGGCTCGTTGTCTTTAAGCTGCCCGAACTTGTGGCGCTGCTCAACCCCGTGGCACTTGCCCTGCTCGCCGTCGGCGGCGTGTGCTACACCGCGGGCGTGCCGTTCTATATCGCCAAAAACGTGCGCTACCTGCACAGTGTGTTTCACTTGTGGGTGCTCGCCGGCAGCATCTTCCAGTTCATGGCGGTGATCCTCTTCGTAATCTAGCGACCATGCCTGCGCGCCCGCGTTCTCGTTTGGGCGCCGGTGCAATTGCCGTATCCGCCATCAACGTTTTAACCTGACGTCCCGAATCTTGGAGGTTCGAGAAATTCCCGATGGACATAACCATCTCCCTTATCACCACCCTCGTTTTGACCCTCATCAACGGCTACTTCTCTATGTCCGAGATGGCGCTCACCACGGCCAAGCGCGCCGTGTTGGAGCACGAGGCCGAGGAAGGCGACAAGCGCGCCGAGCGTGCCATTAAGCTGGCTGCCGACTCCGACCAGCTGCTCGCCACCATCCAGGTTGCCATTACGCTCGTGGGCTTCGCCTCGTCCGCCGTCGCCTCGACGAGTCTGTCCGACCCGCTCGCCACGTGGCTCATGAGCTTTGGCATCGCGCCGCTCTCCGCCATCGCGCGCGGCCTGGCGCCGGTCATCATCACCGTCGCGGTCGCCTTCGTGTCCATCGTGATCGGCGAGCTCGTCCCCAAGCGCATCGGCCTGGCCAATGCCGAGGGCGTGTCCAAGCAGGTCGTGGGACCGTTGTCGTTTTTCCAAAAGATCGCCCGTCCGCTCGTGTGGCTGACCGGCGCCTGCTCCGATGGCCTGGCCCGCATCCTGCGCATCAAGAGCGCCGACGACCGCCAAAACGTCTCGGAAGAAGAGATCAAGTACATGGTCTCGGAGCAGGACGACCTGCTCGACGAGGAAAAGCGCATGATCCACGAGATCTTCGACCTAGGCGACACCGTTGCCCGCGAGGTCATGGTGCCGCGCGTGGACACCACCATGTGCGAGGACGACGAGACGGTCGCCGACGTGCTGTCCACCATGCGCCAGACCGGCTTCAGCCGCATCCCCGTCTATCACGAGGATCCCGACAACGTCGCCGGCATTGCGCACATCAAGGACCTGATCCAACCCGCGCTCGACGGCAAGGGTGACCAGCCCATCGCCGGCTTTTTGCGCGACGCCACCTTTGTGCCCGACACCAAGGACATCCTGCCGCTACTGTCCGAGATGCAGACCTCGCACGACCAGATCGTGGTGGTCGTGGACGAGTACGGCGGCACGGCCGGCATTATCACCATCGAGGATATCGTCGAGGAGATCGTCGGCGAGATCGAGGACGAGTTCGACCCCGACAACAAGTATCTCACGCGCCTTTCGCGCCGCGAGTGGCTCGTTGATGGGCGTTTTTCGTGCGATGACGCGATTGAGCTTGGTTGGCCGCTCGAGGAAAGCGATGATTATGAGACCATCGCCGGCTGGATCTTGGAGCTTTGCGACTCGGTGCCCGACATCGGAGAGGTGTTTGAGGTCGCGGGGTACAAGTTTAAAGTGCAGTCGATGCGTGGCCAGCGCATCTCGCTCATTCGCGTGATCGCTCCGGCCGAAACCGATAAGAAGGATTCCGAGTCTTCGGTAGACGAGCCGACGTCGTCGGGTGCGGGTTCCGCGAATCCACACGACGGCGACGAGTAGGACAAGGAAGAGTAGGGGAGAGTTATGGCAGGCCTGTTCAACATCCTTAAGGTCACCGTCAGCGAGGACAAGATCTGCGCGCATGTGCTGGTGAACCCCGGCATGCCGCTCATGACCTCGGAGGATATCGAGGCCACGGCGCGCGTGTATTACCTGGTGCCGGCGATTGCCAAGCACCTGTGCCTGGGTGATTCCGGTCGCGAGTTCCAGGACTGCATGGGCCAGACCGAGCTTTGCCATCTGCTTGAGCATGTGTCGGTCGAGCTGATGAACGAGACCGGCCTTGCCGGCAATATCTCGTGCGGCCGCACCCGCGTGAGCGAGCATGACGAGCGCGTCTTTGAGATTGAGCTTTCGTGTCCCGACGATGCGCTGGCCATCGGCGCGCTGTCGTCTGCCACCTTCATGATGGATTGGGCCTACCTGCACGCCGACCAGCCTGCCCCCGACGTGGAAGGCACGGTCGCGGGCCTGCGCAACCTGGTGCTGGGCATGCGCGCCGAGGCCGAGGGCAAGGATCCTCACGAGGCCGTCGCCGCTGCGAACGGCGAAGATGCTGTCGAGGACGAGGGCGCTGACGAGGGCGATGTGCCGGCCGACGCCGAGTCCGTTGCCGATGCGACCGCCGAGCCTGTTCCCACCGAGCCCCAGGGTGTCCCCAACTTTGACGACGAGCCCCAGGTGGCGATTGATACCGAGGGCGCGGTTGCCGAGAACCACGAGGCCTCCGCTGCCGTCTTTGGCGGTGCGGCGACGGTTCCGGCAGGGCCTGCGCATGAGGGCGGCCTGCCGCTCGTGGACGGCGCCGGCGAGGACCCGGGTGCCACGGTGGCCATGCCGGCTATGCCTCAGGAGTAGGCCTACGCGTTTATCACCATCACGTACCTGCGCCTTTGCCGTACGCAGATGAGCGGAGCGGCAAGTGATACGCTGCGGGTATAATGGACAGCATTCAAACGGTGGGCACCGACGTGCCCGCAGGAGAGGAATGATCATGGGTAAGACTTTCAGCTTTGTCTCCGGCGCACTTTTTGGTGCCGCTGCCGGCGCTATTGTCGGCGTTGCTCTGGCCCCGCGCTCGGGCGCCGAGACCCGCGCCATGGCTGCCGATATCGCCAACGACGCCTGGGACAATATGCGCGACACCTACGAGCACAGCGCCGAGGAGGCCCGTGCTGCGGTGAATGACTTTGGCCCGATGGTCGACGCCAAGACCGACGACCTGCGCGCCAAGGTCGACCTGGCCCGCGAGCGCATGGACCAGCTGCGCGAGCAGCTCAACGACGCCATTTCGGGCGGCAACGTGACGCCTGCCGCCGACGTCGTGGTCGAGAACGCCGTCGAGGCTGATACCGAGGCTGCGGAGCCCTCGACCGAGGCATAATGCGCGCCGGGGATTTTGTCGGCGCCAAGATCTATCGCAAGCCTACCGAGGACAAGCGCACCAAAAAGGACGGCACGCCGCGCAGCCCTAAAAAGCTCGGAAAGATTCACTTTCCGGTCTTTACCCCGGGCGGTACGCGCGTGGTCGGCTTTATGGTCCGCCAGTCCGATATCGCGGGCATGATCGAGCGTCCCGACCGATTCGTAGCGCTCGACGCCATTGGTGTCTACGAGGGCGCCATTGCGGTCGATGACGTCAAGGACACGTACGATGCCGCCGCCGCCAAGCGCCTCGACATCAACCTGGACGATTGCATCATCTGGGTCGGTATGGACGTGCGCACGGAATCGGGCGACGTCGTGGGCTATTGCTCGGATGTGGAGTTCAAGCCGCGTTCGGGCATCGTGCAGGCATTCTATGTGACCGCCGGTGCTGCTTCGAGTGTTTTGGTTGGTGACACGCAGGTGCCGCCGACGATGCTGCGCGGCTACGAGAACGGCGCGATGGTCGTCTCGGACGAGGTCAAGTCGCTCGGGTATTCGGGCGGCGCCGCCGCAAAGGCTGCCGAGGCAAGCGTCGTGGTGGGCGATAAGGTCAAGAAGGGCGCCAAGGTGCTCGACGACAAGGGATCGGTTGCCGTGGACAAGGGCAGTCGCGCACTGGGCAAGCAGCTCGGCAAGACGCGCGGCATGTTCAAGGCCTTTAAGGACGAATACCAAAAGGCGAGCGGAGGCTCGTCAAAAGCTACAAAATAGCGACGTACCAAATGATGGGAGGCAAGCCGGAGACCTGTTGCTCCGGCTTGCTGTGTTTATGGGGGAGGGCACATGCGCCAAAACGGATCCAACTTAAACGGGCGTTCGGGTACGCGTCCGACGGCGCGCCGCGACCTGGGGCAGCTGCCCAGCGGTCAGCGCAAGCGTCACCGTAAGCCCGGCGCGATGTATCTCAACCATAGCCGCGGCTTTAGCGATCGCAGCGCTCGCATCGGCAACAGCCGCACACCCCGTCGTTCGTCTCGCCTGCCCTATGCGCTCATCGCCGTGGGTTGCGCGCTCGTGCTGTTTATCGCTGCCGTCGTGGGCTACGTCAACCGCAGCGTGGACGTGGAACTTAACGGCCAGAAGACCGCGGTGCGCGTGGGCTCTACGCTGCAGAATCTCATCGACGACCAGGAGTTGACTGACACCTACGACGCAGGCGACCTGCTGGCCGTCGATGACAGCGTGCTCAAGTGCCATGGGGGCGAAAAGCTGTCGGTGAAGGTCGACGGCAAGCGCGTGAAGCAGGGCAAATGGGATAGCCGCGAACTCGAGGGCGGCGAGAAGGTGACGGTCAAGGATGGCCGTAACACCTACGAGAAGCACGAGGTTCAGGCTACGGTTATCGAGCCCAAGCTCAAGGTCGAGGGCACGGGCGCTATCGAGTATGTGCAGACGTGGGGTGTCCAGGGCCGCTCCGAGGTGTGGGTTGGTGAGCAGTCGGGCAAGACGCAAGACCGCGGCGAGGTTGTGCCCGCCACCGATTGCGTTGTTGCGTGCGCCAGCGTGGCGCCCAAGGGCAACAAAAAGTACGTGGCGCTGACGTTTGACGAGGGTCCGAGCGGCGCCACCAAACAGATCTTGCAGGTGCTCAAGGAAAAGGGCGTCACCGCGACGTTCTTCCTTTCGGGCGATGCGGCCGAGGCCTCGCCTGCCACGGCCAAGGCGATTGTCGATGCCGGGTGCGAGATCGGATCCAACAGCTACAGCGACGATTCGCTCAAGGGTCAGGACCGTGAGGCGGTACGCGAACAGATCACGAAAGGCACCGATGCGATTAAGTCGGCGACCGGCGTGAAGACGATGCTACTGCGTGCTCCCTACGCTGCCTTTGACGAGCAAAACTGGATTGATGCGATGGACCTGGTCTCCGCCGTGGTCTCGTGGAATATTGACTCGGGCGACTGGCTGCTCAACGGTGCCGACGAGCAGGTCTCGACGGTGCTCGATTCGGTGACGCCGGGCAATATCGTGCTGCTCACCGATAGAGACGAATGCGCCGAGCAGACGCTCGAGGCGCTGCCGCAGATTATCGACGGCCTCATTGCCGACGGCTACAAGATCGTGACGCTCAGCGACCTGGTCAAGACGGACACGTCGCTGAGTAAAAAGCTCACCTCGCTGACGAAGGTCACCATGCCCAAGGACGCCGTGTTCCCCCAACTTGCCGAGGACGACGACACCATAGAGTAGTCATTGGGTAGTCGTTTAGGAACGTCCCCAATGACTATGTCACGGATGCGTCAGCGTTTGGTATGCCTGCAATGTGCAGCGCATAAATTCGATGCCGCAGGGCGATGCTGATGCTATAGTTACTGCGGTTAATGAGGGTCAAGAGAAAGGTTACAG
>CAJLOU010000038.1 GCA_905208345.1 uncultured Collinsella sp.
GAAAGCACTTAATGTGCTTTCCGTCTTGCGCAGGACTGTAGAGCAGCAAACTTAAAACCTGGGCCGCCCGGGCCGGAGATCCGACCCGCGCACAGAAGGGGATTCCTTTTGTGTAGGCTTTGCGGAAATATGGCTATTTTGGGATACGCCCGGCGGCGTGGTCTGTTGACGGCACAGCTAACGGCACGTATCCTATCGAACTGCGTGTTTCGTAGGGGGATGCTGACCCCTCGATTCAAGCCGTTGCACTTTACAGAAAGCTGGAATCATTCGAGAAGGAGTACGCTTTGCCTACTATTAACCAGCTGGTTCGCCAGGGCCGTCGTTCCGTGCCCAAGAAGTCCAAGAACGCTGCTCTGCAGCACAACTCCCAGAAGCGCGGCGTGTGCACCCGCGTCTTCACCACGAGCCCCAAGAAGCCGAACTCGGCTCTTCGTAAGGTTGCCCGTGTTCGCCTTGTCAACGGCATCGAAGTTACTGCTTACATCCCGGGTGAGGGCCACAACCTGCAGGAGCACTCCATCGTGCTCGTCCGCGGCGGTCGTGTCCGTGACCTCCCTGGTGTCCGTTATCACGTCATCCGTGGCGCCTACGACGCTGCTCCGGTCCAGAACCGTATGCAGGCCCGTTCCAAGTACGGTGCTAAGCGCCCCAAGGCTAAATAAGCCAGATAACGTTTTGATACTTTCGCCGTGTGCCGCCTAAGCGCCGCACGGTAGACACTTAAGGAGATTTCACATGCCGCGTCGTGCAGCAGCTAATCGTCGTGAGGTTCAGCCTGACGCCGTTTACAACAACCGCCTGGTGACTCAGCTCATCAACAAGGTCCTTCTTGACGGCAAGAAGGCCACCGCTGAGCGCATCGTTTACACCGCTTTCGAGATCGTTGCCGAGAAGTCCGAGGGTGGCGACGCTCTCGCTACCTTCAAGAAGGCTATGGACAACGTCAAGCCCACGCTCGAGGTTAAGCCCAAGCGTGTCGGTGGCGCTACCTATCAGGTCCCGATGGAGGTCAACTCCCGTCGTTCCACCGCTCTGGGTATCCGCTGGATCGTCAACTTCTCCCGCGCTCGCAAGGAGAAGACCATGGCCGAGCGTCTCGCCAACGAGATCCTCGACGCTTCCAACGGCCTGGGCGCTTCCGTCAAGAAGCGTGAGGACGTCTTCAAGATGGCCGAGGCCAACCGCGCGTTCTCTCACTATCGTTGGTAAGTTAAGGTAAGGAACTAACATGGCTAAGCCTAAGTACAAGCTTTCCGATACCCGTAACATCGGCATCATGGCCCACATCGATGCCGGTAAGACCACCACGACCGAGCGTATTCTTTACTACACCGGTAAGACCCACAAGATCGGTGAGGTCCATGAGGGCGCTGCCACCATGGACTGGATGGTTCAGGAGCAGGAGCGCGGCGTAACCATTACCTCCGCTGCTACCACGTGCTTCTGGAACAAGGACGGTAAGGACTACCGCATCCAGATTATCGACACCCCGGGCCACGTTGACTTCACCGCCGAGGTCGAGCGCTGCCTGCGCGTCCTCGATGGCGCTGTCGCCGTCTTCGACGCCGTTGCCGGCGTTCAGCCCCAGTCTGAGACCGTTTGGCGTCAGGCTTCCACCTTCAACGTCCCCCGCATCGCCTTCATCAACAAGTATGACCGCGTGGGCGCTGACTTCTTCAACGCTATCGAGACCATGAAGGATCGTCTCGACGCTAACGCCGTGGCCGCTCAGGTCCCGATGGGCGCCGAGGACAACTTCTGGGGCGTCATCGACCTGGTCACCATGACTGCATGGGACTTCAAGGCCGACGAGAAGGGCATGACCTACCCCGAGCCGATGGACGAGATCCCGGCTGAGTTTGCCGACATCGCTGCCACCAAGCGCGAGGAGCTCCTTGACGCTGCTGCCAGCTTTGACGACGAGCTCATGGAGAAGATCCTCATGGAGGAGGACTTCACCGTCGAGGAGCTCAAGGCTGCTCTGCGCAAGGGCGTTCTGGCCAACGAGCTCAACCTCGTCTTCGTGGGTTCCGCCTACAAGAACAAGGGCGTCCAGGAGCTGCTCGACGCTGTCGTCGACTACCTGCCCAGCCCGCTCGACGTCGAGGCCGTCACCGGTACCGATCCGGACACCGGCGAAGAGATCCAGCGTCATCCTTCCTTCGACGAGCCCTTCTCCGGCCTGGTCTTCAAGATCATGACCGACCCGTTCGTCGGTAAGCTCACCTACGTCCGCGTTTACTCCGGCCGCGCCGAGTCCGGCTCCTACGTTGTCAACGCTTCCAACGGTCAGCGTGAGCGCCTCGGCCGCATCCTCGAGATGAACGCCGCCGAGCGTATCGACCGTGACGACGCTGCCGCCGGCGACATCGTCGCTTGCGTCGGCTTCAAGAACTCCACCACCGGTGACACCCTGTGCGCCGAGGGCAAGGAGATCGTCCTCGAGAAGATCGAGTTCGCTAAGCCCGTTATCGACGTTGCCATTGAGCCCAAGACCAAGGCCGAGCAGGACAAGATGTCCCTGGCTCTGACCAAGCTCGCCGAGGAGGACCCGACCTTCCAGGTGTCCACCAACCACGAGACCGGCCAGACCATCATCGCCGGCATGGGCGAGCTGCACCTCGAGATCATCGTCGACCGTCTGCTCCGCGAGTTCAAGGTTGACGCTAACGTCGGTAAGCCCCAGGTTGCCTACCGCGAGACCGCTGGTCACGACGTCGAGAAGGCTGAGGGCAAGTTCGTCCGTCAGTCCGGCGGTCGCGGTCAGTACGGCCACGCTGTCATCAAGCTCGAGAAGATGGAGGAGGGCTTCGGCTACGAGTTCGTCAACGCTATCGTCGGCGGCGTCGTGCCCAAGGAGTACATCCCGTCCATCGACAAGGGCATCCAGGAGGCCCTGAACACCGGTGTTATCGCCGGCTTCCCGGTCCTCGACGTTAAGGTCACCCTGTTCGACGGTTCTTACCACGAGGTCGACTCCTCCGAGGCCGCCTTCAAGATCGCCGGTTCCATGGCTATCAAGGACGCCCTCAAGAAGTCCGATCCGCAGCTGCTCGAGCCGATCATGGCTGTCGAGGTCGAGACCCCCGAGCAGTACATGGGCGACGTTATGGGCAACCTCTCCGGTCGCCGCGGCAAGATCGAGGGCATGGAGGATCGCAAGAACAGCAAGCTCATCCGTGCCAAGGTGCCGCTGGGCGAGATGTTCGGTTACGCTACCGACCTTCGCTCCCAGACCCAGGGCCGTGCATCCTACACGATGCAGTTCGACTCTTATGAGCCCGCGCCCAAGTCCATCGTGGACGAGGTCATGAGCAAGAACGCCTAAGTTCGAGCTCCCTGTTACGTAATCCGCGAGAACATCTCTCGCACTCTTTGGAGGTTTAAGTTGGCTACCCAGAAGATCCGCATTCGCCTCAAGGGCTATGATCACGAGGTCGTCGATCAGTCCGCGAAGCTCATCGTCGAGACCGCTCAGAAGACCGGCGCTCGCGTTTCCGGTCCTGTCCCCCTGCCCACCGAGCGCAACCTGTACACGGTTATCCGCTCGCCGCACGTGAACAAGGACTCCCGTGAGCAGTTCGAGATGCGCACCCACAAGCGCCTCATCGACATCCTCGACCCCACCTCGGGAACCGTTGATTCGCTCATGCGTCTCGACCTCCCCGCTGGCGTCGACATCGACATCAAGCTCTAAGCGATATCGCTCATAGCTTAAAGGGCCCCGCTGCCGTAACGGCAGTGGGGCCCTTTTGTTTTGAATGATGGTTTGGACTGCGGGGTAATGCTGCCGAGTAGGTGGTTGCGGCGCCCTATTCGCTCATGGGACGCAGCGATGCCTCCTCAAAATGGAAAGATCGAAAGCCGTCTTCCGTTTCGATGCACGCGCGACCAAAGCCATCGACCGTTTTAAAGATGCCACGCGCCAGCTCGTCACCGACAGGGGAACGGGCGATAACGGTTTCCCCTATCCAATTGAGGTGAGCTACATAATCATCGTGGACGGGCGCGAGCGGTCCGGCGTCTTCTTCCATGGCGTTGAGGCGTTCTGCCCACGCATCTACAGCGTTCACGACTGCGTGATAGACCTGTTTGAGTAGCACATCGACGGCGGGAACGTTCTCGTTGAGATACGAGAGACCGATTGCGGGCAGGCCGCCATCGGGAACCTCCGCGGGCACATAGTTCACGTTGACGCCGATGCCACAGACCGCAAAGGGGCTGCCTTCGTTATCGCGTGCGGCCTCGACTAGAATGCCGCCGAGTTTGCGTCCACTCGCGACCAGGTCGTTGGGCCATTTGAGGCCAATCTCGTTTGAAAGACCCTGCTTTTCGAGTGCTTCGAGCACCGCTAGGCCGCTGACAGCGGCAAGACCAGAGTACTTTGCGGGATTAACGCATGGACGCAGGACAATCGAAAGCAATAGGTTGCCGGCGGTTGAGTCCCACTTGTGCCCGCGCCGACCGCGTCCTGCTGTCTGAGCCCGGGCGGCAAGTCCTGTGCCGTGCGGCGCCCCCTGTTTTCCTGCTTCGAGCAGGTCATCGTTGGTCGATCCGGTTACGTCGACCACTGTTAAACGTAAATCCATAACAGCTGGTACCTCCTAAGGTAATAAGGCAATCGCGTAATGGTGTCGAGAGATAGACACAATGTGAAGCCTTTGTCGCATTTGGACAATTTAATGTTAACACGTCAACAAAGACTGAAATGCGTTATCCTCTCTTGGTCGATGTAAACACGTCAACAACTCAAAGGAGGTTAGTGATGGGTTTCACGATTCTTGGAACAGGTTCGGCACTTCCTGAGCGCAGTGTTTCCAATGACGAGCTGTCTGAGTTCCTCGATACCTCGGATGAGTGGATTTTTACTCGCACCGGTATCAAGAGCCGCCACGTCTGCACCACCGAGTCACTTGACGACCTTGCCGTAGCGGCGAGCGAGCGGGCACTCCAGGTGTCCGGAATCGACGCGAGCCAGCTGGATCTGATCGTCTGCTCGACGACGACGGGTGACCACCTTGTTCCCGCTGAGGCGTGTGCCGTTGCTGAGCGACTAGGCGCGACGTGCCCTGCCTTCGATGTCTCGGCGGCTTGTGCCGGCTTCGTATTTGCGCTCGATGTCGCCGAGGGCTATATCGCCCGCAGCCGTGCCGAGCGCGTGCTTGTTGTTGCTGCCGAGCAGATGACGCGCGCGCTCGACTGGACCGACCGTGCCACCTGCGTGCTTTTTGGCGATGGGGCAGGCGCCGCAGTGATTGAAGCTGGGGGAGACAACCCCCTTGCCGTTGAGCTTTCGACGGCGCCCGACGTCGAGACGTTGCGCGTTCCCGGTCTGGTCGGTACCTCGCCGTTTAAGGCTTCCGCAGATAGCGTGAGTGTGCTGTCCATGAATGGCCGCCGCGTGTTCAAGTTCGGCGTCAACGCCATCTGCGACACGGTCCATAAGCTTGCGATCGATGCGGGCATTTTGGTCGAAGACATCGATCATTTTGTATTCCATCAGGCTAACGAACGAATCCTGAGCCAGGCGGTCAAGCGCCTGGGCGTGCCGGACGAGCGCGTGGTTCGCACGTTGCGCGAGACCGGCAACATTTCGAGCGCATGCATTCCGCTTGCCCTCGACCGGCTGGCAAACGCCGGTGCACTTCACACGGGCGACACCATCGCCTTGGTTGGATTTGGCGCCGGTCTGGATATAGGTGGCTATCTGCTTCGTTGGAAGTAGTCGCACATAGGAAATAAAAACGCCCTAGGGCACAACCAAAGGAGAACTACCATGGCAGATCAGAAGACCTTCGAGCGCGTTTGCGACGTTATCCGCGAGACCGCCGGTCTTGACGATGTCGAGATGAAGCCCGACTCCACGCTCGAGGAGATTGGTCTCGACAGTCTGGGTACCGTCGAGATCCTCGTCGCCGTCGAGGACGAGTTTGGCATTCAGCTCGATACCGAGGAGAACCCCAAGACGGTCGGCGAGTTCGCCGATACGGTCGAGGCGGCATTGGAGAAGTAGAGATGCTCAAGACTCCTCTCTGCGATCTGCTCGGCATCGAAAAGCCCGTGTTCCAGGGCGGTATGGCCTGGATTGCCGATGCTTCGCTGGCGTCCGCAGTGTCCGAGGCGGGTGGCTTAGGCATCATCGCGGCCATGAACGCCGACGCCAACTGGCTTCGCGACCAGATTCATGAGCTGCGCGCCAAGACGGATAAGCCCTTTGGCGTGAACGTCATGCTCATGAGCCCGTTTGCCGACGAGGTTGCACAGGTCGTGATTGACGAGCGAGTGCCGGTCGTCGTGACGGGCGCCGGCAATCCCGCCAAGTACATGAAGGCGTGGAACGAGGCGGGCATCAAGGTCATCCCGGTCGTTGCCTCGGTGGCGCTGGCGCGCCTCGTGGCACGTCGTGGAGCCACGGCGGTTGTTGCCGAGGGTACCGAATCGGGCGGCCATATTGGCGAGACCTCGACGATGGCACTGGTGCCGCAGGTCGTCGATGCGGTTGACATTCCCGTCGTGGCCGCCGGCGGTATTGCCGACGGCCGCGGCGTGGCGGCCGCCTTTATGCTGGGCGCCGAAGGCGTGCAAGTGGGTACGCGCTTTCTGGTCGCAGACGAGTGCACCGTCTCGGAGCAGTACAAAGAGATGGTCCTGAAGGCCAACGACACTTCAACGCGTGCGACCGGTCGCTCGACGGGACATCCAGTGCGCGCCCTCAAGAGCCCCTTCACCAACGCCTATGCCAAGAGCGAGGGTTCCGGCGCGAGTGCCGAGGAGCTCGGTGCTATGGGAACCGGTGCGCTGCGTAAGGCCGCCAAGGACGGCAACTACGAAGAGGGTTCGTTTTTGTGTGGACAGATTGCCGGCATGGTCAACGAGCGCCAGAGCGCACGCGAAATCGTTGACGACCTGGTCGATGGCGCCGAGCACGTCCTGAAGGGTGCGTGCGCATGGGTGGCGTAGCGTTTTTGTTTGCCGGCCAGGGTGCCCAGCACCCCGCGATGGGCGTCGACTTGATCGAGACATCGCCGGCGGCCGCCGAGGTGTTCGCCATTGCCGACGAGGTGCGCCCGGGGACCAGCGAGCAATGCCGGAGTGCCTCCAAGGAGGAGCTCTCGCAGACCGAGAACACGCAGCCGTGCGTGTTCGTTCACGACCTAGCAGCGGCTGCCGCCCTGCGTGAGCGCGGCGTGGTACCTGCCGCCTGTGCGGGATTCTCGCTGGGCGAGGTCGCCGCGCTCACCTTTGCGGGGGCGTTCGATACGCGAGCGGGCTTTGAGCTCGTGTGCGAGCGCGCGGCGCTGATGGCCGCGGCTGCCGAGCGCCATCCGGGCGGCATGCGCGCCGTCATCAAGCTCGATGCGGCGCAAGTCGAGGGCCTGGCAAAACAGGCCGGCGAGGACTGCTGGCCAGTCAACTACAACAGCCCACAGCAGACGGTTGTGGCCGGAGCGCCCGAGGCGCTGCAGGAGCTCGACGTCCTAGTAAAAGAGGCTGGCGGCCGCGCCATGAAGGTCGCGGTGTCGGGTGCATTTCATAGCCCCTATATGGCCGAGGCGACCTGTGGCCTTGCCGCATATATTGAGGCCGGTCACGCGCCGTCCCCGTTGCTCATTCCTGTTTTGGCAAATATGACAGCGGCGCCCTATCCGGCGGATCCCCAGACGGCATCGGATGTCTTGGCCAATCAGGTGAGCCATGCCGTACGCTGGGTCGATACGCTGCATGCTCTGCAGGATCAAGGCATCGACACATTTATTGAGGTCGGCCCCGGCAAAACGCTGTCCGGCCTGGTCAAGCGTACGCTGAGCGACGTTCGTGTGTATTCGTGCGAGACGGCCGAGCAGGTCGCAGCTATTGCCGACGAGCTCGCATAGTCCACAGGGCTGTAACCCGAAAGGAATGACATGGGCAACTTGAACAATGGCGCGCTCGAGCGCAACGACTCACGTCGCGTGGCACTGGTCACGGGCGGCTCGCGGGGTATCGGCCGCGCCTGCGCTATCGGTCTGGCGGAGGATGGCTACGATATCGCCGTCGTCTATGTCGGCAGCGTCGATGCGGCGCGCGAGACGTGCGACGCCTGCGAGGCGGCTGGCGCCACGGCGCGCTCATATCAATGCGACGTGGCCGACCCCGCTGCCGTCAACGCGTGCGTGGAAGCGGTCCTCAACGACTTTGGCTCCATTTGGGCGCTCGTCAACAACGCTGGCATCACCCGCGATGGCCTGCTCATGCGCATGGGCGATGACGCCTTCGATCGCGTGCTCGATGTCAATCTTAAAGGAACGTTTAACACGACGCGCGCGCTCACCAAGACCTTTATGCGCCAGCGCGGCGGCTGCGTCGTCAACATGAGCTCGGTCGTGGGCCTGATGGGCAATGCTGGGCAAGCCAACTACGCTGCCTCCAAGGCGGGCGTGATCGGCCTGACCAAGGCGGTGGCGCGCGAGCTTGCGCCCCGCGGCGTACGAGTGAACGCGGTTGCCCCCGGGTTTGTCGAGACGGATATGACGGCAAAGCTCTCGGAGAAGGTGCGTACGGTAACCGAGGAGCAGATTCCCCTTAAGCGTATGGCGCGCCCCGAGGAGGTGGCCGGCGTGGTGCGCTTTTTGGCGAGCGATGCGGCTGCCTACATTACGGGTGAGGTCGTGCGCGTCGACGGCGGAATGGCGATGTAGAAACCAGGGCCGAAGAACGGCTTGGATGAGGAGACCATGATGGAACAGAGAGTTGCAATCACCGGTATCGGTGCCGTGTCGCCGCTCGGCAACACCGCGCTTGCCACCTGGGCGGCAATGTGTGCTGGCACGTGCGGCATCGGCCCGATCACGCACTTCGATACCGATGCGTTTGCCGTCAAGGTGGCAGCCGAGGTCAAGGGCTTTGACAGCAACGAGTACTTTGGCAAGCGTGACGCCAAGCATCTCGACCCCTGCGTTCAGTTTGCGATGGCGGCTTCGGACGAAGCCATGCACGATGCGGGCTTTGATGTCGAAGGCGCCATCGATCGCGAGCGCCTGGGCGTCTACGTGGGCTCGGGCGTGGGCGGCATGACGACGCTCGTCGACAACGTCCATACGATTGCCGAACGTGGGCCCCGCCGCGCATCGCCCTATATGATCGCGATGATGATCCCCAACATGGCATCGGGCAATATCGCAATCCGCCACAAGGCAAAGGGCTCGACCCTGCCCGTGGTGACCGCGTGCGCAACCTCGGCCCATGCGGTGGGCGAGGCGTTCCGCGCCATCAAGCACGGCTATGCCGACGCGATCCTCGCGGGCGGCGCCGAGGCTGCAATTATCCCCGATGCCGTTGCGGGCTTTACGTCCTGCCGCGCATTGACCACCAACCCCGATCCCGCGACGGCCTGCCGTCCGTTCGATGCAGACCGCGACGGCTTTGTGATGGGCGAGGGCGCCTGCGTGCTGGTTCTCGAGAACATGGAGCATGCGCAGGCGCGCGGTGCGCACATTTATGCCGAGGTCGTGGGCTACGGCAACACCGATGATGCCTATCACATTACGAGCCCCGATCCCGAGGCTGCCGGCATTGCCCGCGCGATATCGCTGGCGGTTGCCGAGGGCGACGTCAAGCCTTCCGAGGGCCTCTACATCAACGCTCACGGCACCTCGACCAAGCTCAACGATTCGTCCGAGACGGCGGGCATTAAGCGTGCGCTCGGCGAGGACGCGGCACGAGCCGCGCACGTCTCGTCGACCAAGTCGATGACCGGCCATATGATCGGTGCCACGGGTGCCATCGAGGTCATGGCCTGTGCCATGGCGCTCGAGCAGGGCGTGGTGCCGCCGACCATTAACTACCACACACCCGATCCCGCCTGCGATCTTGACTACACGCCCAATCGCGCGGTTCGCGCCGACCTTACCTGGGCGCTTTCGACCAACCTGGGCTTTGGCGGGCACAATGCCGCCATCGCGCTGCGTAGATATGCAAGGAGCTAGAGCATGGATTCCAAAAGACTTGCCGAGATAGCCGATGTTATGGAGGACCGCGGCCTCACGCGCGTGCGCGTTGAGGAGCCCGATGGCACCGCGGTCGAGCTCGAGCGCGCGAGCGCCGCACAGCCGGTTGCCGTGCCCATGCCTATGCCGGGTGCCGTGACTGCTCCGGCGGTGGCTCCTGTCGCCATGCCTGCTGCCGCACCGGAGCCCGCCGCGCAGGCGCCTGTCGCCGCACCGGAGCCCAAGGGCACCGAGGTGACCGCTCCCATGGTCGGCGTTTTCTATGCTGCCCCGGCGCCGGGCGACGAGCCGTTTGTGCACGTAGGCTCCAAGGTCAAGGCCGGTGAGACCCTCTGCATCATCGAGGCCATGAAGGTTCTCAACGAGGTGACGGCCGAGGCAGACGGCGAGGTGCTCGAGATCTGCGTGGCCGACGGCGACCTCGTGGAGTTTGGCAGCTGCCTCATGAGGATCGGATAGGTGATATCCATGAACAAAGAAGAGCTCAAGAAGCTGTTGCCGCATCGTGAGCCGATGCTTTTGCTCGACGAAGTCGAGCTAGTGGGCGACGAGGCCCACGGCAAGATCACGATTACGGGCGACGAGTACTTTTTGCAGGGGCATTTTCCGGGAAACCCGGTCGTCCCCGGCGTGATCCAGTGCGAGATGCTCGCCCAGAACTGCTGCGTGCTGCTGATGGGCGATGAGGAGGCGCGCGGCGCGACGCCGTTCTACACGAGTCTGGACAAGGTGCGCTTTAAGCGTCCGGTGCGCCCGGGCGACACGGTGGATCTGGTGTGCTCCATCACGCGTGCGCGCGGGCCGTTCCGCTTTGCGACGGGTACTGCGAGCGTCAACGGTGAGGTTTGCTGCCGCGCCGATATGTCTTTTGCACTCATGCACGAAAGTTAAGGAAGGCTTCATGTTCGACAAAGTGCTCATCGCCAACCGCGGCGAAGTCGCGGTCCGTGTTATCCGCGCGTGCCGCGATATGGGCATCAAGACCGTCGCCGTCTACTCCACGGCCGATGCGGACGCGCTGCACGTGCAGCTTGCCGACGAGGCATATTGCATCGGCGGCCCGCGTCTTGCCGAGAGCTACCTCAACGACGATGCTGTGCTCACCTGTGCCGTGAAGTCGGGGGCTAAGGCAATTCATCCCGGCTATGGCTTCTTTTCCGAGAAGGCGAGCTTCGTGCGCGACTGCGACAAGTATGGCCTGGCGTTCGTCGGTCCTTCGGCCGAGGTGATCGACAGCATGGGTGACAAGGACGCCGCACGTCGAACGGCTGCCGCGGCGGGCGTGCCCATCGTGCCGGGCTGCGATTTGCTCAAAAGCCCCGAGGAGGCAACGGCCGAGGCCGAACGCATTGGCTGCCCCGTGCTCATCAAGGCGCGTGCCGGTGGTGGCGGTCGCGGCATTCGCAAGGTCGAGCGCGTGGAAGATGCGGCAAAGGCGTTTATCGAGGCGCGTGCCGAGGGCGAGGCCGTTTTTGGCGACGGCGAGTGCTACATGGAGAAGTTTGTCGCGCCGGCGCATCACGTTGAGGTGCAGATTATGGCCGATAAGCAGGGCCATGTGTTTTCGCTTGGCGAGCGTGAGTGCTCGGTGCAGCGCCGCAACCAAAAGCTAATCGAGGAGAGCCCCGCGCCGTGCCTCGACGGACACGACGACATTCGTGCTCGCATGCACAAGGCAGCGCGTGACCTGGCTCGTGCCGTCGGCTACGAAGGAGCCGGTACCATCGAGTTCCTGTATTCGGACGACGGCAATTTCTACTTTATGGAAATGAACACGCGCTTGCAGGTGGAGCATCCGGTTACGGAGTTTGTGACCGATACCGACTTGGTCAAGTGGCAGCTGCGCGTGGCAGCAGGCCAGCCTCTGCCCTTTGAGCAGGAGGACATGCCGGTCCGCAACCACGCCATGGAGTGCCGCATCAATGCCGAGACGCCGGACTTTCTGCCGTCATGCGGAACAGTCACCGCGTTGCGTGTGCCGGGTGGTCCGCGCGTGCGCTGGGATTCCGCCATGTTTACCGGTGCGACAGTTCCGCCGTACTACGACTCCATGCTCGGCAAGCTCATCGTGTGTGCGCCCACGCGTGACGGCGCCATTCGCAAGATGCGCTCGGCCCTGGGCGAGCTCGTGATTGAGGGCGTGAGCGAAAACAGCGAGCTTCAGCTCGACGTGCTGGCAAACGACGAGTTCTTGTCGGGCATGTATCACACCGATCTGATGGGGCATCTCTATGCTGATGAATAGAAAAGCGAAGACGGTCAATGTCCTTGAGGGGCCGATAACCGAGTCGTGCGCCGAGTTTCCCGCGCGCCACGTGTTTATCAAGTGCCCGGAGTGCCGCCGTGTGATCGATGAGGCACGCCTGCACGACAACCTCGAGGTCTGCCCTCGCTGCGGCAAACACTTTCGCGTGAGCGGTCGCGCGCGCATGCGCATGACGGTCGACGAGGGCACGTTTGAGGAATGGGATGCCAATCTGGCGTCGGAGGACTTCCTCTCGTTTCCCGGCTATGCCGATAAGCTCAAGAGCGTGAGCGAGCGTTCGGGCGAGCGCGATGCCGTTGTGTGCGGCAGGGGCAAAATCTGCGGTTGCGATACGGCGCTCTTCTTTATGGACGCCAACTTTATGATGGGCTCGATGGGCTCAGTGGTGGGCGAGAAGATCTGCCGCACATTTGAGCGTGCGACCGAGCTTGGATTGCCAGTTGTCGGCTTTACCGTTTCGGGCGGCGCGCGCATGCAAGAGGGCGTGACGTCGCTTATGCAGATGGCCAAGATTTCTGCGGCGGTTAGGCGCCACAGCGAGGCGGGCGGCCTGTATATCACGGTGCTCACCGACCCCACGACCGGAGGCGTAACCGCGAGCTTTGCCATGGAGGGCGATATTATCCTGGCCGAGCCCGATGCCCTGACGGCATTTGCCGGCCCGCGCGTGATCGAGCAGAACATGCACAAGCGCCTGCCCAAGGGATTCCAGCGCTCCGAGTTTTTGCTGGAGCACGGCTTTTGCGATGCCGTTGTTCCGCGTGGCGAGATTGCGCTCACGGTAGGCGAACTGCTGGCACTGCACGAAGGGCACGCGCCCGGCCTGGGGGCACCGCATGAGATCGTGCATACGGGTCGTCGCGGCAAAAAGCTGGGACACTTGTTCAAGCGCTCGACCGCACCAAAAACCGCGCTCGAGATTGTCAAGCAGACCCGCTCGGCAGATCGCGCCACGGCGGGCGAGATGATCTCGCTGGGCCTGGATGGATTTGTGGAGCTGCATGGCGACCGTTACTTTGGCGACGACGCCGCCGTGGTGGCTGGCATTGGCTGGAAAGACGGACGCCCCGTAACGGTCATCGCCGTCGAGCGCGGTACCACGACCAAAGAGCGCATGCGTCGCAACTTTGGTATGGCACATCCCGAGGGCTACCGCAAAGCGCGTCGCCTTATACGCCAGGCCGAAAAGTTTGGTCGACCGGTTCTGTGTCTGGTCGATACTTCGGGCGCGTTTTGCGGCATCGGTGCCGAGGAGCGCGGCCAGGGCGAGGCGATTGCCCAGAATCTCATGGAGATGAGCGGCCTCAAGACGCCGATTGTCTCGGTGGTGACAGGCGAGGGCGGCTCTGGTGGCGCGCTGGCGCTGTCCGTGGCCGACCGCATCCTGATGCTCTCGAGCTCGGCCTATTCGGTCGTGAGCCCCGAGGCCTGTGCGTCGATCCTGTGGAAGGATACCGAGCGCGCGAATGAGGCCGCCGAGGCGCTTAAGCTCACGGCCCCCGATCTGTTGGCGCTCGGCATCATCGACGGCATTGTTGACGATAGGGGCCTGTCGCATGAGGAGATCGCCGGTGCCGTCATGTCCTCGGCATTTGATGCCTTCGATACGCTTGGGCAGCTCGACGACGCGACCCTCACAAACCTCCGCTACGAAAAGTACCGCGCAATCGGTCGATACCGCACGATGTGACAAAGGGACAGCCCGCATGTCATATTGGGAAAGGCGTTCCATGCTACAAGTTTCTAACACCTCGTTTACAACGTCGGTTTCATCAAACGCCATGGCCGTGGTGGACTATCTGTCCAAAAGCATGATGTCGGCGCTGCCGTTTATTGTCTGCGCGGCGTTGTTCCGCACCGTCGCTGTCATTATGGGCGAAGGCATGCTGGGCCTGTGGTCTGCCGATTCCGATATCTATCGCCTGTTCTACAGTTGGCTCTATAACGCCGGCTACTACTTTTTGCCCATTTATCTTGGTTGGGCGGCCGCCCGCCAGCTCGGTTGCTCGGAGCAGCTGGGCATGATGCTGGGCGGCGTATTGATTGCACCCGATTTACTCAAGCTTGTCGATGCCGCATCGACGACGGGGGCATCGATGACTTCCGTGTATGGTCTGCTTCCTGCGCCGGTCAACGATTACACGACGACTGTTATTCCGGTTCTCATCTCGGTGCCCGTGCTATGGCGAGTGGAGTGTTTCTTTAAGCGCGTTATCCCTAAGGCCGTGGCGTTTTCGTTTGTTCCGTTTGCGACCTTGCTTGTCATGGTTCCGGTTTCGCTGTGCATTACGGCGCCGGCGGGCAGCTATCTGGGCATGCTGTTGGGCCAGCTTATGTTTATGCTTGGCAATTCCGGTGGCATTGTGTCGCTGCTCACGCTCATGGGGCTTGCCGCAGGCTGGGAGTTCCTAAAGATCGCGGGCGTCAGCAACGTCGTCCTATCGCTCGCCTATGCGCAGTTTATGAGTGTGGGAACGGATTCGTGCATCCTGATCGCCGCGACGATGGCAACGTTCGCCGTTTGGGGCATGCCCTTTGGCGCGTCGCTTCGCGTTGCGGATAAGGACGAGAAGGCGCTCATGCTGGGCTATTCGATCTCGGGCGTGCTTGGTGGCGTAAGCGAGCCGGCGCTGTACGGTTGCGGCTTTAAATATGGCAGGTGCCTGACGTGCATGGCCATTGGCGGCGCCGTCGGAGGCCTTGTTGCGGCCGTGGGCCACGTTACGGCCTATACCATCGGCATGACGAATGTCCTCATGGTCATTGGCTTTGCCACGGGCGGCATCTCGAACCTGCTGTGGTGCTGCGCTGCCGGTGGTGTAGCATTCGCGATGTCTGCGGCGCTGAGCTACTGCTTTGGTGTGGTGCCGACGAAGGGGCAGACGACGGGGGACGGAGCCGATTCACCCGAAACCTCGAAGAGCGTGGCCGAAGTAAGCGCGTAAACCTGTGCGACACAAGGACGATTCCTTTGCCATGCTCCAAGGCCGTGGCCCGTGTGGGTCGCGGCCTTTTTTGTATCTGGGGGACAAAGTGGCTACACTACAATCCGTTTGAGCAATAGATATATAGGTAGTACCGTGGGGGCGGATGTAGATGGTCGAGTGGATTGTTAAGCGTGCGCAGGGCGACCGTGCGCGCGTGGGCACGTTGACGGGCGTGGTGTGTATTCTCGCCAATGTGGCACTATGCGCTGCGAAGGGCGTAATTGGCGTGCTGTCGGGATCGGTTTCGATTGTGGCGGATGCCATGAACAACCTGTCCGATGCCAGCTCGAACATCGTGAGCGTGCTGGGCTTTAAGCTGGCGAGCAAGCCGGCCGACCCCGAGCATCCTTACGGCCACGGTCGCTACGAGTATCTCTCGGGTCTGGTCGTGGCGGCGCTCGTGCTGCTGATTGGCGTTGAGCTGGTGAAGTCCTCGTTTGAGCGTATCATCCACCCCGAACCTGTCGAGTTCTCGCTTGCCCTGGTGGCAGTCCTGGCGCTTTCGATGGTTGTTAAGCTGTGGATGGCGGCGCTCAACCAAAAGCTCGGCGACCGTATCGAGTCCGAGACACTGCATGCGACTGCCCAGGATTCCAAGAACGATGTTCTTGCCACAGGCGCCGTGCTGGCATGTGCAATTGTTTCGCAGGTGACGCACATCAATCTTGACGCATGGGTTGGCCTTGCCGTTGGCGCCTATATTGGCTGGAGCGGCTTTGAACTTATTCAAGATACGGTGAGCCCGCTTTTGGGTCAGTCGCCCGATCCTAAGCTGGTCAAGCACATTCGAGACAAGATCATGAGCTATCCCGGCGTTTTGGGCGTTCACGATTTGATGGTTCACGACTACGGCCCGGGCAGGAAGTTTGCAAGTGCGCACGCCGAGATGGCGGCCGAGGCCAGCCCGCTGGAAAGTCACGACACGCTCGATAACATCGAGCAGTCGTTTAGGAACGAAGACGGCATGATTGTCACACTTCACTACGACCCCATCGTGACCGATGACCCCAAGCTGGCGAGCATGCGCCTGCGTATCAACGCAATGGCTCAGGAGATCGATAACCGCCTCTCGATTCATGATCTACGCTGTGTGCCGGGTCCTACGCACACCAACGTGATCTTTGACTGCGTGCGTCCCTCGGATCTGCAGATGAGTGCCGAAGACGTAAAGCACGCGCTGGCACAACGGGTCGAATCGGAATATCCCAAGTCGATTGCCAAGATTACGATCGACGAAGACTACGTAGGGCATACCCACGAGTAAGGCTATGCCGGCAAAGCAGGTTATGCAGAAGGGGAGAGCATGAAGAAGCTGTATCTACTCCGCCACGGTCAGACGGAGTTCAACGTCAAAAAGCTGGTCCAGGGCCGCTGCGATTCACCGCTCACCGACTTAGGCCGTCAGCAAGCCGGGATGGCAGCCGCATGGCTCAAAGCCCACGGCGTCGTCCCCGACAAAGTGGTCTCATCACCCTTAGGCCGAGCCATGGACACGGCAAGTCTCGTCGCATGCGAGCTCCTCGGCCCGGACGCAGCAGCCGAGCCCTGCGAAGGCATTATCGAGCGCTGCTACGGCTCCTTCGAAGAAGGCCCGCACGGCGCGCTGCCCACCGACGTCTGGGATCCGGGCGAGGACCTGGTCCCCTTCGGAGGAGAAGGAAGCCAGGCGCTGCAAGAACGTATGGTGGATGCGCTTACCAATATCATGGGCTCCGAGGGCATCGAAACCCTTCTAGCAGTAAGCCACGGCAGCGCCAGCCGCCAATTCATTAAGGCTGCAGCCCCAGAGGGCTTCGAGCTTCCAACAAAACTCCCCAACTGCGCCATCATGATCTTCGATTTTGACGAGGAAAAGCCACAAGCAGAAGGTGAGCCAATGCAATGTAAGTTCACCCTCCAGCAAATAGTGGACCCCCAACAAAGTCATTAGCAGAGTGAGCAGAGTTAAGCAGACATCAACGTGTCGTCTCCCGAGCTTGGCAGAGGGGCGGCGAAATATATTAAGTTTGTCGCGAGTTCCGCACGCAAAGGAAAGCACTTAATGTGCTTTCCGT
>CAJLOU010000039.1 GCA_905208345.1 uncultured Collinsella sp.
AAACCGGGGCGCCGCATGTGCACGAATATGTCGCGTTTCGATTACTGACGATCGAGCTTGCGGACAGCAACGCGCTTGCTGTACTCGTCGACGTGACCAAAGTCGCCAATGCCGACGGACTCGGCAACGTTAGCGCCGGTGGCCATAGCGAGCTTCATGGCCTCCTCGACGTTGTCGCGATCCCTGTACCACTTGTGCAGGAACGCAGCGAGGGTGCAATCGCCGGCGCAGACGGAAGAAACCAGCTTGATGTTGAACTCACGCTTGGCGTACCAGATGTCCTCGCCGTTGGAGAAGTAAGCGTCGCCGCGGCTACCACGGGTGAGCAGCACGTTCTGAACGCCAGCGTCGTGAGCCATCTTCATGGCAACGCGAACCTCGTCGTCGGTGTCGACCGGCACGCCGAAGATGGCCTTCATCTCGTGATGGTTCGGCTTGATGAGAAGCGGCTTCTTGTGAGCGAGCTCCTTGAGCTTGTCGGAGGACAGGTCCAGGACGACGTCGGCGCCACGAGCCTGAGCGTGCTCCATGACCTGAGCCAGGAAGTCGGGCGTAGCTTTGGGAGGCACGGAGCCGGAGACGATCAGGCACTCAAGATCGCCCGCGGTGTCCAGGATGTTGTAGAGCTCCTCCTGGTGCTGCGGCGTGATCGGAGCACCCGGGTTCAGGATGCCGTACTCGTGCTGGCCATCGTTGACGTAGGTGTTAATGCGCGTGATACCGTCGGTCCAGACCGGGCGGCAGAGGCAACCCAGGTTCATGACCTCCTCAACGATGAACTTGCCCGTGAAGCCAGCAAAGAAGCCGAGTGCGACGGTGTCAACGCCCATCTTCTTAAAGGCGAAGGACACGTCAAGGCCCTTGCCGTTAGCCGTGTAGCTGGCCGAGCCGGTGCGGACGTTCTCATCGGGCTCGAGCGGAGAGCTCGAAACCGTCATGTCGACAGCCGGGTTAGCGGTTAGCGTGTAGAACATTTACAGTACCCCCTGTATATGTGAGGGCCGCGTGGCCGGCCCATTCCAACCACGCGGTTACCTCTGATACCAAATTAGCGAGCTGCGGACTCGAGCAGTGCCTTGACCTCGGCTGCGGTGTTGCAGGCGAGCGCCTTCTCGGCGAGCTCGTCGCACTCGGCCTTGGTCCACTGGCTGATGGTCTTGCGGGCGCGCAGGATAGAAGGAGCGCTCATCGAGAACTCCTCCAGGCCCCAGCTGATCAGCAGCGGCTCGAGCAGCGGATCGGCAGCGGCTTCGCCGCACATACCGACCATGATGCCGGCCTTCACGCCGCTCTCGATGATGTTCTTGAGCGAGCGGAGCACGGCGGGATAGTAAACCTGGTACAGGTTGGAGATGGTGTCGTTACCACGGTCGGCGCACATGGTGTAACCGATCAGGTCGTTGGTGCCGATGGAGAAGAAGTCGGCGACCTCGGCAAGACGGTCTGCGAGCAGCGAAGCGGCGGGCGTCTCGACCATGATGCCGACCTCGATGTTCTCGTTGAACTTGCGACCCTCTTCGGTCAGCTCGGCCTTGCACTGCTCGACGAGCTCCTTGACAGCCAAGACCTCCTCGACGCAGGTGACGAGCGGGATCATGATCTTGACGTCACCGAAGGCGCTAGCGCGCAGCAGAGCGCGGAGCTGGACCTTGTACTGGTCGGGATTGGCCAGGCAGTAACGCACGGCACGGAAGCCCATGAAGGGGTTATCTTCCTTGACCATGTGCAGATACGGAATCTCCTTGTCGCCGCCAACATCGAGCGTGCGGATGATGACCGGAGCACCCTTGAGCGCGCTGGCGACCTTACGGTAGGCGTTGAACTGCTCCTCCTCGGAAGGAAGCTCAGCAGAGTCCATGAACAGGAACTCGGAGCGGAACAGACCGATGGCCTCGGCGTCGTGATCGAGCGCGTTGGGCACGTCATCGGGGTTACCGATGTTGCAGGCGATGATCTTCTTGATGCCATCGGCAGTCACGGACGGCTTGCCGCGGAAGGCCTCGAGGGCTGCCTTCTCGGCAGCGAAGGCCTCGGCCTTGGCGGTGTATGCGGCGAGCGTCTCCTCGTCGGGATCGGCCTCAACGATACCCTTGCCACCGTCGACGACAACGGTCATACCGTTGCGCAGCGCGGTGCAGCTATTGGAAACCGAAAGGACAGCCGGGATCTCGAGGGCGCGCGCAATAATCGCGGAGTGCGACGTGCGACCACCGGTCTCGGTGACGATACCGGCAACGTGGGCCTTATCGATCGTGGCGGTCATGGACGGCGTGAGGTCGTGAACGACAACGACAGTATTCTCGGGCAGGACGGAGAGGTCGACGACCTCCTTGCCCAGCAGCTCGGCCAGAATACCGGTGCGGATGTCGGCGATGTCGGCCGCGCGCAGACGAAACATCTCGTCGTCCATGGACAGGAACATGTTCTCGAACATGGTCGAGGTGTCCATGAGCGCCTGCTCGGCGCAGGTACCGCCGTCAATGGCGGCGTTGATGGCGTCGGTCATGCCCGGGTCCTGAGCCAGGACAATGTGTCCGCTCATGATCTCGGCCTCGGCCTCGCCCACCGTCTCCTTCATGTGGTCGGCCTGAGCCTGGGTCTTCTCGCAGAAGACCGAAAGAGCGGACTGATAGCGCTCCTTCTCTGCTGCCGAATCGGCAACCTCGTGCGGCTCAAACGTCAAGTCGGGATCGACGGCGACCATGACGGTGCCGATACCGATGCCCTCGGAAGCGTTGACTCCCTGATACATTCCCATTCCTCTCTCCGTGTCATGTGATAAAGCGTTTTGCCATATCCATGACAAAAGAGCGCAGCTACCTTACAACAGGTCACTGCGCCCCCAAATATGAACTTAGTTGTTCAACATGCGACCCGTTTGAGTTCTACTCGCCAAGACCGCTCTTGATGAGCTCAATGGCAGCAGCCAGAGCCTCGGCCTCGTCAGCGCCGTCGCACTTGACCTCGACCTCGGTACCGCAGGGGATACCAGCAGCCATGAGGGCCATCGGGGACTTGCCGTTGACCTCCTTCTCGGGGGTGACGACCGTCACGTCACAGGCGTACTTGCCCATGGTGGAGGCGAACAGACCAGCCGGACGCATGTGCAGACCCTGAGGATTAACGAGGGTAGCCTTCTCAGAAACCATAATTGACTCCTTTTTGTGTTTAACCCCTGTCATGCATGTGGCAGGAGTCAGATTCACGACGTTGTTTATATTAACTCACATCAAACGGTTTTTCATTATGTTTCGGACGAATTGTTGGACAGATGTCGTTCCTGCACGCTCGCCCGCCGGGCGGGGCGGTTAAGTTTGCTGCTCTACAGTCCTGCGCAAGACGGAAAGCACATTAAGTGCTTTCCTTTGCGTGCGGAACTCGCGACAAACTTAATCGCCCCGCCCGGCGAGCAAGCTGCGGAAAATCGGTCGGTCCAGAGTTATGTCGGCTGAAAGGAATTCTGGCTGATGAACTGTTCGCGACAAAGACTCGATGGGCAGCTCCCTCTATGCCCTTTTATAAGTTGCGGTGAAATAGGGACTGGATTTGGGGTTGAAACGGTTAAACAGTCCCTATTTCACCGCAACTTATGGGAGGGGCAAGAAAAAAGGCGGGGGCTCCTGGTGGAGTCCTCGCCTTTTGTACAGGGGGCGATGTTAATCGCTAGCCGTGGGGTTAGACCAGACGGGCGTTGATCGTCTTGGCGATCTTGGCGGCGTCGGTGGAACCCTTGACGGTGGCACGGAAGTCCTCGTCCATGAGCGCCTCGGCGACCTTGGACAGGATCTTAAGGTGCGTGGTGCCGGCCTGGGCACCCGGGATGAGCAGGGCGATAGCCACGTTAACGGGAGCGCCGTCCATGGTGTCCCAACCGGTCACGCCGGACTCGTCCTTGACGACGATGACGGCAGCCTCGGTAATGGCGTCGGACTTGGCATGCGGGATGGCGAAGCCCTCCATCATGCCCGTGGTGCCCTCGGCCTCGCGAGCCAGGAAGGCGTTCATCACGGCGTCGGCGTCACTGGCGATACCTGCCTTGACGGCCTGGTTGGAAACGAAGCTCAGAGCCTCGTCACGAGAAGCGAAGTCCTCGGCGACAAAGACATTCTCGACCTTCACGAAGTCGGCAGCCTCGGCCTTGGGGGCCTCGACGGCAGCGGCCTTGGGGGCCTCAACGGACCTGGCTACAGGAGCGGCCTTCTGATTCTTCTCGAAGTCGTACTTCTTGAAGGCCACGAACAGGATGCCACCGACCACAGCGCCGATGAGGATCGCGAGGACCCACAGCGGACCGTTCTCGACAACAGGCAGGACCAGGAAGCCGCCGTGAGGCGCCGGATCGTGAACGTTGAAGAAGATGGTCAAGATGGAAGCGATGGAAGAACCGAGCATCATGATGGGCATGACGGGCCAGATGTTCTTGGTCATGAACGGAATGGCGCCCTCGGTGATGTGGGTGCAACCAAGGATGAGGTTGACGATACCGGCGTCATGATCCTCCTGGCTGAAGTACTTCTTGCCGACAACGACGGCGAAGGTGGTGATCAGCGGCGGAACGATGCAAGCGGCGGAGACGGCAGCCATGAAGTTGGTGCCGAAGTTGTAGGTCTCGGTGCCGACGCCAGCTTCGAGAGCGGTACCGAGCAGGAAGGTGCCAGTAGCGTAAGCAGCCTTGTTGACCGGGCCGCCCATATCAAAGGCGCACATGCAGCCGATGGCCAGGCCAAGGATCACCGGACCGGAGTTACCGAGGCTCTGCAGGAAATCCATCATACCCTGGTTAATGGCAGCCATGGGGCCGGAAATACCGAGCATGACCAGGCCGACGATGGCGGTAGAGCACAGCGGATACAGAAAGATTGCCTTCAGGCCATTAAGGCTCGCGGGAATTTTAGAGAAAACCTTCTCGAGCAGCAGGATGACATAGCCGGCGAGGAAGCCGCCGACGATGCCGCCCAGGAAGCCGAAGCCCACGCCGGCGCCACCGGCGTCGATCATGCCGGTCTCGGCGTTAACAGGCAGGCCCTGGATGGCAATCATACCGGCAACGAAACCGGGGACGAGCGCCGGGCGCTTGCCGATGGATTCGGCGATGTAGGCGGAAAGCACCGGAACCATAAGGTTCATGGCGATGCCGCCGATGATCTTGAGCATCGCAGCAAAGCTGTTGTAGTCGGCAGCCGTCGAATCAAAGGACGTGATGCCCCACAGGAACGAAATGGCGGTCAGAACACCACCGGCAACGACGAAGACCAGCATGTGGCTGACGCCGTTCATGAGGTGCTTGTAGATGACGTGGCCGATGGACTCCTTCTCCTCGACCTCGTCCTCGACATCGGCGGCAGCGGCAACCGTGTCGTCGCCCTTGGCGGCGAGCGCGCGGTCGATCAGCTTACCAGCAGCCTCGACAGACAGGGCCTTGGAAACACCAACGGAAACCATGGGCTTACCGGCGAAACGCTCAGCCTGGACATCCTTATCGGCTGCGACGACGACGGCCTTGGCACCGGCGATCTCGCTCTTGGTGAGCTCGTTCTCGACACCGACCTGGCCATGAGTCTCGACCTTAATGGTCAGACCGCGCTCGGCAGCTGCCTTGTCCAGCGCCTCCTTCGCCATGAAGGTGTGCGCAATGCCGGTCGGGCAACCGGTCGCGGCGATGATGTCAAACTTAGCCATGTGTCCCTCCTTCTTGAGTACAGCGCCCGCGGGCGCTCCCCTACACGCGCTTCGATGCGCGTTTTTCCACAACTGAAAGATACCAACCTACCGTCCGCGTGAGAAGAGACAAGGCGCAATTCTCCGGTGAAAGGTTCTTTCATAACCGTAAACGGCAAGTGAAAGTTTACCATCAACACTTGAAACGGCAAGGTGTATCTTGTAATTGAAAATGCCCGTATACTATGGCATTGCAAATCAAGTTAGATTTTCATGCCAACCAGGAGCCATCCATGACCGATAGTAGCAAAAGCGCACTTTCCCTCATTAGTACCCACCAGGGATACAGCGAGTCCGAGCAGCGCATTGTCGACTATATATTGGAGCACCAGTCCGAGGCGCCACGCCTCACGGCCGCTCAGCTCTCGCGCGCTGCCGCCACGTCCGAGGCGACCGTTTCGCGTTTCTGCCGCAAGCTGGGCTTTGGCAGCTTCCGCAGCTTTCAGTTTTCGTTGGCGCGCGACTTAGAGAGTCAGCGCAACGAGGGCCTGACCGACGAGGTCTCGCTCGACAACATGGAGCAGAGCCTTAAAAATATCCTCGCCGCCAAGGTGAGTGAGCTTAATGCGACCATCGACGGCATTGATCACGACACGTTGGCCGCAGTTGTACACGCGCTTAAGAATGCCGGCGTTATTGAGTTTGCGGCCGTAGGCAACACCAACGCCGTCGCGCTCGACGCGACGTTCAAGTTCTCGCAGCTGGGCCTTCGTTGCATGGCAAGCACCATCAGCGAGACCTCGATTGGTTTTGCGCTCACGCTGCGCCCCGGTGACGTTATCGTGCTGATCTCAAACTCCGGCAAGTCGCGCCGTCTGAATCGCATGGCAAAAGCGGCTCGCGACTGCGGCGCAACCGTAGTCGTCATCAGCAGCGACAGCAAATCCCCGCTCGCGCGCCTGGCAGACTACACCTTTAATACCGTCAACCACGAAGCACTACTGACAACGGGCGACTTCGCGTTCTCCAAGATGAGCGCCACGATGATCATCGAGGTCATCTACAACTTCCTGCTGCCCGAAATCGAAGACGCCCGCGAGCATATCAGCTACTACGAAGAGCTCATCCAGCCGGATAAGGTTGTGGAGTAAAACGCGTAGTGGGACAAAAATTTCAGTCTATTTTGTCCCACCAACACCGCTGATACGACCTAACCTCGAGCTTCTTCAAGCATCTGCTTGGCATGCGCAAGACTTGCCTCCGATTGGTCGCCGCTGAGCATGCGGGCAATCTCGGCAGTGCGAGCATCCCCAGCCACCTCATCCAGATGCGTCTGGGGAACGTCGCCGGGCTCTTTACTGACCACGTAGTGCTTGTCGGCCATAACCGCAACCTGCGCCAGGTGTGTTACGACGATGACCTGATGCGTGGCGGCAAGATCGGCCAGCACACCAGCAAGAGCGCGGGCCGTGGAGCCGCCGACACCAGCATCGACCTCGTCAAACACCAGCGTATCGACACCGTCCGCGTTACCGAGGACAACCTTACTTGCCAACATGACGCGGCTGAGCTCGCCGCCCGACGCAATGCGGCGCAGGGGACGTGGAGTCAAACCGGCACCGCTGCGGTATAGCAGCTCGTAGCTCGAAGGACCAACGGGCGTCCACTCAGCACGGGGAAGATCACGCGACTCCCAGACGAGCTCGGCGCCGCCCATCTCCAGGCGAGCCATCTGGCGGCAAACCTCGTGGCAGAAGCGCGGGGCCGCCACATTGCGAGCGCGCTTAAGTGCCTTGGCAGCGGCAAACAACTCGTGCTCGGCGCTCCCGAGTGCCTCACGCGCCTTTCTGATCTGTTCATCGCCATCATCGACCAGGGACAGCAGCTCTTGCGAGCGATCGCGCATGGCAAAAACATCGTCCATGGTAGGACCCCACTGATGCAGCAGGCCCTTGAGGTCGGAATACCGCTCACGCATGCGAGCGAGCTCGCGCGGATCGAAGGCGACGCCATCGCGATAGGCACGAAGTTCGTTCGCGCAATCCTCAAGGGAGATACAGGCATCCGAAAGCAAATCGGCAATGTCGCCAAGTTTGCGATCGACGGAAGCCATACGGGAAAGTTCTGCCACGGCGCTGTTCACGGCATCGAGCGCTCCCCCTTCAGAGGCAAGCGATGCATGGGCATCATTAGCTGTGGCAACCAGCACCTCGGCATGTTCGGAGCGCGGCAGCAGTTCCTCGAGTTCCTCATACTCGCCCGGTTTGGGGTCGACCTCGCCGATGCGCTCGAGCGCAAAGCGCGCTTCCTCGACGCGGCTCCCCTGCGCACGCGAGGTCTCTTCGACACGTCGAACCTCCTTAGCGGCAGCGCGCGAAGCCTTAAAGCAGGCGCGGTAGTGCTCGAGCGCCTCGAGTGCAGGGCGCCCTGCCCAGGCATCGACCATCGCAACATGATGCGCCGGATCGAGCAAGCGCTGGTGCTCGTGTTGGCCGCACAGATCCATCATCACGCCAACGCGCTCCGAAAGCTCGCGCACACTGGCGATGCGTCCGTCAATCTTCACGCGGCTGCGGCCCTCGGCAGAAAGACTGCGCTGCACGATGAAGCCCTCCGTGTCGTGCGGGCCGTCAAACAGGCGCGCCTCGACGCTCGCCAGCGCCTCGCCCTCGCGCACCATAGACGAATCCGCGCGCTCACCCAAAATAAGCTTGAGGGCCGAGAGCAGCGCGGTCTTGCCGGCACCGGTCTCGCCGGTCAGGACAGTCAGGCCGGCACTCGGCAGCAGCGTCGCCTCGCGAATGAGCGCAATGTTAGAAACCTGCAGCTCATCGATCATGACGGACTCCGTAGAATACGCGGCTCACCGAGTTATAGAAGCTCTCGGGGCCGTAATCCAGCAGCAGCACATCACCGGGCCCGCGACGCACCGCCACGCTCTCAACGGTGCCATCGCAAGTAATAAATTGTCCATCGATAGCGATCGCCGGAACGCTCGGACGGTCATCAGACATAAAGATTTCGACGACATCACTCGGCGAAGTCAAGAAGGCACGGGCCTGAATGGTGTGCGGCGCAATAGGTACGCAGACCATACCCGTATAGTCGGGGCTCACGATGGGGCCACCGGCACTGAGCGCGTACCCCGTAGAACCAGTCGCCGTGGACACGACCACGCCGTCGCCACGCAGTCGGTCGATATGGTGGCCCGACACCGTGATGTCGAACTCGACCATATCGGACAGCGGACCGCGGGTAAGCGCCATGTCGTTGAGGGCGAAGGTGCGCACGACATCCTTCGTACCGTCTTCGCGCACGGATACGATATCCGCGGCGATGGTGGCGCGACGGCTCACGTGCAGCTCACCGGACAGGGCGTCGCTCACGACCTGCAGAATGTCGCGCTCCTCGGGGCTCGCAGCAGTTAAAAAGCCCAGGTGACCATAGGAAAGACCGAGGATAGGAATCTCGCGATGGTTGAGGATGCGGGCAGCGCGCAGCAACGTACCGTCGCCGCCGAGCGTAATGACCAGATCGGAGCCGTCAATATCAGGCGTGCTCTGAATCTTCGATCGCTGGTCGGCAGCCCATGCGACCTCATAGCCCTGGCGCGTCAGCCAAAGCTCAAGCATCAGGCCGCTCTCGACCGCCTCTTGTTTGTAGTAATTGGGAACCAGAAAGACCTTCATAGCGTTGCAGCTTTCTCGCTCATAACCGATACCTGGGATTGCAGCTCGTCTTGCGAGCGATCGCCAGGGTCAAATCTCGTGCCGTACAGGAAAAACTCAACGTTGCCCTTGGCACCATGAATGGGCGACACGCACACATCGACCGGGAACAGGCCCTTGGCAGCAAAGAGTTCAACCGCCGCCACGAGTGTATCGCGGCGCACGGCGGAATCGGTCACAATGCCGCCCTCGCCCACCAGCGCCGCCGGAGCCTCAAACTGCGGCTTTACGAGCGTACAGAATGCACCCGTAGGAGCCATGCACGCCAGTACCGCATCGATAATGTTCGCGATGCTGGTAAACGAGACATCACACACAGCCAGGTCGATGGCGCCGGCATAGCCAAGCTCAGGCAGCTGCGTCACGTTTGTGCGCTCATGCAGCGTCACGCGATCGTCCTGGCGCAACGACCAATCGAACTGGGCGCGACCCACGTCCACCGAGACAACGGTCGCAGCTCCGCGCTTGAGCAGACAATCGGTAAAGCCGCCGGTAGAGCAGCCCACATCCAGACAGGCAAGGCCCGTCGGATTGATGCCAAACGCATCAAGCGCGCCTTCGAGCTTAAGACCGCCGCGGCCAACATAGGGAATGCGCCCCTTCACATGCAGCGGCAGCCCCGGGATCACCTTAAGGCCCGGCGAAGTCAAGCGCTCACCGCCACTCGAGACCAAGCCGGCCATAAGAGTGCGAAGGGCATCCGCGCGATCGGCGCAGATGCCCTGTGAAATCAGTTCGTCATCAAGACGCACGCGTTTCATGAATGCCATCAACCATTCGTATCCGGAGATGCGGCCTAGCTATCCTGGGATTCGTTTGCCGCATCCTCATCGTATTCCTGTTCGAGCTTGTCGGCCTCACGCGGCGTCAGCTCAAACTTGTCGACCATGTCGACCGCACGGGAGCCCAGCTCAATCGCCTCGTCAAACAGATCGAGCGAACGCTCCAAGGACGTATCCTTAGAGCGAACGGTAGCTATGATCTGGTCCAAGCGGTCCGAAATCTCGTCGAAGTTGCGGACGGAACCCTCTGGCATGGCTACTCCTCGACGGTACCGGTCTCGGCCTCGGCGACCTCAGCGTCCTCGTCGAGAACGCCGGCCTCGGCCTGAGCAACCGCAACCTTTGCGGCAGCCTCGGCAGCCTGTGCCTCCTCGCGAGCGCGATCCTCGGCCAGCAGCTCCTGGTATAGGTCCTCGCCCGGCAGCTCCTCGCTGCGAGCGATCTTGCCCAGCACGCCGTTGACGAACGACGCGGACTGGTCGGTGCCATAGGCCTTGGCAAGCTCAACGGCCTCGTTGATCACGATGGCGTCCGAGACCTCCTCGTCGGTGAGGAAACGCATCTCGTAAACGGCGATACGCAGCAGGTTGCGGTCGGCGCCGGGCATGCGCATAAGATCCCAGTTCTTGGCAACGGAGCGCAGAGCACAGTCGATGCGGTCGATATGCTCGTAGGCACCTCGGCACAGCTCCAGAGCATAGGGATCGAGGGGACCCTTCGAGATCAGGAAATCACCCTCGAGGACGCGCTCGAGCGGGCTGTCCGTGGCCTCGGCCTGGAACAGCAGCTGCAGCGCCTGACTGCGGGCAAGCGTACGCCCGCGATAAACCTTAAGGCTCAAAGGTTACTCCTTGGGGAAAACGAGGCCGTCGATGCAAACGTCAACGCGCTCGACCTCAACGCCCACCTGAGCATCGATGGCGGCGACCACGGCAGCGCGAACGGCCTCGGCGAGTTTCTTGAACGGATAGCCAAAGAACACCACGACGCGCACGGTGAGTGCGAGCTTGTCGCCGACGACCTCGGCCTCGACCGCCGGCTCAGAAGCCGGGGCCTTGGACGAGAGCATCATGGAGACAAGGTTGGTGGCAAGGTCCTTGACGCCAACGGAGGCGATGCCCTCGACATCGGACACGGCGCGCGAGACGATGGCGGTCAGAACATCGGGCGAAATCCCGATGCCGTCAATCTTGATTTCCTGGGGCATGAGTCCTCCTAGAAGAGTTGGTTGCTAGACGCGGGAGACGAACTTGCCGTCGCGGGTGTCAACCTTGATGACCTCGCCCTCGTTGAGGTACATGGGGACCTGGATGACAGCGCCGGTGTCAATCGTGGCCGGCTTGGTGGAACCCTGGACGGTGTCGCCCTTAAAGCCCGGGTCGGTCTGGACGATGGTGGTCTCGATGAACATCGGCGGGGTCACGCCCATGAGCTCATCGTCGGCGAAGAGCAGCTGGCAGATGTCGTTCTCGCGCAGCCACTTGGAGTTCTCGCCCACCATGTCCTCGGGAACGGGAACCTGCTCATAGGACTCGTTGTCCATGAAGATGTAGTCGGTGCCATCGTTGTAGAGGTACTGGAACTCACGGGTGGTGAGCATGACGCTCTCGAACTTGGTGCCGGCGTTGCAGGTGTTCTCGACGACGCGGCCGCTCTTGATGTCGCGGGTCTTGTAGCGCACAAACGCGCCGCCCTTGCCCGGCTTGACATGCTGGAACTCGACGATGGTGTAGACCTTGTCCTTGATGCGGAGACCGAGGCCGTTCTTGAAGTCGGCGGTGGAAATGGTAGGCATAGCGACCTTTCTTGTTATGGGCAGAACGCACAAGCGTCCAAATTACATACGACAGAAATTATACACTTGCAGACGGCGCCTGCGGCGAGCGCATAAAAAGAGAACGCGGGGCGTCCGAATCAATCCGGACGCCCCGCCCCAAACTATCTACTGAAGTAAACTAGCAGTCGATAACGTGCAGGTCGTGCGGGGTCTTGGTGAAGGGCTCATAGCCGTTCTCGGTGACCACGCCGTAGTCCTCCAGGCGAACGCCGCCCACGCCGGGCAGGTAGACGCCAGGCTCCATGGTGATAACCGAGCCGACCTCGATGATGTTCTTGCTTCGGTTGAAGTTGGGCAGCTCGTGGATGTCGATGCCCACGCCGTGGCCCAGACCATGGTTGTAGTAATCGCCATAGCCGGCATCGCCGATGATCTTCTTGGAAAGCTTAAAAATGTCGTTGCCCTCGACGCCCGGATGGATGGCGGCGACGCACTCCTCGTGCGTACGGCGCACGAGCGCGTACAGGTCGAGCTGCTCCTGGGTGGGCTCGCCCATCACGACGGTACGCGTCATGTCGGAACGGTAGTCGCAGTAGCCCGCACCGTAGTCCATCAGGACAAAGTCGCCCTTCTCAATCACACGGTCGCTCGGGACGGCATGCGGGTTAGCGGTGTTGGGACCGCTCGCGACGATGGAGCCAAAGGCCAGGCTGTCGGCACCGTTGGCGAACATAAAGTTCTCAAGCTCGTTGCGGACCTGCTTCTCGGTCATGCCGGGTTTAATAAAGCCGAGCATGTGTTGGAAGGCGGCATCGGTGATCGACTGCGCATGGCGCATGAGCTCAATCTCCTCGGCATCCTTGATGGCACGCATCTTGCGGATGTCGTCGTGCATCAGCGGAAGCATACAGGCGACGGAACGGTCCTCCAGACCACGCTGGATACCTTGGTAGAAGTTAATCTGCATGTCATCCTCGACGGCGCAGACGCGGCACTTGTTGACCGCGATCTTGCCGGCGACCCAGCCGGGAATGGTGCCCTCGTCCATGTCGTAGACCCAGGGGCTGCCGGCGGGCGTGTTCTCCTCAAAGCTGTTGAAATAGCGCGAGTCGGTGTGGAACAGGCACTGATCGGCCGTAATAAACGCGGCGTGCGGGAACTCGAAAGTGTAGTCGAAGACGCCCTTCACGCCCGTGAGCCAACGGAGATTGGCCTCGTCGCGCACCACGATAGCATCGTAGCCGCGCTCGACCATCAGGGTACGGACACGCTCGATACGACCGGCAGGACCGGCAGCAAACTCAGACATGCAGATTCCTTTCTTGTTGTCTCAATATAGACGGGACGGGTCTCAACCGAACGACGGAATCGCATGCGATCCGCAACCGATTGAAAACCCGCCCCTCAACATGATACGAAAGACGATGGAAGTCAATAAATCTTAGAGAAGTTCTTTACGAGAAGCCAAGTAGGCGTGAGCATGGCGCTCAAGAACCTCGTCCTCGACGCTCGTTAGGCGAATGGCGCCGAGCGCCGCGGGCAGCGGCAGCATGCTGCGGTTCGAGCGGACAAACTGCTGTCTGCGGAACTCCTCGATATATGCGGCAGGCTCCAAGTCGAAGGCAAGCTCCTCGATGCCAAAGTCCTCCAGGCAGTCATCGAGATCAAACACATAGTCGATATCGAAGTCGCAGGCATCGTGTGCTAGGCGCGCCTCAAAGCGCATGCCCTCGGACAACAGCTGGTAGGCAGGGACCTGCGAAGCGGCATCGCCCAAGCAAGCGCGCAGGGTGCGCTCCCCCGTCTTGCCAAAATCGAGCGCATGGCGAGCGCTCGGGTTCGTGGCCGTCAGCACGTCCTTGCGGGCAGTCTGAGACCATTGAACGGCATTGACGAGTGCGACCTCCTCGCCCGCGAGAATCTCGGGGACGGTCTCAGTAAACTGATTCCAGCGGGACTTGCTGCTCGAAAGCATGGTGCCAACAAGTACCGCATAGCCGAACTTGAGGTCCTCGGGTTCCGCCTCGCGAACAAGGTCGAGATCACACACAACCAAGCCCGGTTCGGGACGGAACGCGATAGCGGGAAGCGCATTGGCCAACGAGGCGACGAGCGGCTTCATGGTCGTCGCGACCGTGAGCATGGCGTCGAAGGTCGTCGGCAGCAGCGCGCACTCGGTTCGGCCACACCACTGGTTGGCGCACCAGCCAACAACCGAACAGGTTGCGGCATCGCCAACAGCGACAACCAGATCGTCGCAGGTGATGCGGTTGGCAGACAGGGCGCCAAAGATAGCATCGGCGTCGGCCAGCGTGGCACCAGCAGGCGAAACCTCGAGGACGAGCAGCGACACGGCAAAACCGGCGTCGACCAGCGCATGCTCGACGACCTCACCAAAACGCTCGGATGTGGCGTCGTTCCAAACCACCATCGCGCGCTTAGGCTTGCCCACGGCCGAGGCAAACATGCGCGGCAGCTCATCGAACGCGCCCAATCCGACGCGGACATCGACACTGCGGTTTTGGAAATTGATCAGTTGACGGCGAATCATAGCAGTCCACGCTCCAAAAGCATCTCGGCACAAAGGTAGGAAACGTCCTCGAAGGACTTGTTGCGAATATCAAGGGTAATATCGGCGGCCTGGCGATACAGCGGACGACGATGCTCAAACAGGCGCGCGGCATGCTCGGGCGAACGGAAATCGGGGCGCGTGTCGGACCGACGAATCTGGCGAATCGAATCCTCGAAGTCGCCCTCGAGGTACACGCACGTACCCATTTCGTGCATCAGCTCAATATTCACCGGCGTCTCGACGATACCGCCCCCGCACGAAACCAACAGGCTGCGCTCGCTTTGGAGCGAACGGAGCGCCGAGGTCTCGAGCTCGCGAAAACGATCCTCGCCCTCGGTCTCAAAAATCTCGGTTACCGACTTGCCGCAACGGCGCACGACCAGGCGGTCGGTATCGATAAAACGCCGCTTGAACATAGTGCCGACGTTGCGCGCGAGCGTCGATTTGCCCGCGCCCAAAAAGCCGATAAAGAAGATATGGTCGCAGCCGTGTTTGATGTGCTGAGACATGGCGAAACCTATTCCTCGCAGGGAAGGTCGCGCAGGGCCCGGCGCTCAAAGATACGGAAGATCTGCGTGTACCACAGATCCTGGGTTGCCTGCGGCTTAACCAGGATAGTATCGACGCCGGCAAAATTGCCGCTCCACACGTCCGTGTAGAGCTGATCACCGATCAGCACCGCCTCGTCGGCCGTGGCGCCGAGGCGCTTAAGACCCGCCTTGAGGGCAAACGGCGCCGGCTTCATGGCGTGGCTAATGGCCTCGAGTCCCAGCTCGCGTGCAGAGCTCATGACCTGGTCGCGATGCCAGTTGTTGGACACCATGCACAGCTTAAAGCCTTTGGCGCGGGCGGTATCGAGCCAAGCGGAAACCGCGGCGGGAACCTGCTCGGTGTCGCGCGGCACCAGGGTGTTATCGCGATCGAGCAGAATGGCGCGTTTGCCGTCGGCCCACAGGGTATCAAGGTCGATGCGATCGACCGAGGCAACGTATCGTTTGGGGCTAAAAATCCTCATGTTAATTCCAAGACTGTTGATGCTCTTCGTAGGTTTGCGAGAAGTACTCCTCGTCCTGCGTAATGTAGAAATACAGGTCATCGGAGTCGGTCGGCTCAAGGGTAGCCTTGAGCGCCTCGAGCGACGGAGAGCAGATGGGCGTGGGCGGCAGGCCCTCATGCTTATAGGTGTTATACGGGCTATCGCTCTGCAGGTCGTCGGCGGTAACCTCGCCGCCGGTGACATACATCATGGTCGCATCGCTGTTGAGGTAACGCAGGCCATCGAGCTTGCCCGCCAGACGGTTATAGAAAACCGATGCCACATGCGCGCGCTGATCGGCGTTGAGGCCCTCGCGCTCGACAATCGAGGCAAGGTTAACGATGTCGTAATCGGACATCTCCACGCCATAGCGCTCCTTGATCTTGGCCTCGCAGCTGGCAAAGTCAAGCGACTTATACTCGGCGTTGAACTGGTCAAGCATAGCGCGAATCACATCATCGGCGCTTGGGTCCTTACCCAGCGAATACGTCTTGGGGAATAGGAAGCCCTCGAGCGAATCGTTCGCGGCGTCTTTAAGGAAAGCGTAATCATTCACATAATTGCTCGCCTTAGCCCGGTTAAGGAAGTCTTCCTTAGAAATGCTGTCGTACGCCTTGGCCACGCGGTCGGCGACCTGATCGACCGTCAGGCCCTCAGGAATCGTGAGCGCATCGGAGCCGGCGTTGGGACCTTCCATAAGCTGCTGGACGACCTTCGTGGCGTCCATAAGCGTGGTAAACGAATACTTACCCGGCTTAAGCGACATATCGGCGTTGAGCTTTTTGACCGCCGCATAATAATCCTTGGGATCTTCGACGATATGGTTCTCGGAGAGAATCGAAGCGATGGTATCACCCGAAGCACCATCGGGAATCGTGATAGTAACTTGCTGGCCAGCAGCGACTTTCGCATCCTCACCGCCAAAGAAGCCCTTGACGGCCGGCACGACAAAGAAAACGATCGCGACAAGCGCAAGCACGGCGACGACGCCACCGATAATCATAGGCACCGGGGAGCTTTTCTTTTGGGCACCACGGCGGGCGTGCGTGTTATAGCTCGAGCGCGTGGCCGGAGCAACGCCGTGCGAGCCATGAGCATGATGTGCGTAGGAGCGTGATTGCGGAGCCTGCCCCTGCGTGCGCTGGGCAGGAGCCTGCTGCTTAAAACGAGCGGCGCCAGCGGGCTGCGCGGGACGAGCGGCGAGCTGTTGAGCAGCACGCTGAGTAGGCCGAGCCGAACGCTGCGTCGGCTGCGCCGAGCGCTGGCCAGGCTGAGCAGGGCGCGGCACGGGCTGCCGTGTACGATTCTGCTGGCGCGGATCGGAAGCGCTAGGCATGCTGAACCTCCTCGTTTTTACGATCGAGCCATGTCTGCAAGAACAGGCTGGCGGCGATCATGTCAATCTTGCCCCTCATCTGCTTTTCGTTGAGCCCCTGCTCTCGCAGGATTCGCTTGGCCTCCTGCGAGGACAGACGCTCGTCCTCAAACTCCAGCGGAAGGTCGAGCTCGTCGGCAATCTTTTGGGCCACGGCGGCGACGCGCTCGGCCTGGGGGCCGGGTTCACCGGCCATGGTCAAAGGACGTCCGCTTA
>CAJLOU010000040.1 GCA_905208345.1 uncultured Collinsella sp.
GGACTTGCAGCGACGGACCTCAGGACACTCTTACACCACGTCTGCGCGCGCGACCCGGCGATAGCCGATCAAACGTAGTAAATGGGCATTGTTTTTGACAGGCAGCATCGCACGCGTCCCTCGCAAGGGCAAAATGATCCGTTTTCCTCCGTCCCCAAGGGATCAGTTGAACAGATTGCCGATGGGGTCGGGGGCGGAACTGGGGAGATAGCGGATTTCTAGCTCTATGCCGAGCGCCTGCAGTTCTTTGAGGGCAGCAACGTCTGCGTCGCTCACGGCAACCGCGGGCGTTATGGGGCGCTTACCCTCCCCTGCCTGCATATGGCCGATGCTAATCTTGGTGATCGGCACACCACCCTTAACCAGCGCGAGCGCATCGGCGGGTGAGGCCACCATAATCAGAATCCATTGACGCGGCGTTGCGGTATGAATGATATCGATGGTCCTTTGCACCGAGAAAAACCGCGTCCACACGCCCTCGGGCGCCGCGACCCTCATAGGCGCCCACTTGCGCGAATCAGCCGCAATCTCGTCGTTGACGATTAGGACGAGGTTGGAACCCATAGCCTCGTTCCACAGCTCAACGTCTTGCCCGTAAATAAACCGGTCATCGATACGCGTGAGAAGGATCTTGGGTTGAGCCATGGCAGTCCCATTCTGTTTGAGACTCGTAAGAGCGAGACATCACGTCTCCAATATTAGTGCATTTAAAGTGCATTTAAAGTGAGAAAAGCCGTCAGAACACTTGCACGGATGTGCGATGTCCCGTATCATAGACAGCCGTTGACGCATCAGTTGCGTCACCACATGGCCGCCAGCGTAGCTCAGTTGGTAGAGCACCGCTCTCGTAAAGCGGGGGTCACCGGTTCGAGCCCGGTCGCTGGCTCCATTGCACAAGATAGCCGCCTTCGGGCGGCTTTTTTGTTGCCGATTTTGAGTGCGCATGCGCCAATGCAAGCACAACGCCGCCGGCAACTCCCCTACTCAACAACAAGCCCCGCCAACCGCAATCCCCAAGGGGACCGCGATCAGCGGGGCTCAAACGCGTTCCCCAAGGGAAATCACGCTAGCTCACGAGCAGTTCGTTACTCTTCCCAGTAAGCATCTGCAAGCAGCTTAAAGCAGATCTTCTTGACCGGCTGCGCGCCATCGTCCGGGAACTCGAGCGTGGGCATATGAGGCTCGCCGGCAACGAACAATGCAAACTTATCGTCAGCAAGATCGCCGGCGATCGAGACGTCGGAATCGACCAGATCGTAGTCGTCCTTCTCGTCAAACTCCTGGACCAGCGTCAGGCTGCCCGTGGCAACCTTAAAGGCCTCGCGACCCTCGACGTCGATCTGCAGGTCGTGATAGCGCTGATGCGTCTCATAGTGAGCCTCGGCTTCGGGACGCGTCGTGGGAGCCATGACGTTCGCAAAGACCTTGTCGCCCAGAATCGGATGGCTGCCGACCTCGAGCTTCGCCGGATCGTTCTCCTCGAGCCAATCGATCAGCACGTCGAGGCCCTTGAGCATTCCACGGTACTCCTCGATATCGCCCAATGCACCGTAAATCATCTAAATCCCCTCTCGGATCGTTTCTTTGGCGGCTACTCGGCAAACGCATTACCGACGCTGTTGCCACCCACATGCGTCTCGACCAGGGTAAGGTCGGGATTGAACACGACAGTGTCGGCGTCGCGCCCCGGCATAATGCTACTGCACTTGTCGTCGACATGAGCTAGCAACCGATGCCGGGGCCGCAGCACAAGCTCCTACAGCTCGGTCACGACAACGCCGTTGTAAACCTCGTCCCAACGATCCATAACCAAGTGACCAGTCATGGGATCCATGGCATTGAGCTTGCCGCAGGTGTTGGCGGTACGCAGCACCGTCTCGTCGTCGGCTCCGGCAGCAATCGCATGTGCGAAGCCGGCAATGGTCGAATCGCCAGAGCCCGTAGCGTTAACGGCAGGGATGTCGGGCGTCTTGGCGCGGAACGCACGGCCGTTATGGAAACCAACGGAGCCGGCAGCGCCCATGGATACGACGACCCAGGGGATATCGGAGAAGCGGGCGTCAGAGGCGAGCGCGGCGCGGAGCTCATCCACATCGTCGGTGGTAAAGCTCGTACCCAGAAGGCCGTTGATCTCGGTCAGGTTAGGCTTGACCAGCTCGGGCTTGACCTCGGACTTGAGCGCAGCCTCGAGAGAGGCACCCGAGGTATCGAGCAATACCTTGGCGCCGGCGTTCTCGGCAATGCCCGTGATCTTGGCATAGTAGTCTGCCTCGACACCGCGGGGCAGAGAACCCGAAATGGTGACGACGTCGGCCTTGCCCGCAAGCTCAGTAAACTTGGCGGTAAAGGCATCGAGTTCCTCGGGGGCAATTGTCGGGCCACTCTCGAGCAGCTCGGTCTGGTTGCCGGCGTGGAGGATGTTGAGGCAAATGCGAGTCTCGCCCTTGATGGGCACAAAGTCGTTGTTAATACCGTTGGCGTCCATGAGCTCAGCCATGAAGGCGCCCATGTGGCCGCCGAGCAGACCGGTTGCCACAACGTCGTCGCCCAGCTGACACAGCACACGGGCCACGTTGAGGCCCTTGCCGCCAGCGGTCTTTTCGGGCTTCACACGGTTAACGTCGTCGATAATGAGCTCATCGAGCTGATAGCGCGTATCGACAGACGGGTTCATCGTAACGGTGAGGATCATTTTTAGCTCCTTATCTCGCAGGCTCCTTGTGCCTCGCGATACGAGTCGACAAAACGGAATTACAGAATCTCAATCGTGAACGAGCGGACGATGGTCTCCTTGGGCTTGGCGACAAGGCAGCCGCGCTTATGCTCAAGTACGTCGTCCTCATCGGAGCAGGTCGAGAGGCCGCCCCAAGGCTCAACTGCCACAAAATCGCCCTCGGGCTTACTCCACACAATGAGATACGGGAAGCCCTCAAAGCTCAGGCGAACGCCCTTGTCCTCCCCCTTCTTAGAAAGCGTGACCTGGCGGCTCTCGAGCACGTCAAAGATGGTCTCCGCAAAATCGAAGAGCTCGTGCGACAGGGGCAGCGTCTTTCCCACCATGGGGTTCTTGGAACGGTTTGCCACGTCAATCAATCCGGTCGAGGGCACGGCGGTGCAAAGCTCCGCAGCCTCGTCTTTCTCAAAGCGCAGCTCGTAGTCCGTATAGGCCTCGCCCTCATCGAGCGGACACCTGAAGCCGGGATGACCGCCGATAAAGAACGGCATGTCCTCGGTTCCCTCGTTGGTCACCTCATAGGAGACGCGCACGGCGGCGTCTTCGAGCGTATAGCGGGCGACAAGCTTAAACGGATACGGATAATCGCTCAGCAGCGCGGCGTTATCCTCCGAAGCCAGGCACATCGCCAGCTCGTTCTCGCCTTGGCTCAGCAGCTTCCACTCCTGCTTGCGCGCAAAGCCGTGGCGAGCGAGCTTTACATGATGCCCGGCAAACGTCATGGCGTTGTTATCGCGCAAGCCTCCGCAAATCGGGAAGCAAATCGGTGCCTGGCCGGACCACACGGCGGGATCGCCCTGCCACAGATACTCGCAACCTCCGGCCTTGATCGAGGTAAACGAACCACCAGCCGTGGACACCTTAATAGAAATCGAATCGTTGGAGAGAGCGTATTCCATTGCCCATCCTTTCGAACAACTGCTTTTTGCTCGCAAGTACCCGTCTCGGCCCTAACCAAAGGACAAACCCGCACGTTCATCGATGCGTCCGGTATCCCAGCCATGTAACGGGGTACCATACAGACATTGATGCAATTACAGCTGAAAGGCCTTCTTATGCGAACCATCATCCTCTACGCCTCGCGCCATCACGGCAATACGAAAAAGCTCGTGGACGCCATCGTCGAGGCACACCCCGAGATCGATACCCTCGACGTCAAGGCACTCGGTAAAAACGAGTATCCCAACCTGCACGAATATCATCTGATCGGTGTCGCCACGGGCATCTATTACTCCGAGATCGACAAGGACATGGCACGAGTGCTCACGAACGTGCTGCAGCCGCAGGACAAGGTGTTTGGCCTTATGACCTACGGTGGCAAAAACAAGTGGTACGGCAAGGATATCGATGGCATCTGCCGCATGAGGCAGGCCATCTTTATGGGTGTCTACGGCTGCCCCGGCTTTGATACGTGGGGGCCGTTCAAACTCGCCGGCGGTGTCCAAAAGGGACACCCGACCGCTGAGGAAATTAAGGGCGCCGTCGACTTCTTCGACAAGATCGAAGACGAATATGGCGATATCATCGTCGAAGAGTACGCCAAGCGCGAGAAGCGTCTAGCATACGAGAAGGAGCATCCTGCAGGAGGCCTGGTGGCCGGCGTCAAGCGCACGGCAAAGAAAATCGCTAACAAGCTGTAACTGTGAAGGTGCTTTTGAGCGTTCAACCCATACGGCGGGTCCGAGCAGATTCGGGCCCGCCGTCTTTTTCTATCGTTACTCGGTAAAGGCGTTGCCGACGCTCTGGCCGCCAACATACGTCTCGACGAGGGTAAGCTCATGGTCGAACACGACAAAGTCGGCGTCGCGACCCGGCATGATGCTGCCGCACTTATCCTCGATGTGCGCGGAGCGTGCCGGCACCTCGGTTGCCATACGAATGGCGATATCGGCGCTGGCGATGCCCCAGTCAACGATGTTCTTGACGCCCTGGGCAAGCGTGAGCACCGAGCCGGCAATGCTCTTGCCGTCGGCGAGCCAGCACAGGTTGTCCTTCATGATGACGTCCATGCCACCACTGGTGTAGCTGCCCTCGGGCATGCCGCCGCAGCCCAGGCAGTCAGTGATGAGCACCGTGTGTTGCCAGCCCTTTGCCTGCAGCAGCGCCTTGATGGCGGCAGGGTTAACGTGCTTGCCGTCACAGATGATCTCGGCGTAGGTCTCGGGCGTGGACATGGCAGCGCCCACGACACCGGGCTCACGGTGATGCAGCCCGCGCTGACCGTTATAGGTATGCGTAAAGCAGCTGGCACCGGCGTTGATGGCGGCGATGCACTCATCGTAGGTGGCGTCGGAGTGACCGATGCTGGTCACCACACCCTTGGCGTTCAGAGCAGCCGCATAAGCAGCGGCACCGTCGCGCTCGGCCGCCATGGCGCTCTTAACGATGCGACCACCCGCAGCCTCCTGCCACTGATCGAAGACCTCCTCGGAGGGATCGATGAGGTAAGCGGGGTTCTGCGCGCCCACGTGCTTCATGGTAAAGAAGGGGCCCTCCAGGTAGATGCCCTGAATGCGAGCACCGCAGAAGTCGGGGCCGCGACCCTCGTCCGCCTGAGCGATGGCGGCGCAGGCGTCCTTGATCTGCTCGACGCCATCGGTGAACGTCGTGGGCAGCCAGCTGGTGGTGCCGCGACGGGCGAGCTCGGTCGAGCTGATATCGATGCCCTCGGGATCGTTATCGGTTGTTGAGTGGTTGTAGAAGCCATGGATGTGAGTATCGACCATACCCGGTGCGATCCACGATCCCGTGTAGTCCTTAATCTCGCAAGAGGGCTCGTCGGCCTGCCAGGCGCCAAAGACGCCATCCTCGACCATAAGATAGCCGCCCAGTTGCGGACCTGCCGGCAAGAAGAACTTGTCAGCCTTAATTGCGTACGTGCTCATATGCACTCCTTGCTTCTAAAGCAGTTGACTGTAGTGATGCTTATACCCAGCTCACGTAAAACAAAAAGCGCCCGCCCGCCGTTATGAGCGGACGGGCGCCCTTACAGGGGGACGCGATTAAGCGGTGAAGGGGTGAATCGTCACGCCCTTAACCACGCGGTTGACCGTGCCGGTGGGGCTCGGCGTATCGGGCGTGTTGCCCACGCGCACGGAGTTGAGCAGGCTGATAGCCTGGGCAAACATCACGAACGGCAGAGCAAGGTAGCCCTCGGGAAGTGCCTCGTAGCCCTTAAAGGTGAAGGACTCACCCTCATAGACGGTGGCACCTTCCTGCTGAACGGCGATGGTGTGCTGAGCGATCTCGTCGCCACCGATCTCGTTGAGGATGTCGATGTCGTACTGACGGGTGTAGGCGTCGTTATTGACGAACACGAAGACGAGCGTCTTATCGTCGACGAAGGACTTAGGTCCGTGACGATAGCCCATGGAGGTGTCGTAGGAAGTAGCGACCAGACCGTGAGCGAGCTCAAGGATCTTGAGCTGGCTCTCCTGGGCAAGGCCACCGAAGGAGCCAGAACCCAAGTAGGTCACGCGGTTGAAGTCGCCAGCCAGGTAATCGGCGATCTCGGGCTCACGGGAGATGACCTCCTCGCCCATCTTGGCAATCGTCTCGACCCACTCGGCCTTCTGCTCGTCAGAGGCAGTGTCGAAAATAAGGGTGGAGAGCAGGGTCATGCAGGAATAAGAACCGGTCATGGCGAAGCCCTTGTCGTTGGCGCGCGGAATGAGCAGCGTCAGCGCGTTGGGATCATCGGCAGACTCGACGGCGAGCTTGCCCTCGGGAGCGCAGGTGATGTTGAGGAACTTGACGTTGTGGACGAGCTCCTTGGCAACGGCAACGGCGGCAAGGCTCTCGGGGCTGTTGCCAGAGCGGGCGAAGGAAACCACGAGCGTGGGATCCTCGGCGCGCAGGAAGTCGCGCGGGGCGCTCACGATGTCGGTCGTGGCGATGGGCTTAAAGTCGTAGAGATCAGTGTTGCCAGCGTGACGCAGGTACGGGGCGCAGGTATCGCCAACGTAGTCGGACGTACCGGCACCGGTGAAGACAACGGACAGACGACCCTCGCCCATAGCGCGAGCCTCGGCCAGGAAGGCCTCGATGGCCTCCTTGTTCTCGCGATAGATGTTGAGCGTATCACGCCAAAGCTCGGGCTGCTGAGCAATCTCGGCCGTGGTGATCTGGGCGCCGAGCTCGGTGAGCTCCTCGACACTCTTCTCGAACATTTCTAATACCTCTCTCTAGAAGTAATCCTCTGACGTGCAATTATACACTTCGGTTGGTTATCTGGTAGTAACCAGTTAAATGCAAAGAAACATCATATGGAAACGATGCGAACACTAGTCGCTACGCTGGTGGTAAACCTTGTATTTAAACTGATCGGCACGAGCAACCGAGAGTGTGTACTCCACAACCTCGTTTGACTCGTTATACGTAGTCCTGACCAAATCGAGCACAGGCGAGCCCTCGACAATTCCCAAAAGGTGGGCATCGGTGGGACGGGCTATGCTCGCATAGAACTCCTCTTCGGCCACGCGTATCTTTTGCTGAAAGTCTTGCTCAATCACATCGTAAAGCGGCTTACGCTCCAGCAGCGGTCGCTTTAGGGACAGAAATTGACGAACTGGTAGATAGCTGCGTTCGACCATCATGGGCATGTTGTCGGCAGAACGAAGGCGCTTAAGCTTAAAAATGCGATCACCGATACGCAATCCCATATGCTCGGCCAGATTTTTATCGGCCTCCATCTCGCAAAACTCGAGAATCGTGGTCTCGGGGTCGCGACCCATCGCGCGCATCTGCTCGGTAAAGCTGTAGGACTGCATGAGATTGGTTGCCTTTGCCGAACGGTCGGTCACAAAGGTGCCGCGACCGTGCTGCCGAACCACCAGTCCTAAACGCTCCAGTTCCTGCAGAGCCAGGCGTACCGTAGTGCGCGAGAGACCATAGCGCTCCGAAAGTTCGCGCTCGGAAGGAATCATGTCACCGGCGCGATATTCATGGTCGATCTTTTCGGTCAGAATATCGACCAGCTGATCGTACAGCGGTTGCTTACGCGCTCCGATCGCCATCCTATCCTCCCTTTTGCTCGAATTCGGCTAACTACCTAGGGTGTTTAGCATTATCTGTCCGCCACACCCGAATCATCAAGAAAACAAAAGCCGCGCGCTCTTTCGAGCACGCGGCTTTTAACATACACATGGCTTAAGGGGTCGGGGTGTGAGCCGCGTAGGGACACACCCCTCAAGCTAGAGCCTTACCAGATGCTCGGCCAGAGACCAAGCGGGCCAGCGCCCAAGATGCCAAGGACGAAGAGCAGGAGAATGCCCTTGGTCGGGGTCCAGCTGTGCTTAGCGAACATGTAGTAAAGCAGCAGCGTAAGCATAAGCGGGACGAGCTTCGGGACGATGGTGTTGAGGGTGTCGGCAACGGAGAAGTTGACCGGATCCTCGGTGACGGTGCCGTAGGTAACGGACTCCATGCCGTTGCCCAGATCGGTGACGCCGCACTCGACAGCGTTGCCGTCGGCATCGGAAGCGGTGAGGGCGTTGCCGTCCTCATCGGTCATGGCGATGGTACCGGCCTCAGCGGTCTCGGTATCGATGCCCTCCATACCGGTGAAGTTCTCGGCCTCCTTCTCGGAGACGATCACGGTAGTAGCGGAGAGGCCACGGGTGGTGCCGTTGGGGATCTGGAGGTTGATCTGGGTGCCACCCATGGTGACGACCAGGCAACCGACGACGAAGACGCCCATGATGGAAGCGGCACGCGTGAAGGCCTGCATGTTGGCGGTCAGAGCGTCAATAGCGCTGGTGCCAAGCTTGTAGGACCAGTTCATGAGCCAGAAGCGCAGAGCGAACTGGACGACGTTGAAGATCACCAGGAAGATGATCGGCGCAGCGGCGTTGCCGTTGATGGCCATGTTGGAGGTGATGCCGGCCGTGATAGGCACGAGCGTCAGCCAGAACAGGGCGTCACCGATACCACCGAGCGGGCCCATTGCGGCGACGCGGACGGCGCGGATCGTGGGGATGTCAACCTTGTTCTGCTCGAGCGAAAGCACGATACCCATAACAAAGGTGACGAGGAACGGATGAGTGTTGAAGAACTCCAGGTTGTGGCTCATGGAAGCCGCGAGGTCGTTCTTGTTGGTGTGGATCTTCTCCAGACCGGGGATGATGGAGTAAAGCCAGCCGGCGGCCTGCATACGCTCGTAGTTGAACGAGGCCTGCAGGAAGCAGGAGCGCCAAGCCATCTTGTTGAGGGTCTTCTGGTCGAGCTGCGGAGCAGGAGTGAGATCCTCGTAGTGCTCCGGGATCACATACTCATTAGATGCCATCTTCGAAGTCACCTCCGTCAGAAACAGCTGCACCCTTCAGCTCGGTCTGCTGCTGGAAGTCCCAGAAAGCGATGCCGAAGCCGATGAGAGCGAGGATGAGCAGAGCAGGGGTTGCCAGAGAATCGTTGGCAACGGTGATGAGCGCGAGGCCAAAGCCCATGAGGAAGAAGCCCCACATATCGCGGTTCATCATAACCTTGAGCAGGACGGCGAAGCCGACGAAGCGCATCATGCCGCCTGCAGCGGAGAGACCGGTCTGCAGCCAAGTCGGGATGGCGGAAGCGATGGTCTGACCGATGGTGGCGCCAGCGATGAAGAACAGGGTGACGACGACAGCGAAGATCAGGCCGAGCAGAGCCATGGCGAAGTAGTTCAGACGCTCGATACCCTTGGTGTCAGCGTTGTGAGCCATGTTGTCCGCAGAGGACATGAGCGGCGACATAAGCGTGAAGACCAGGGTAACGCCGAGCTGACCAAGCAGAGCGAACGGAATGGCAAGGCCGACTGCCGCATTGGGCTCGAGGCCCGTAGCAATAGCGAGAATGGCTGCCATGATGCCGCCGATAACAGCGTTAGGCGGCTGAGCACCTCCGATCGGCATGTTGCCGATCGTCATGAGCTGATAAGTACCACCCACGAGAAGACCGGTGTTGAGGTCGCCAAGGATAAGACCAATGACGGCGCCGGTGACGATGGGCTGATAGAGAGACTCGAGGAAGTTAAACTGGTCGATTGCCGCGACGAACGTGACGATGAAGACCAGAGCGACCTGGAAGATCGTGTATTCCATCTTGCTCCTCCTTTCAAAATGTATGTACGCACTTTGGATTTCACGTACAGAATGTCAGGGTTTCACTCCTGACAACGTGGATCACGAGGATTACGAGAAGAGCTTGCTCGTGTCCTCAACAGGCGTGCTCGGAACGCGCCTGATCTCCAACTCCACCCCCAATTCCTGCAGCTCTTTAAACGCAGCGACATCCTCGTCGTTAACTGCGACGGAGGTGGCGACTTGGCGCTTTCCTTCCGACATGTGCATGTTGCCGATGTTTACCTTCTTTATAGGCACACCGCCCTTGACGAGCGTAAGCACGTCTTCCGGTGTTTCGGCCACGATGAAGATCTTCTGGCGCGGGCTCGCCTTGCCAATGACGTCGATGGTCTTCTGCAGGGAGAAGAAACGCGTAGCGACGCCGGTGGGAGCGGCCATCTTCATGAGGTTCTGGCGCATGGTGTTGGTCGACACGTCGTCGTTGGCGACGAGGATGAGGTTGGAGCCCAGAGTGGAGTTCCACTGGGTGGCAACCTGACCATGAACCAGTCGGTTATCGATGCGGGTAAGAAGAATGTTGGGTTCTGCCATGTTGATCAGCTTCCTTTCGTTATTTGCTGACGACAGTTACTTGATCTCCTGAATCGCGTAACGCGAAACATCTACGACGGCTCCGGATCGGACTTTGATCTGGACCTTCTCGCCTTCGATGCCTTTGACGGTTCCGTAGATACCGCCGGCGAAAAGAACCTCCTGACCCGGCTTAAGCTCCGTGTGCAGCTCCTTGAAGTACTTCTGCTTCTTTTTCATGTTGATTTGCGACCAGATGGTGTAAATCAAGCCCATGATGACAAGCAGGCCTAAAAGGGCGACCGAGGAGCTCAGGACGTTGGCTCCGAAATCGGCCATTAGATGCCGTCCTCGTCGCCGAAGATATCCTCTTCCTCGGCCCCAGCGACGGAGGCGACCGTCTGGGCGGTGATGCCTGTCTGGCCAACGGTCACTGCCTGCTCGCTAAGCTCGGCGAGCGTGGCGTTGCCGCGAAGGAACAGAAGCTCAATAACCATGGGAAGGTTGGTGCCGGTCAGGATCTCGACGTTGTCGACATCCTGGGCAATCATCATCGACTGATTGAAGGGGGTACCACCGAGCAGGTCGGTAAAGACGAGCACGCCATCGCACTCCTCGCGCATGGCGGTGATGGCGGCGCGGAGATCCTCACCGTAGGAGGCAGCCTGGTCGCCCTCAAAAGGAACGACGGTAAAAGCGGGCTGGTCGCCAGCGACCATAGCAATAGCGCTTGCAAGGCCGGGGGCGAACTGTCCATGACCGGTAAGAATAAAGCCAACCATTCAAATTTCCCTTCCGAAGGTGTGTACGATCTGAGTTCGATGGTTTTCGGAAGCCAGCGGGCGGGTGCCCTTAAAGCTTCTTGGAAAGCGTTCTTTGAAGACCAGTGGTCTCTCAACTGGTAGTAACCACGTGACGTGTTGTTGTCACTATATCACCACAGAAGAGGTCGCTTTCGTTGATTCATACAGTAAAACGTTTTTGCACCGCTCACGGCAAAAAATCGACCGTTTACCGCTCGTTAACACTTCTACCTGCGGTTTTGAAACCGTTTCGAAATGATTGGGCGAAAGATCGGAACTTTCTTTGCGTCTAAACAACGCAGGGCGGCTAAAAATAGCGTGTAGAAAAATTGCAGGTCATTATGAAGATTTGTGAATTGGTCTTTTTGACTTAATACCAGTTAGAACCAGTTTCGAAAATATCGGTGAACGGTAGTTTTTGACCGTTCACCGGTTACTTGCAATCGTTTGCAGTTGTTTTCCCAGATGAATTAGGGGAACCCGATGGAGCGCTTGCGCGATCACACAATCTACCTTTCCAATCTCAACAGATGGCTCTACAACGCAAAACCCCCTAGAACGATGTCCGTTCTAGGGGGTTTCATCAGATATTTCAGCTTCGCACTCGAAAGGTCGGACAAACCTTACGCAAACAGGCCGTAGATGCTGATGTTGGCCTTGGCGTAGAGGCCATTAGCATACTCGGTCCACTTGGAGCTGGCGCTCGAAGCCTGCGAGGAATACTGCTGATAAGCAGTGTAGTAGGCGGTCATGGCCTGCTTGTAGGTGGCGCTATCGGTCGTAAAGGCATCATCGGCAAAGGCCTTGGCATAGGTGCTGTCGGCATCCTTCCAGGTGCCCTTTGAGCTATCCCACTCATCGCCGGCAAGGTTGATGATGTAGTCGGCGTAGTCCTTGCTCGCGGTCTCCTCGTTGCCGTCAGCAGGCTCGGTCGGGGCGGTCGGCATACTTGCGGAGCTGTCGCCGACCTTCTTCTTGTAGAGCTTCTGCAGCGTCGCGGACTGGCGGACGATCTGCTTGGCCTGGTCCTTGGACACGCCATACTGCGTGGCCATGGTCTTGTAGTCGGAGGTGCCGATGGAATCCTCGGCGTACTTCTTCATCTCCTTAGAAGAGACGGTAATGCCCTCGTCCTCGGCAGCATCGAGCAGAATCTTGTTGCGCACGTAGGACAGAATGACGTCGGCAGAGGGAGCGGTGTAGTTGCCATCGCCATCCTTGACGGTATCGAGGCTGTACTGGCTCTCAATGGCCTCGCGCGCGGTGATGTCGCTCTTCTTGCCGTTGTAGCTGTAGCTTGCCACGGTCGAATCGAGCTGGTCCTCGGACAGGGTCGCCGAGCCGACGCCCTTGCCGCCAAAACCACCGTTGCCGATAAAGAAGCCGACCACAGCAGCGATCACGATAGCGACCACAAAGGCGGCAATCATCGTCTTCTTGTGCCTGGATGCATGGTCGTCTTCGTCGGAGTCATCGTCCTCGTCCTGCTCCTCGGGCATGAGGTTCTCGTCAGCGGCATCCGCGGCAATCTGAGCCTCCAGGCGGGCGTCCTCCTCCTCGGCCGTCGTACCGGCAGCAATGTGCTCGGCAGACGTACCGGCGACCAAGTCGATCTTCTCGTCCTCCTCACCGTCGGGGCCTTCGCCGCGCTCGATGATCTGGATGCCGTCGATCTCGTCCTTCTCGTCCTTCTTTTGAATCAGACCCATATCAGTTACTCCTTGTTAGGAAACATAGTCCGCAATAGAATACGCCCGACAGAGCGCCGGGCGTATTGATTCTCAGGTTATACGCAAACACTTAAGTACTATTTAGGCGTTTGCAGTGTGCATGCCTTAGGCCAGCTGCGCGATAACGGCATCGGCAAAGGCCTGCGTACCCACAGCGCCCTCAACGGAGCCGGTCTGGGCACGACGCACGTCACCGGTAACCTGCTCGCCCTCGTCGAGCGTGGCAGACACGGCGGCGCGAATGCGATTGGCAGCGTCGTTCTCGCCCAGGTGATCGAGCATCATCGCAGCAGAGAGGATCTCGGCCGTGGGGTTGGCGATATCCTGGCCCGCGATATCGGGCGCGGATCCGTGCGTTGCCTCAAAGATTGCGCAGTCGGCACCGATGTTGGAGCCAGGGGCCATACCCAGACCACCCACTAGGCCGGCGCACAGGTCGCTCACGATGTCGCCGTACAGGTTGGGCAGCACCAGGACATCGAAGTCGTTGGGGTTCTGGACCAGACCCATGCAGGTGGCGTCGACGATCTTGTCGTTGAACTCGATATCGGGATAGTTGGCGGCCACCTCGCGCGCAACGCGCAGGAACAGGCCATCGGTCGCCTTCATGATGTTGGCCTTATGCACGGCCGTCACCTTTTTGCGGCCGCAGCGGCGGGCATACTCAAAGGCATACTCCACAATGCGGCGGCTCTTGGCGATGGAGATCGGCTTAATTGAAATGGCGGAATCTGCGGCGAAGGTCTTCTGACCCGAGCGCTCGACAAGCTGCGAGAGCTCCTCAACCTCGGCAGCGCCCTCATCGAACTCGATGCCGGCGTAGAGGTCCTCGGTGTTCTCGCGCACGATGACCAGGTCGACGTCGCGGAAGCGCGAGCCGTCGCCCGGCTGCGACAGGCAGGGGCGCACGCAGGCGTACAGGTCGAAATGCTTGCGCAGGGCGACGTTAACGCTGCGGAAGCCCGTGCCGACCGGCGTGGTGATGGGGCCCTTGATGGCAACCTTGGTCTCGGCGACCGCATCGAGCACATGCTGGGGCAGCGGCGTGCCAAACTCGTCCATGACGCCGGCGCCGGCCTCCTGGACGTTCCAGTTGATCTGGACACCGGTGGCCTCGACCACGCGGCGCATGGCCTGCGTAATCTCGGGACCGATACCGTCACCGGGAATCAGGACTACATCGTGCGCCATAATCTGTTACTCCTCGTCTTCGGCGTCGTCAGATTTTTTAACGCTAGCACGCTTCTTCTTTTTGGAGAGATCCAGGCCAAAACGTTTAACAAGCATTTCGCAAATCTCGCTCGAACGGGCCTTGAGATAGCTGCCCTTGCCGTTCTCGGCGTCGAACTTAAGGCGCAGCGCGAGCTTCTCGGCGACCTCGGCGTCGATCTCGCCCTGGCCAAACTCATACAGGCAACCGAGCATGTCGCGATACTCGAGGTCGCCGTGGTAGCACTGGATGGCCTCGTCCAGGATCGGCCAAGCCTCGCGCGAACGCTCGACGCTCGTAGCGCCCCACACGCACAGCAGGCGGAAGGCGGCATAGCGCAGCGTGGAGGAAATCTCGTCGAACAGCGCGGTCTCGGCGCCCTCAAAGGCATCGCCCAGCTGCTCGGGGCAGGTGGTGGCGAGCGCCGCAAGGGCATCGAGGGCCTCCCAGCGGGTCTGAGCCTCGGGGCGGTCAAGTGCCTCGATCAGCGCGGGTACGCAGGGCACGACGCGCTGCGGATCGCGCTCGGCAAGCAGGTGCAGCACGCGGGCGGCAAACTGACGGATGCGGCGCGTGGGGCAGCCGAGCTCCTTGACCAGGCGGTCGACGGCGTTCTCGTTCTCCTCTGCCAGCTGAAGCTGTGCCAGCTCCTCATCGGTGAGCTGTTCTTCCTTGTTTTCTGCCATAGTTACCTCTTCTTACTATTTCTTAGCGTGCTTGCCAGCACCCTTGCTGTCATCGGTGACCGAGATGAGCTGTCGGTCGGCTGCACCATTGCGACGTGCGCGGCGACGCTCCTCGGCGTCGCCCGCATCGGCGGCGGCGCGGTGAGCCTTGTTGACGTTAAAGACCTCGTCGTGCTTGCGCCACGGACCGACGGACTCGCCAAAACTCATCTTAAGGCCGGCGATAAAGCCGCCGAGCCAGCCGATCGGCGCAAACTGCACCAGCGGGAACAGCGAGAACACCCAGGTCAGCAGGACGACTGCCGCCGCTCCTGCAAAGTTGGCGATCCAGTAGTCGCGCTTGGTGATGACGCGCTTTTCGCACGCCCACTGGCCGCACAAAAAGCCAATGTAAATCGCAAAGATAAAGAGCACCAGCGCTAGTACCACGAACGTCCAGCTCATGGGCGCTACTCCCCGTGATGGTGGCCGCAGCAGCACTCATGGTCGTCGTCATGGCCGTGGCCGCCGCAGCACTCGTGGTCCTCGCCATGGTGGTGGCCGCAACCGCACTCGTGGTCGTCGCCGTGCTCGCCGCAACCGCAGCCTTCCTCGTGAGCACCGTGCTCCTCGGGACGATACTGCGACCAGTCCAGACCGGCGGCAATGGCGTCGGCCTCCTCCCTATAGAGTACCGTGATGGCCTGGGTACCCAGCTTGGCGCCACCGATGGCGTCGAGCATGTCGTAGAGCGTAAAGGCCACGTCGGCACCGGGCAGCGCGAGCTCGCGATCGTCGGCGTAAGCGAGCGCCAGGCGCAGGTCCTTAATGAAGTGCTCGACCATAAAGCCGGGCTTGTAGTCGCCGTCGAGCGCCTTGGGCGCCAGGCTCTCCATGGCGCCGGACTTACCGGTGCCGCCCAGGATCATCTGACGGGTCTTCTCCAGGTCAAGGCCGCTCAGCTCGGCAAATGCCATGGCGTCTGCCATGCCGACCATGCAGGCGCCCAGCGACACCTGGTTGGCGAGCTTGGCAGCCTGGCCCTTGCCGGCGCCGTCGAAGCAGCAGATGTTTGCCGCAAAGGTGGAAAGGATATCGCGGACCGGCGCGATGTCGTTCTCGGTGGCGCCCACGATAGCCGTGAGCGTACCGGCGATAGCGCCCGACTCGCCGCCGGTGACGGGGCAGTCAAACGCCATACGGCCCGTGACCTGGGCGGCCTCGGCAATATCGCGCGCGAGCTCGGGCGAACTCGTGGTGAGGTCGATCAGAACCGCGCCGGGCTTGGTGCATGCGAGCAGGCCGTCGCCCGCCAGGTAGAGCTCCTCGACCTCGGAGGGATAGCCCACCATGGTAAAGACGACATCGGCGTTCGCCGCGGCATCGGCCGGCGTATCGGCCCAGGCGGCACCGCGCTCGATAAGCGCGGCGGCCTTGGACTTGGTGCGGTTGTTGACCGTGACGGGATAGCCGGCATCCAGGATATGGCCGGCGATGGGGGCACCCATGATTCCGGTGCCGATAAATGCGACGGAGAGCTTGTTTGCCATGAAACCTTTCCTTT
>CAJLOU010000041.1 GCA_905208345.1 uncultured Collinsella sp.
TGCGATAACCAGCTGGTGCGCATGGTGCTACCGGTGTTGGAAGAAGACCGCTCTGCGCGAATCCTTCGTGCGCCCGATGCACTGTACTTTGCCCAGCACGAGATCTGCAGCTTTTACGCCGAGCAAGAGGACTTTGAACGAGCACTGCCCGAGGTGCGCCATCTTTACGATCTGGCACGCTCGTCCATGCAATCGCACTTTGCGCTCATCAACGTGCTTGCGCGTCTGGAGCGCTTTGACGAGATTATCGAGGTGGCGCGCCACGGCCTACGTATTGCCAGCGATCGTTCTGCAATCGGCTACCTGTTCTATCGCTTGGCGTTTGCCTATTGGAATTGCGATCAGCTCGACCTAGCGCTGGCTTGTTACCGTCTGGTGCCGCGCGGTGAGGAATCGGGCAGTAGTGCGCTGGAAGAAATGCAGGGCCTTATGAACGAGATGGGCGTCAGCGAGTCTCCGACGTTCGAGGAAGCGGTCGAGACTATCCGCAAGGCTGGACTTGAGTTGCCGCCAGTGTCCGCCGTGACGAATCAGCTTGCAGATGCCGCTGTTCAACTAGTCGACAACGGCTTCTTTTTCCTGGCACGCGGTTGCATCTTCCAAATGTGGCGCACCATGGGTAACGACGAGCTCGGCTCCCTCAACCGCTCGCTGGGGTAGGGGCGATATAGAGGGGCCGCACCGCGCTATTTGTATCGGCGCGGGCGGGAGGACCCGGTAGGATCGGTAAGGCATAAAGCCGCCGAGCCTGCTAAAACTGTTAAACTCTGCTAAAGTTGCTAAACTTTGTTAAAGTTGTTAAAACTAGTAGAGGAGGGCAGAATGACGAAAACTGTTAACCCCTTTAAGCCAACGGCGGGCATGAATCCGCCTGAGCTTATCGGACGGGACACTGTTTTGGATGACTTTGCCGAGGCTCTTGAGAATGGTCCTGGTGCCCCCGATCGACTCATGCGCATCTCGGGCGTCCGAGGCACAGGTAAAACGGTGCTCCTTAATGCATTGGGTGACCTTGCACGCAAAAAAGGATTCGAGGTCGTTGACGTTGCCTCCAATGCTGGTTTTTGCAATAGAATCCTCGAGGCTCTGCAGCGAAACGTTCGTCTTGAATCAATCTCGATTTCCCCATCGATTTTAGGGGTCAGCCTTGGCTCCATGGAGATGTCGAAGTCGGCCTCTCATCTGGGCGAGGCGATGTACGATGCCGCGAAGCGCGGTGGTCTGCTCATTACGCTCGACGAGATCCAGGATGCCTCAACTGAGGAAATGCGCGAGCTAGGCAATGAGATGCAGCTCTTGATCCGCCAAGGAGCGAATGTCGCTTTCGCTTTCGCCGGGCTGCCGACATCGGTAGATGGCGTGGTGGTGGATGATACGTTGACGTTCCTTCAGCGAGCCAAACATGTTGAACTTACTCGGCTTTCCGATTTTGAAGTTGGCGGATCGTTTGAGGATACGATGAGACGAGCGGGCAAGGAGCTCGACAAAGGTGCCGCTGAGCTATTAACAAAAGCTTCGGCAGGCTATCCCTTTATGGTCCAGCTGGTCGGATATTACGCTTGGCAGGTTGCTGCGCGCAGTGGGGCGGAGAGCGTGAGCGAAGAGGCGGCTCGTAAGGGTATCCAGGCGGCTCTTGATAGCTTTAATGCTATGGTGATTGCCCCAGCGCTGCGCAGGGTGTCGGAACGGCAGTTTCAGTATCTCGCGGCGATGGCTCAATGCGAGGGCGTCGATATCGCCAACGGCGATATCGCCAAGAAGATGGGTTTGTCGGCGAACAAAGTTGGGTCATATCGCAAGCGTCTGATCGATGCGGGGTTGATTGAGCCCGCGGGCTATGGCTGTGTTTCGTTTGCAATTCCGTACATGCGCGATTATCTGTTGGAGACCGTTCGAGAGGACTAATAAAGAATGGGCTGTCCGCGCTGTCGCTGGGGCCGTCCTTGTATCTTTGTCTCAACCTGTAACATCTGGAGGGGATTACGGCCTGCAGATGTTGCAGGTTGAGATGATTGACTGAGACGTTTACTGGTAAAAGAGAGGTAAAAGAGGAAACGCCTCAAAATTCCCCTTGCCCAACTTCGGCTGTTTGGTTACTATAGAACGGCTGTTACGGAGAGCTGACCGAGAGGCCGAAGGTGCTCGCCTGCTAAGCGAGTATGCCCCAAAAGGGCATCTGGGGTTCGAATCCCCAGCTCTCCGCCAGTATGACTTTGAAGAAGGGTCCCATTTGGGGCCCTTTTTTATTATCAAGAATGGCAGCTGGGGATTAGAGTCCGAAAGGGCGTGAACATTAGGCAAACACGGGGCGCTTGAAAACGGGGAGACCCAGGCGTGCTCGTGCACCCCGGTGTGGGGTTCCGAGGGGATGGAGTAGAAATATGGTAAAGGTCGGGCTGCGTAAGCCGAATCTAAAGACATCACTCAAGGCAAGAACGACCGGCAGAGCGAAGCGCGCGGTAAAGCGGGCGATAATCCCCGGCTATGGTAAGAAGGGCATGGGGTGGATCAAAAATCCGAAGAAGGCTGCTTACAATGCCGTATACAGCAGAACGACCGTCGGAGTTGGGGATGTCGCTCGCGCCGTTGCTAAATCAGGCGCTCGGAGCTCGGCGTCAAGGACGTCCTCAATTACTGTTTCATCGCATGAAATTACACCTTTGGCGAAGCCTGAACAGAAATCTCTCACTCGAGAGATTACGTCGGTTGACAGGGCAAACAAGGCGCTTTTGCTATGCTTCCTTCTTGGGTGGTCGGGCGCTCATAGGGCGTATGCACGGATGTGGGGTAGCTTCTTTCTATATCTCTTTACCTTTGGCCTTTTTGGATTTGGTTGGCTGTTTGATATTGTGACACTACTGATGAGACGCTCCGAGCTAAGGCGTCTCGGCGACAGTGATCAGACTCAACAGCAAGCGCCATGTTCCGTTGATTCTACATTCGATCGAAATGTCGCCGACTCCGGAAATTGGGAACAGCGTGGAGATGGGGAGGCTGCGGCTCGGCTAGAGCTTCAACGTAAAAACCGTGCCTATATGGAAGAAAACGGCATCGACGTGGAGATGTTTACCGAGGAAAAGGTCGCGGCGGACGCCTTGCGAACCATTGAGTCGGTATGCCCGTGCATGCTTAGGTTTGACCGAGGCATGAGCGAAGAGGAGCCAAGCATCAGCTTTTGCTCTCCAACAAAGACGGGGAAGATGCCCAAGAATGTCGTCGAGGCCCGCATCTACCATCAGGACGTGAAGCTATTGATGGATTCCCACGGCTTCGAATTGCCGGAGTATGGTGACAGCATCAATGTCATGATTAGTTATCTAGCTGATGGGCGCATAAATAAAGTCGATATCCATGGGTTCCATAATGGCCGCTCCGTTAGTGTCTCCATTCGCAGGCGGAGCGACGATCTTGTTATGACGAGTGCGGGCACCATCGGAGAAACGGGTGCCTGGCAATCGCTGTGTCCTGGGGCAGACCCCTCAGCTGGGGATCTTTTCAGGGCCTTGACCAAGGAGGTCGAAAGGATCTACTAGCATGCCCGGTGGACCCGTTTTCAAGGTCCGAAAAGACACAGCGAAGGTAAACGGCTGGCAATGTCGCTTTGGTGATTCTGACGCATCCCGTTTAAGAGGTATTCAAAAAGAGGCGCCCGTTGGACGCCTCTCCAATCTCAAATGTAATGTTCCCCCAGCCCTACATCTCAGGAGCCTTGGCTACGGTCTCGCTCTCTGCCGCAAGTGGGCGGTTGTCGATGCGACGGCCCAAGCGATCGAGCTTCACGAGTAGCCATTCAATGGGATTCGGCCCTGCGCCTTCCTCGTCGGCAACCAGGTCCATGACGGCGATCTTGGTGCCGTCCTGCTTGAGCGTAACGCTACCCACCTTGTCGCCCACATGCACCGTGCCCGAAAGATCGTCGTAGCTAACCTTTTCGGTCACCTCGCCGGCAAGGGAAAACACGGTCGCTTGCGCCGTGGGATCGGCGAGTGTGGCGTCGATCGTCTTATCCGTCCAGTCGGTTTGACCAATGCGCGCCATAAGCGGGTTGCCGTTGGCGGTCTTTTCCTGCGTGTTGGCGATCGCGACCGTCACCTTATGACCGTAGTACCAATTTGCAAGGGTGGCGGTATCGGTAAAGCGCTGATCGGTGGTGGTGGAGTTCAAAATAACGGTGTAGATCTCGTCGCCATCGCGGTTGTAGGCGCTCGTAAAGCAATAGCCCGCGTCGTCGGTGGTGCCGGTCTTGCCACCGATGTTGCCATCTTGGCCCAGCAAATAGTTATGCGTGTCCATGGAATGCGAATGGTCGGTGCCGTCGGCGCCCGTGACCTCGATCCAGGAATCCTCGCTCGCTACGACTTCGCGTATCGTGTCGTTTTTCATGGCCTCCTGCATCATCAGCGCTACGTCGTGTGCGGTTGAGTGCATATCGCCAGCCCACTCATCAAAGTCCAGACCATGCGGGTTTTCAAAAAGCGTGCCGGTGCAACCGAGCTTCTTAGCGCGCTCGTTCATGGCCTTCACAAATGTTGCCTCGGCGTCTTTGGTCTTAGGGTCGATCTTCTTGCCCACATATTCGGCGAGCACGATGGCGGCGTCGTTGCCCGAGGGAATCATCAGGCCGCGCAGTGCCTGCTCAACGGTAAGCTCGTCGCCTTCGAGCAAGCCGGCGGTCGAATTACCCACGGTGGCTGCGGCGTTGCTCACCGTGACCTTCTCGTCCATCTTGCAATTCTCGACGGTTAGGATTGCGGTCATGACCTTGGTGATCGAGGCGATTTTGACCTGCTCATCGGCGTCGCGGGCATAGTAGACGGTGCCGTCTTTGCCCATGACGAGGGCATTGGTCGCATCGATATCGGGCAGGTTTTCGGCCGTGATGCCGCGCGCATCGGCGGTTTTGCCGCAAACATTGTCGGTCGTAAGCACTTGGGCGCCGGCGACGGTGGGCACGCCAGCGGCAAGGGCGATAGCGCAGACAAAGCCGGCGGCAAGCTGGGCTGAGCGCTTTGCAAAAGAGGTGAGGGACTTCACGGATTTCGCTTTCGACGGGATGGTCTCTTCTGGAACAAGAGTATATCGTTTGCCGGCGTCGGCGATCATCGCGTGCGTGCGTGGCCCACATCCGCACCCGAACGGGCACAAGGGTGCTTAAGGCCGACTTAATCACCCACGCTTGTTGTGTGTGGCGTGCGTCGCCTCAGGCATAATGGAGCGCGAGAGGAGCACGCATGAACGAGCGCATTTTGGTAGTTGATGACGAGAAGGCCATCGCCGACTTGGTTGGCATCTACCTTACAAAAGAGGGCTTTGATGTCCAGATTGCCTATAGCGGGGCCGATGCTGCCAAGGCGATTTTGGAGCAGGAGTTCGATCTGGCGCTGCTTGATGTCATGCTGCCCGATATCGATGGGTTTGAGCTGCTGCGTACGATCCGTTCCAGCCATACCTATCCCGTGATCATGCTGACGGCGCGCGATGCCCAGCAAGACAAGATCGGGGGCCTTTCGCTTGGCGCGGACGATTACGTGGTTAAGCCGTTCCGTCCGCTGGAGCTCATCGCGCGCGTGCACGCTCAGCTTCGCCGCTACACCAGCTACGGTAGCCGTGCACAGGCGGCCGAGTCGCCGACCATTCAGCTCGACGGCTTGGAGATCAACCGCGACGCTCGTTCCGTGACGGTGGACGGTGCACCGGTACGCCTCACGCCCACCGAGTATTCAATCTTGCTGTATCTGGTCGAGCATCGCGGCAGCGTGGTGGCTGTGGAGGACCTGTTCCGCGCGGTGTGGAACGAGGACTTTATGCCCGGCTCCAACAATACGGTGATGGTGCACATTCGCCACTTGCGCGAAAAGATCGGCGACGACGCACAAAAGCCGCGCTTTATCAAAAACGTCTGGGGCGTCGGCTACATAATCGAATAACGCTTTTCGCTTGTGAGGATCTTGATATGACAAAAGACGATAGGCAAGCGTTCGAGGTGCCCGATCGGCTCTTTGAATACGTGAGGTCGGTCGTCGACAACCGCGCGCTTGCAACGGTGCTGCTCTTTTTGCTGAGCCTGCTGCTGATTGGCATCGACAACATCGTCGGAATCTTGGCGGTGCTGCTTGTCGGCTTTTTGCTGATCGATCGATTTGAGATCGTGTGCCGCTGCGTGGTGATTGGCGGCGCCGCGTGGGCCATGACGTTGGCGATTGGCGCCATGGCGCTCGGCGGCATCGAAGGGCCGGTGCTGTTCGATGCCGGCTTTGTATTCAACATGCTTGGCTTTGTGCTGGCGCTTGCCGCGTGCGTGCTGTTCTTGTGTGGCCGCGCCCTGTACTACCAGGGCTACGAGCAGGGCGAGCAGCATGCCGATTGTGTGCTGGCCGCTCGTATTCAAGATCGCCTGATCGATCACCCCGACACCTGGGATAACATCGACGGCGACTTCTTGGAGGTCGAGGGCGCCCTTAACCGCGTGCGTGACCGTGAGCGCAAGGTGCAGCAAGCTCTGCGTGACGAGTCGCATCGCAAGGACGATTTGGTCACGTACTTGGCACATGACCTACGCACCCCGCTTGCCAGTGTGGTGGGCTATCTTTCGCTGCTGCAAGAGGCTCCCGAGCTGCCGGTTGAGCAACGTGCGCACTTTACGGGCGTGGCGCTCGACAAGGCGCACCGGCTCGATGCGCTCATCGAGGAGTTCTTCGATATCACGCGCTTTGATTTCCACGATATCGTGCTCACCCGTGGTTACGTGGATTTGGGACTATTGCTGGCACAGGTGGCCGACGAGTTCTATCCCATCCTCAACGAGCAGCATAAGGAGGCCCAAGTTGATGTGTGCGAGGACCTGACGGTGCTCGTGGATGGCGACAAGATGGCTCGCGTGTTCAACAACATCATGAAAAACGCCGTCGCCTATAGCTATGAGGGCTCGACTATCACGATTGAGGCCGGGCGCCAAGACGATGGCGGCGTGCGCGTTCGCTTTATCAATCAGGGCGATCCTATCCCTGCGGCTAAGCTCAAGGTGATCTTTGAGAAGTTCTATCGCCTGGATGCGGCGCGTGCGACCAATCGCGGTGGTGCCGGTCTGGGCCTTGCTATTGCCAAGGAGATCATCGCGGCACACGGCGGTACCGTTGCATGTGAATCGACGCCCGAACACACGATATTCACCATCGAGCTGCCCGCCGCATAGCCAGCGTGCCCTTACAAACACTTGACAATGCGCTCACGTGCATATGAGCCGCGATTTCTACTATCGATACTGCTGAATTGATATCGATGTGGAGGTATGCGGTATGACGGCTGCTGCGGCTGTGGAGCCCACGGAGCTTGAAGAACTCATGGAAGCGCAGGCCGAGGCCGCGCACGAGCGCGAGGTTGGGGATGCGACTCGCCCCACGGCAGAGGATCTTGCCGCCTCGCCGACGCGCATCGACGTCGAGGGCCTCGACCTGTTCTATGGCGACCATCATGCGCTCAAGGACGTGAATATCAAGATCCGCGACAAGCAGATCACCTCATTTATCGGGCCTTCGGGCTGCGGAAAGTCTACGTTGCTGCGCTGCTTTAACCGCATGAACGACGGCATCAAGGATTGCCGTATCGAGGGCAAGATTGCGCTCGATGGTCAAGATATCCTGGGCGATTACGACATCTGCCGTTTGCGCCAGCGCGTGGGCATGGTGTTCCAGCGCCCCAACCCGTTTCCCATGAGCATCTACGACAACGTCGCCTATGGGCCGCGCGGTATGGGTGTGCGCGACCGCGTCGTGCTCGACGAGCTGGTCGAGGACTCCCTTCGTCGCGCTGCGCTATGGGATGAGGTCAAGGACAAGCTCAAAGAGTCGGGTCTGGGTCTTTCGGGCGGCCAGCAGCAGCGTCTGTGCATCGCCCGCGCGCTGGCCGTGCAGCCCGACATTCTGCTGATGGACGAGCCGACCTCGGCACTCGACCCTGTGTCGACGCTCGTGGTGGAGCAGCTGGCCTGTGAGCTCAAAGAGACCTGCACGCTCGTGGTCGTTACGCACAATATGCAGCAGGCGGCGCGTATCTCCGATTCGGTCGCATTCTTTTTGCTGGGTGAGCTGGTGGAGCACGCGCCCACCGCGCAACTCTTCAAGAATCCGACCGATCCGCGCACGGCGGATTATTTGACGGGGCGTTTTGGCTGATACCATCTAGTAAAGGTACCTTTAGGGTTAAGATGCGGTCATGCCGGCCGCAAAGGGGTTCAACATGATCTATTACGTCGAGGACGATGACAACATCAGGGATTTGACGGTCTATGCGCTGCGCAAGCAGGGGATTGAGGCCGAAGGCTTTTCGTGCGACGGTGAGTTTAAGGCTGCCGTGGCGCGACGGGTACCCGATGCCGTCCTGCTCGACATCATGCTGCCCGATACCGATGGCTTGGCGATTATGCGTCGACTGCGTGCCGATCGCCTGACGGCGACGGTGCCCATCATGATGCTTACCGCCAAGGATACCGAGCTCGACAAGGTGATGGCGCTCGATGGCGGTGCCGACGATTACCTGACTAAGCCGTTTTCGCTCATGGAGCTTGCGAGCCGCTGCCGCGCACTGCTGCGTCGCGGCGGCATGGTCAAGCAGGCGAGCGATGTGCTCAGCGTGGGCGACATCGTGCTCTCGCCCAGCCATCGCGAGGTGACCGTTGCCGGCGAGCCGCTTAAGCTCACCCTGCGCGAGTTCGACCTGCTCGAGTACCTCATGCGCAAGCCCGGCGTGGTTTTTACCCGCGAGTCGTTGCTGCAGAGCGTGTGGGGCTGGGACTTCGACGGCGGTTCGCGCACCGTTGACGTGCACGTGCAGACGCTTCGCCAAAAACTGGGCGAGCATGCCAGCGCCATCGAGACCGTGCGCGGCGTGGGCTACCGCTTGGCCGAGCCTTCTGCCGGCGATGGTGCCAAAGGCGACGACACCGCGGCCACCGCATCGGAGGAGTAACCCGTGGTCTTCGCCCCCCAGGGAAAACATACGCTGTCGCACCGCGTTTTTGTGACGATCTTTGTCTGCGCCATGGCGGTTATCGTGGCGTTTACGGTGCTGGGTGCGTTCTTTGTGCAAAACACCTTGGCGGATGCCACGAGTGCCAATCTGGCGCAGGAAACCGAGCTCATTGCTGCCGCTCTCGACGAACAGCAGGAGCCCATCCCGTTCTTGCGTAGTCTCGATCGCGAGGACTTGCGCATCACGCTGATTAACAAGGATGGATCGGTTGCCTACGACAACGAGGCGTCGCCTTCCACACTGCCCAACCATGGCGATCGCCCCGAGGTCATCGAGGCCTTTGAGAGTGGTTTGGGTTCCGCGGAGCGCGCAAGCTCTACGCTCGACGAGATTATGCTGTATCGCGCCGTCGCCCTTGATAACGGCCAGGTTGTCCGCTTGGCGCAGGCCCAGCCTGGCGTTGCGGCGATTTTGCTGTCGATGGTGGCGCCGATGCTGCTTATCGCAGCAGCGGGTGCGGTACTCTCGTTTTTTATGGCGCGCCGCGAGTCCCGTGCCATCATCGCGCCGTTGCAAGAGGTGGATTTGGACCACCCACGCCGTAGCTATGAGCACGCCTATGCCGAGATGGTCCCCATGCTTGAGCGTATCGAGTCGCAGCGCCAGGAACTCAAGCGCCAAATGGCGGTGCTAGCGGACAACGACCGTATGCGCCGCGAGTTCACGGCGAATATCACCCATGAGCTCAAGACGCCGCTTACGGCGATTTCGGGCTATGCCGAGCTCATCGCAAACGGCATGGTCGAGGGCGAGGGCGACCTGCGCAACTTTGGCGGTCGCATCTATCGTGAGGCGGGCCGCTTGGCAGCGCTTGTCAACGATATCCTTACGCTGTCTAACTTGGACGAGGCCGAGCGTGCAGCTGAGGGCGAGGCGGTGCCCATTGGGTCCACGGAGCCTATTGAGCTCTCGCGTGCCATCTACGCGGTCGAGCAGCGTCTTGAACAGGTCGCCCGTCAGGCGAATGTGACGATAAGTCATGAGACCAAGCCTGTGGTCATCGAGGGCGTGTCGCGCTTGATTGACGAGCTCATCTATAATCTGGCAAGCAACGCCATCCGCTACAATCGACCCGGCGGTACGGTTACGCTGCAGTGCGGCACCAACGACGAAGGCCATCCGTTCCTTGCGGTCGCCGACACGGGAATCGGTATCGCGCCTGAAGAACAGGGCAAGGTATTTGAGCGGTTCTATCGCGTGGACAAGAGTAGGTCCAAGGCACGCGGCGGAACCGGTCTGGGGCTTGCCATTGTCAAGCATGCGGCCCTGTATCATCACGCCACGCTCGATCTGTCGAGCGAGTTGGGCGTGGGAACCACCATTACGGTGACGTTTCCCATACAGCAGGACGAGCCATTCGCATAGCGATACAACATAGATATTGATGTAGACGCCGCATTTGACTTTCGGGTGCGGCGTTGTTGTGCAATTTTACGATTGCTTCCGACATTTTTACAGGAGAGCCTGTTTCTTATGTATAGAGTTTGGTCTCGGTAAAAAGATGCGATAACATACGGACAGTTTTGTCAATCCGAACTGGGGAAATGAAAGGCAAGCTGCATGACCCTTCTCGAACTGTTCCAGCTGCTGAAGAAGCACCTTCAGCTGGTCATCACCCTTCCGGTGGTCTGCGCGATCGCCATGGGCATCGTGTCCTTCGTTGCGATGGACAACACCTATACCGCGACGACGAGCATGTACATTCTCGCCAAGACCGACGATAGCGGTCAGATGAGCTACAACGATCTCTCGGCGAGTCAGATGCTTTCCAACGATATCGCCACGCTGCTGGATAGCGATAGCGTTAAGAGCGGCGCAGCCAATGAACTGGGCCTCACCGATCTGGATGACTACAAGGTGTCTGTTTCCTCCGAGACCACCACGCGTGTCATTACGCTTTCGGTTACCGGCACCGATGCCAAGGAGACGGCTAAGGTCGCAAAGGCCATGGCCAGCTCGGTGAGTACGGTCGCTCAGAACGTCGGCGCTGCCCAGAGCATCAACGTTATCGACGAGGCTAAGACCCCCGAAGCCCCCAGCGGCCCCAAGCGTATGCTGTACGTTGCTGTCGCGTTCCTCGCGGGCATCTTTATCGCAGTTGCCTATGTCGTTTTGGCAGACATGCTCAATACCCGCATCCGCGGTGCCGAAGAGGCAGAAGAGCTCCTGGGCATTCCCGTTGTTGGCCGAATTCCGGCTATGAAAGGTGGTAAATAGGCATGGCTAAGGCAAAGAACACCGATAAGCTCGTTGTACAGAATGCCGCCAAGACCCTTCTGGCCAACATCCGCTTTGCGAGCGTGGACGACCCCATTCGCACTATTACCGTCACGTCCTCGATTCCCAACGAGGGCAAGTCTACGGTTTCCATCAACCTTGCCCAGGCTATCGCCACCAGCGGCAAGAGCGTCCTGCTGGTCGAGGCTGATATGCGTCGCAGGTCCCTTGCCGATATGCTCGGCGTCCGCTCCCGCGGCGGACTCTATGCAGTCCTTTCCGAGCAGGTTTCTATTGACCAGGCGATTGTCGAGACGGGTCAGAAGAACTTCTACTTCCTCGATGCCGAGCCGCATATTCCCAATCCTGCCGACATCATCGTCTCTCACCGCTTTGCCAAGCTGGTAAAGGCACTGTCCGCCAAGTTCCAGTACGTCATCTTTGATGCTCCCCCGGTCGGCACCTTCATCGATGCTGCCGAGATCGCCAGTCTGACCGACGGCACGCTGTTCGTGGTGCGCGAGGACTTCACCAAGCGCGAGGAGGCACTCAACGCTATCGGCCAGCTTAAGAAGTCCGAGAAGGTCAAGCTCATCGGTACCGTTATGAACTACTGCGAGACCGAGACCAGCGAGTACTACTACTCCTACTACACCAAGGACGGTAAGAAGGTGAAGAAGGGCTCCGACGATCAGGGGACTTCCAAAAAGGGCATCTTCACCAACCGAGCAAACGTTTAGTTGATTAAGGCTGACCTATGCGTGACATTCATTGCCATATCTTGCCGGGTGTAGACGACGGCGCCGCCGATCTCGATGAGAGCTTGGCGATGCTCGAGGCTGCCAAGCGGGCTGGTGTAACCAGAATTGTTTGCACTCCTCACTGCCGTGATCCCTATTTTGATTACGACAAGATGTGGGATGCCTTTGAGCTGCTGCGTGATAACGCTGACGGTTTTCCGCTCCAGATGGGCTTCGAGGTCAACCATCGAAAGCTCGTTGAGCTTGGTATCGATGCCGCGGAGCACTTGCATTTTGATGGAACCAATGAGTTCCTGCTTGAGCTTTCGACGCATGCCGATGCGTATGCGTTTAGAGAGTACGAGAACACGATTTACGATTTGCAGTGCCGTGGCTACCAGGTGATCATCGCTCATCCTGAGCGCTATCGTGCGGTTCAAAAGGATGTAAGCGTGGCGGAGCGCCTGGTCGATATGGGCTGCAAGCTGCAGGCTTCGGCGGACTTTATTGCCGGCGGTCGCTTTGGTCGCGAGAAAAAGCCGGCACAGCGCCTGTTCGATCAGAACCTGTACAGCTTCATCGCGAGCGATGCCCATAACGTGGGTCATTACGATTGCCTGGCGAAGGCTCGCGCGAAGTTTAGCGTGCGCGGAGCTCATTTTCGCTAATATCTGTCCCTAACGTTCGCATTGAATGAAAGGGCAGCCATGGATATCCAACTTAAGACGGGATGCTTTGATGACGCGGCGTTGGTGCGCCGCGTCGTTTTTATGGACGAGCAAGGCTACGAGAATGAGTTCGACGCTATCGACGAGGATCCAAACTGCATTCATGTGACGCTCTATGTAGACGGCGAGCTTGCCGGTTGCTCGCGCGTGTTTCCCGAGGAACTGGAGCGCGCGGCAGATGCAGAGGCTCCGGTTTCGCCGGCGTGCGACTTGGACGAAGGCGTTGCGGCGGGGGAGACCTATATTATGGGGCGCGTCGCCGTGCTGCCGGCTATGCGTCGTCGCGGACTGGCGAGTGCGATCGTCGAGGCCAGTGCTTCGTGTGCACGCGATGCCGGCGCTAAGCTTATTAAGCTGCATGCGCAGGAATACGTGTTGCCGCTCTATGCAAAGGCGGGCTACACGCAAATTGCCCCGGTGGACTATGAGGATGAAGGCCAGCCTCATGCCTGGATGGCCAAGCGCGTAGATGGCAGATAGGGACGTTCCTTTTCTGCCGGCGGTTGGGGACACTCCTTGGTAATTGGTGCATCGGAGCGCTTAGACATACAGTTTTTCGATTCCGTATGTATATATGCGCGCTAATGGGTTATAAAATCTAAGTCTGAACATAGCAGGTCTGCGATGCGGCTCGGGCGACCGGGCCGTTTTTGTGGGCGGGGGTAGCGCGAAAGGACTGCACATGCGTCAATTTAAGACCGAGAGCAAAAAACTGCTCGACCTCATGATCAACTCCATCTACACCAATAAGGAAATCTTCCTGCGCGAGCTTATCTCTAACGCGAGCGACGCCGTCGACAAGCTCAACTTTAAGAGCCTGCAGGACCCGAGCGTCAAGATCGACCAGGGCGACCTGGCCATTCGCGTCTCCTTTGATAAAGACGCCCGCACCATTACCATCTCGGATAACGGCATTGGCATGACCGCCGAGGAGCTGGAGCGCAATCTGGGCACCATCGCCCATTCCGGCTCCGAGGAGTTTAAGACCGAGAACGCCGAGCAGCAGGGCTCCGATGTCGACATCATCGGTCAGTTTGGCGTGGGCTTCTACTCGGCTTTTATGGTCGCCAGCCATGTGAAGGTCGTCAGCCGCGCCTACGGCGAGGATGTCGCCCATGTGTGGGAATCCGACGGTCTTGAGGGCTACACCATCGAGGACGGCGAGCGTGCCGAGCACGGTACCGATGTCATCCTGACGCTGCGCGAGAACGAGAAGCTCGATGCCGACGGCGAGGCCGAGACCTACGATCGCTTCCTGACCGAGTGGGGTCTCAAGAGCCTGATTCAGCAGTACAGTAACTATGTGCGTTACCCGATCCAGATGATGGTGTCCAAGAGCCGCCAGAAACCCAAGCCCGAGGACGCGCCGGATGATTACAAGCCCGAGTACGAGGACTACCAGGAGCTCGAGACCGTCAATTCCATGACACCGATCTGGAAGAAGCGCAGCTCCGATGTCGATCAGAAGGACTACGACGAGTTCTACAAGTCCACGTTCCACGACTTTGACGATCCTGCGCGCACCATCAGCTTCCACGCCGAGGGCACGCTCGAGTATGACGCCCTGCTGTTTGTGCCGGGACGCGCGCCGTTCGATCTGTACAGCAAGGACTACGAGAAGGGTCTGGCGCTCTACAGCTCCAACGTCCTGATCATGGAGAAGTGCGACGACCTGCTGCCCGACTACTACAACTTTGTCCGCGGCGTCGTGGATTCCGCCGACGTGTCGCTCAACATCTCGCGCGAGACGCTGCAGCAGAACCGTCAGCTCAAGGCCATCGCCAAGCGTGTGGAAAAGAAGATTACCGCCGACCTTGAGGATATGCGTGACAACGACCGCGAGGCCTACGAGAAGTTCTTTGAGAACTTTGGCCGCGGTCTTAAGTACGGCATCTACTCGAGCTATGGCATGAAGGCCGATGAGCTCGCCGACCTGTTGCTGTTCTGGTCTGCCAAGGAACAGAAGATGATTACCCTGGCCGAGTATGCCAAGGGCATGCCCGAGGATCAGAAGGCCATCTACTACGCCGCCGGTGACTCGCGTGAGCGCTTGGCCAAGATGCCCGTGGTAAAGGGCGTGCTCGACCGCGGCTATGACGTGCTGCTGCTGACGCAGGATGTGGATGAGTTCACGTTCCAGGCCATGCGTGAGTACGTTGCTGCCGATATGCCTAAGATCTACGAGGACGATGCAGCCCGCGAGGCTGCCGAAAAGGCCGTGGCCGACGGTGCCGAGCCCGAGGTCGAGGATCGTCATCTGGAGCTCAAGAACGTCGCGACCGGTGATCTTGACCTGGCGACCGAGGACGAGAAGAAGGAGGCCGAGGACGCCACCAAGGAAAACGAGGACCTCTTTAGCGCTATGAAGGATGCGCTCGGCGACAAGGTCGAGAAGGTCGCTGTTTCCGCGCGCCTGACCGATGCCCCCGCCTGCATCACCACCGAGGGTCCGCTGTCGCTCGAGATGGAGAAGGTGCTCCAGAAGGGTCCCGAGGGCGCGCCCGACGGTATGCCCAAGAGCCAGCGCGTGCTCGAGCTCAACGCCAAGCACCCGGTCTTTTCCAAGCTCGTCGCCGCTCAGAAGGCGGGCGACGCCGACAAGATCAAGCAGTACTCCGGTTTGCTCTATGACCAGGCCCTGCTGGTCGAGGGCATTCTGCCCGAGGACCCCGTTGCCTTCGCAGCAGCTGTTTGCAACTTGATGTAGTTAGGTATTTACGCGGTTTTACCAAACCGCGTAACGGCTCGACGCTGCCCTCAGTTCCGCCGTTCTAACGAACGGCGGACCAGTCGACGCTGCGCGGGCGCCAGAGCGACAACTTGTCATTCAAAGAGGACGGCATGACCAGAAGGTCTATGCCG
>CAJLOU010000042.1 GCA_905208345.1 uncultured Collinsella sp.
CGACGTTTGCCCAGATAAAACCTGCCAAAATAAACCTGTCCCTTTTTGGCAGGTTAGATGGTGAACTCGGCGAAGTTGCGGTCTTCGCTTGCGGTGTCGGTGTTGTCCGTTACGGCTGCCGGCGCCAGCGCGTCGCCACCGACGCTTTGCAGCAACTCGGCCACGTTAGCATCGGGGTTTTGGCATAGGATGTCGAGCAGCTCGATAAAGTCACGAATGACTTCACGCGGCGTTAAGTGCGTATCGGCTCCCACGCGGCCAAACTCAATCTTGAGGAAGTCCACCAAGTCGTTTTCGGTAAGCGAGGGCGTCCAGCCAAAGTAGCCGGCATGGATCTGCATGAGTTTTTCGATCAGCACCAGCAGTTCCTCATAGGTGAGTGGCTGTAGGCGGATGATGGGCGCGAGCATGTCCTTAAGGTCCTCGCGCGCAAAGCGGCCCTGAGCGAGTCGGCTGCGCAGGGCTTCGTAGGAGAACACGCCGCGGCGGCGGTCTTCGATGGAGGTTGGCGTGCCGCCCATAATCATGCCCAGGTACTGCGCTTTGCCCTGAAGCGTGTCGTTGTACATGGTCAGGATTTTCTCGTAGTTGTACTGGCGCGTGATAGCGTTGGGAATCTTATACAGATTCACGAGCTCGTCGATGAGCACCAGCATGCCCTTGTAGCCGCTGCAAACCAAAAAACGAGCGATGAGTTTGACGTAGTCGTACCAGTCGTCATCGCTGATGATGGTTGAGGAGCCCAGCTCGGCGCGTGCCTCACTCTTGGTGCGGTACTCGCCGCGAATCCATTTGGTCACGCGGCTCATAGCTTCTTCGTCGCCCTCGGATACGGCCGCGCGGTAGCGGCGGAGCATACGGGAGAAGTCGAAGCCGTGGACCATTTCCTCGAGCGGGGCCAGTTGGGCATTGACGGCAGACTCATCGGCATCGGCACACGAGGCGACCCAGCGATCCAGGATAAGGTTGAGTGCACCGCCCTCGGGGCGCGTTTTAGTCGATATGTTGCGGATGAGCTCACGGTAGGTGGCAAGGCCCTGTCCCTGGCCGCCCTGCAGGCGGCGCTCAGGGGATAGGTCGGCATCGGCGACGACGAATCCCTCGCCCATGGCGTGCGTGCGGATGGTCTGGAGCAAAAAGCTCTTGCCGGCTCCGTAGCGACCGACTAAAAAGCGGAAGCTCGCGCCGCCATCGGCGATGAGACTCAAATCGGTGAGCAGGGCGCGAATCTCGACCTCGCGTCCCACGGTGATATAGGGAAGGCCGATGCGCGGGACCACGCCGCCCTTGAGCGAGTTAAGGATAACGGCAGCGACGCGTTTGGGTACACGGGGCGCTGCGGATGCGGTATCACTCATGGTCTAGGTATCCTCTCACGTCTGCTTCGTAGTCCTCGATAATCTGCGGCCCTGCCGCGCTAAATTCAATTACGGTGTCGCCCACCAGGTCAAAGAGCGCCTCGTTGATGCTGTCGACGAGCATGTCCTCGCTCTGCCCCGATTGCACTACCGCCGATTCCGCCTGTACTGCGTTGTGCTCGAGCAGCGCGCGGAGATAGGCGTCTGCGGCAGGCGTGAGTTCGTTCGTGGCGTCAGCGGGCGCAACAGCTGCGAACGCGGGCGTCGGCGCGAGAAGCGGTGCCACGACACCAAACTGTTCGGTGGATATGGTTGGCTCGTCGGTCTCGTCCTGCCGAATGGGTGCCGCGACCGCCTCGACAATCGCGTCGGCTACGGGCTCGGCTTCCGGTTGCCCTGAGTCCGCTGCCTCGGCTTCCACAGGTGCGCCGTCCTCGCGCTCTTCGTCGATTAAAAGTGCTTCGCGCGTTTGCGCAGCGGCGCTCCGAATGTGCCCCAGCTGAGTCAGGTCGATATCGATCTTGACGGGCTGGTGTGCGGCGTCCCACGAAAGCCATGCCACAATCTCGTCATCGATAATCTTGGCCAGATATTTGGGGACCTTTTCTTCCTTAAGGGGATGGGCGGGGTCCAGCGCCAGGCGCAGGCGTTGGTCGCAGGCGCGCATCATTTCACCGAGCTTGCTGCTCTTTTGCCTACTACCATGGATACGCATACATTCCCAAAAGCCGTTTTGGCAACGGTAGATATGGATGGGATCCAGGCGGTATTCGCAGTTCTCGTGGCGCTCGGGCGCAAAGAATACGGCCGAGGCAAACATGGTGTAGGGCATGGCCGTCTCCTCCCCAAACAAGCTCGCTACGATGCCGGTCTTTCGATGCGTGTCATAGTAGCGCGCCATGCGGACATACGCGGCGCATGCCACGTGGCGCAGATCGCGGTGGTGGCTGCGGTCGAGCCGCGAGTTACTTAGGTTGTACGTGGAGAGGGCGTTGATGGCGGCCATGAGTCGCTCCTCGCGCACCTCATCGGGCGGAAGGGGGAGCGTGGGCTCGGAGGTTTTGCGACGTTTGGGGGTCTGGTCGGACGGTGCCGGTGCCGGTACAAGGTCTCGTGCCGCGCGCCGCAGCTCGATAAGGGCGTTATCGAACATGACGGTTTTAGAGTCGCGGAGCAGCTTGGGGTCGAGCCCATGGAATACGGCGTAATCCTGCAACCACACGCGTGCAAACCGATCAATGCCGGGCTCGAAGGCGCGATAGACATCCCAAAAGGCCTTGATCTTGTTAAAACCGTCGAGCGGGTCATCTACGCCAATGCCGCAAATCAGCTCATAGAGATACAGAAAGGCAAAGGACGTAGACGTTTCCTCGACGGTTCCGCGGCGCACTTGGGCACGCCAGGTAAAGTAGCCGCGCAGCTGCCGGTCGCTCATGGCGTTGTAGGTGGGAAAGTACGACTTAAAGGTGCCGTTGTAGGGACAGTCGTCCTCAAAGTCGGCCATCAGCAGGCCCTGGCGGTAAAAAAGCTCGGCTTCCGAAAGCCAGCGGCCCGCACCGCCCTTGGGGTCATCCTGCCAGCGCGATATCTCGCGCATTTTACGGTACTGGTCGGGGAGGAAATTCTGCATCTGTCGGCCGGTTTTGAGAATCGGCTCGTCTGCGTAGATTTCGTTTGAGAAGCGGGTGGACTGATGGGTCCGGGCCTCGGCCATAATGCGCTCGATGAGCATCTTGATGTCCTGGTCGGCCACCGCTTCTCCTCTCCTAACGCAGCTACGGTGACCTCATATCATAGCACAGCATCAAACAGATGTTCGAGATACCGCTGCGTTGATAGATTTAGAACAGGAGGGCGTAGATGACGGCGATGACGACGGAGGGGAGCATATTGGCCGTGCGGAAGGTCTGAGGACGGATGAGGTTGACGCCGACGCAGAAGATGAGCATGGAGCCTACGAGCGAAAGGCTGTCGAGGGCTGCCGTGGTCATGATGGGGGAGAGCGCGCCGGCAAACAACGTGATCGTCCCCTGGAACACGGCGACGGGCAGGGCGGAGAAAATGCAGCCGCGGCCAAGCGACGCCGTCATGGTGCAGACGATGATGCAGTCCAATGCGCCTTTCAAGGCAAGCGTTGACCAGTCACCGAGCAGACCGTCCTGGATCGATCCCACGATAGCCATGGCACCGATGCAGACGGTCAGCGATGTCGAGACAAAAGCGTTGGTGAACTCGTTATCGCCCTCACTGCCAGTCTTGCGCTTGAGCCATTCGCCAAGGTTCTCGATGGCGGCCTCCAAGTTGATGGCCTCGCCGATGAGCGAACCGAGCGCAAATGAGACGATGAGCATGGTGGTACCGGTGGTCGCTAGCGCCTTTCCATCGATGATGAGCATCTTTTGCATGGTGCCGCCCAGGCCGATAAACAGGACGCACAGCCCCGATGCTTTCATGAGCGTGTCTTGGATGCGCGGTGTAATGAAGCGGCCGCCCGCTAATCCCAAAAGACCGCCCGCAACTAAAAGCACAACGTTGATGATTGTTCCCAAGCCCGGCACGAGCCCTCCTGTATTGATGCCAACGTGGCAATCGTAGCAGAACGAAATGCGAGGCACATCGCGACTCATCTAATACGTTATATAAGTGGTGTTAGGAATGATGCGCAGCATTTAAGCCTCAGGTGGTTGTCGGGACATAGGGATAGTATTCAAAGCGCAGTGTCATAAGCCGCTGCGGGAATTCAATAGCCGCGGCGATGATATTGGCATCGCGGGCACGATCAAACCCTTCGAGTTCGATCTGATACGAGACGTCTTGCATAATGTCCAGACGCCGCCAGGCTAGGAGTGTGTCGCCATCGAATTCCAAGGTCTTGCCTCCATCTGGAGCAACGGCGTATAGACGCAGCTTGGCGGTGGTTGCAGGGTCGACAACCGTGACCTTTTTAATTTCGTTTCGAGTATTCTTGGCGCCCAACAAGGTGAGCAGTGTTGGGGCCACGACCTCGCCCGATGGCAAAAAGACGACTTCGATGGATTCGGGAAATGCGATGATGGCCGACTTGCGGACGGGTTGATTGGCGGCGGCAACTTCGATGTTCGCAGCGTCGATGACCTCTGTGTGGTCGAGCGCGGCAAGCACGCAGCAGTTACCTTCATCGATCTCTTGAGGATCAGCAAGCCCCAGACTGTCCGCGAGTTCGGAATCGTTTGGATCGGCAGCGGGCTCATTCGGTGCTTCGAAAGAAGCTGGGGTGCTGTTTGTCGGCGACGGCGTGTCGCCCGCACCTGCTTCTTTATCCGCGCTCTCTTCTTGTATGGTTGCGTTGATGGGTTCGTCGTTTGAGGGGAGCGTCTTGGCGTCAAGCGCGGAGGGGAGAATTCCGATGGCTCCGGATCCGTTCCACTCCATTTCGAGAAGCGCCGGGTCGGCAAGAATGCGTTGCCTGCTTTGCGCGTGGGCATCGATTTCAATAGGGCCTGCCTCTATCCCTCGTGTAAGACTGAGTGATCCGGCTGGCTTCTCGAAATGAGCGTTTGTGTCTTTGGCGCTGACGGCGTAGAACAGCAGGGACGCTTCTCCCGCCGCGATGGCATCGGTGCCGGCTTTGGTCAGTCGCAACGATGCCGTGAATGAGAGGGTGGGCTGCGCATCGTCTGCATTCGCGGCGGCGCAGCCCAGACATATACCGCCTCCTTTCTCGAAAAACGTACCGTCGAAGGCGACCTTCGCTTCGTTCGCCGAGTCATCGACCGAAGCGATGTCGATGCGTAGCTCCAAATCGCAAGGGTCGTCATCTGCATCGAGCGCAACTGAGCGCCACGTGCAGATGGCGCATCCTGCCTGGGAGCCGTCCGTCTTGTCCGAACGCTTGATATCCACGACTATCGAGCTGTCCGTGTCCTGACGAAGGCATCCCGAGGTCGAGACTGTTGCCTGTGTGAGCGAAAACCGCTTGCACGCAATGACGCTCGACGGGTCTGGTGCGGGGCTTAGGGCTGCCGGCAAGGAGTCCGCCATGACGGGGGTCGCCCAAGCGGCGATAGGCGTTCCGGTTGCGAGTGCGCCGCAGAGCGCGACGACGGGCAAAAGGTTCTTCGATGCCATGGGGTCTCCTTGCTTTATATTGTGCGAGCTGGTTGTGTCTTATTGCTGGTTGCGTTTGATGCACAGTCCGAGGCCGGTGGCTCCCACGCCCGCCGCAGCGACGCTTGCTGCCAAGAGCTGCTTTTCGTCGCCCGTTTGCGCCAACGGTTCCTGGCGGTCGCCGCGATCGAGCCCCGAGAGGTCGACCGTCACTTGCGTGGCGGCCTGCGCCTGTTCTTGTTGGGCAAAAGCCACTGCCGGCGCGAGCACCAGGATGCCGACGATGGCGGCCGATGTGATCGCCTTATGCCGTAGCGTGTGCACCGGGCTCGACCGTCCAGGTGATCGTCGCAACCTGATCGCCTTCGCCGGTTACGCGGAAGATGTCGCGCGTGACGCGGGCAACGTTTCCGCTTGTCTTGAGCTTGATTTTGTCCGTGCCGCCGGCAATGCCCTGGTAGCCCATGTCGAAGGCTGCATTCTTGGAAAGATCGAGGCCCGTCCCTTGCGCGGCGGCGCTGGCGTTCTGGAGCGCGCCGTCGGGGCCGACCTTAAAGTCGATGGAGTTCTGCGCGGTTCCGGCCTTGGCGTCGGCGGCAATGGTCCAGGTGTTCATGGCGTCGATCTTCATGTTGGTGACATGGATGCCGTAGGCCGAATGATTGTCGATGGTGGTCGCGTCTTCTGAGGGACCCTGAAGCGTGCCGTCGGCCTTGGCGACGAAGGGAATAACCGTCGGAACTTTGAACTCAACGTTGTCGATCTCGGTCCTGACCATTACTTTCGTGGTTCCAACGCGCCCGGCTGCCATAGCTGGCGTCGGGGCGGCGCCCATTGCGAGCGCGAGCGCGAGCCCTGCGCCCACGACGAGCGCTCTGGCTCCGTTCATGTTCCTGGTGATGTCCATGGTCGTTCCTTTCTATTCGCCGCGGGCCGTCCCCGCGATGATTGGACGAATGCTGGTGAATTGCGTGCGGTGCCGCGTCGGCCGGAAAGCTAGTTCTCGGCTTGCTCAACCCGTACCTTGACACGTGTCGGATTGCCGTGGCTGTCGAGGGTCTTTGCATCGAGTGCCTGGATCTCGATGTACGCCTCGCCTTCTTTGATGTCGCCGGCGGGGCACGTCTCGATTGTCTTGCCGGTCTCGACCACACCGGATTCGTACATGGTCTCGTCGTTTTGGATGACGCGGAATCGCTGGGGAAATTTATTGTCTTGGACGTTTTGCACGTTGACGCGCAGCTTGCCGTCCTCCTGCAGCTGAGCGACCGGCGCGACCGAAATCGTCATCATGTTGTCGCGGACGATGGCGTCGAGCTCATCTTGGATTTCCTGACGCGTTTTGCCCTCGGCCGTCGTGACCGAAGCGCCCGCCTCGGGTACGGGCTGCGACTGCCAAGCGTATAGTCCTACGGCGACAAGGGCGCAGACGATGGCCAAGCAGGCAACGATGAGCTTCTTGCGACGACCCAGGCCTGCAAAGTGGGGTGGCTTCTTCGCGCTCATGCGGCATCCTTGGCGGTATAGACGCGCGCAAAGGTGGACGGGTCCGCTCCAAAGAGCATGTGAAGCATCAGACGGCGCGAGTAGACGAGCTCGTCGAAGTCGGGAGGGAGCTCGATGTCGTGGATATGCGCGATGTGGTGGGCGAGCGCCGAGAACGACTCGGGGTCGCAGATCACATCGGTGGTAACGTGGTAGACCGTCGTATCGGGGAATGCCTCTTCGTCGAAAGGCAGGAGATGGGGATCGTCGTCGACTTCGATGGCGATGCCGTACTGGGGCCAGTAATATGCCATGGGAACCTCCCTGCTTCTGGGCCAAAACTTCTATCGGTTTTGGCTGTCGACGCCGACCGTATCAGCCGCTACTTGACCAATTTCTGACCAAATGCTTGACGGATTGGCGTCTCCGCAGGTAAAAGGCGGCAAAAAATACTCCAACTTTTTTCGAGCGACAATCGCGCGGTCGGCGACGGCGGGGCCATATGTGTCAAAAGCATCGTCTGCCGAGGAAATCAAGCCGCTCGCCGAATTGCACGAACGTAAAAAACGCCAATTATGGAGACGGTCTCGAACACGTCGACGAAACGATGCGGTAACATCTCCCTGCAAACACTGTAGTTAGCTAAAGGGGGAGTTCGCGTGTCTGCAACCATCAAACCCTTCACCGACGAGTTCGAAGAGTATGGCCGCGATGAATCTCGCGCATCGGGCGAGGCCTCGAGCATCTCGTTTCCGACAACGGAAAACGAGGTCCGTGCCATTTTGGAAAAGCTCCATGTCGAGCGTGTTCCGGTAACGGTTCAGGGCGCCCGAACCGGCCTTGCCGCCGGCGCCGTGCCCCACGGCGGGCATATCCTCAATACTTCCCGTATGAATCGCTATTTGGGCCTTCGCCGCGATGAACAAGGCCAATTTCTGCTGCGCGTGGAGCCGGGCGTTGTGCTCTCGGAGCTGCGCAAGCAGCTGAGCAAGAAGGTGCTGCCGACCGCTGGTTGGGACCAGGCATCGCTTGAGGCCTACGAGGAGTTCCAAGAGGCTCCCGAGCATTTTTTCCCCACCGATCCCACCGAGGCGTCTGCCTGTCTGGGCGGCATGGCGGCATGTAACGCCTCCGGTGCCCGCAGCTACGCCTACGGCCCCATGCGCCCACATATCACGGGACTCCACGTCGTGCTGGCTGATGGCGATTTGCTTGAGCTTCGGCGCGGCGAGGCTTTTGCCCAGGGCCGCCACCTGTCGCTCGTGACGGCAGCGGGCCGTACACTCGAGCTCGATCTTCCCGGCTATACCATGCCCAAGACAAAAAATGCTTCGGGCTATTTCGTTGCTGACGATATGGATGCCATCGATCTGTTTATCGGTGCGTGTGGCACAATCGGCGTCATCACCGAACTCGAGATTGCCCTGCAGGTGGCACCCGCGGTCGTTTGGGGCGTGAGCTGCTTCTTCGACAGCGAAGACAAGGCCGTGTCCTTCACCGATTCTGTGCGTCCCGTCCTGTCCCATGCGGCTGCCATCGAGTACTTCGATGCTGGCGCCCTGGATATTCTACGTCGCCAGCGCGAGCAGTCGACGGCGTTTGCCTCGCTGCCTGCGCTCGACAAAGACGCCAAGGTCTGTGTCTACGTGGAGCTCGACTGCGACGACGAAGCCCAGGCGACTGAGGAGCTGTATCACTTGGGGTGGGTACTGGAGCTTGCGGGCGGCAGTGACGATGCGACATGGGTCGCGCGCACCGAGGTCGATCGCGAGTGTCAGCGATTCTTCCGCCATGCGGTGCCCGAGAGCGTCAACATGCTCATCGACGAGCGCCGCCGCATGGATCTCACCATCACCAAACTGGGTTCGGACATGTCGGTGCCCAACGCGCACTTGGCCGATGTTATCGCCCTCTATCGCCGCACGCTGGCGGAAAGTGGGCTTGAATCTGCCGCCTGGGGGCATATCGGTAACAACCATCTGCATGTGAACATTCTGCCGCGCGATGCACAGGATTATCGCCGCGGCGGAGAACTCTTTGCCCAGTGGGCTTCCGAGGTCACGGCCATGGGCGGTGCCGTCTCCGCAGAACACGGCGTCGGCAAGATCAAGGCGGGCTTCTTGGAGACGATGTACGGTCACGAGGCCATGGTCGAGTCGGCGCGGCTCAAGCTCCAGCTCGATCCTGCCGGCCAGCTGGGTCGCGGCAACCTGTTTACGGAGAAGCTCTTGGATGAACTCGTCCAGAAAGGGGGCGCGTGAAGATGAGTGATTTCCATATGGTGGTATGCGTCAAGGCGGTGCCCGGAAGCACCGAGGTCAAGATGGACCCCAAGACCAATACTATCGTGCGTGATGGCAAGCAGGCGGTCATTAATCCCTTCGATGCAAGTGCCCTCGAATGTGCGCTAGCGCTGAAGGACGACTTTATCGGCTTTGGCATGGACGTGCGTGTGACGGTGGTGTCGATGGGCATCCCCGCGACCGAATCGCTGCTGCGCGACTGCATCGCCCGCGGTGCCGACGACGCGCTGCTGCTGACCGACCGAGCCTTTGCGGGCGCCGATACCCTAGCCACCACCTATGCCCTCAAATGCGGCATCGAGGCACTCGATGAGGACTTTGACCTGCTCATCTGCGGCAAGATGGCAGTGGACGGCGATACGGCCCAGATCGGCCCCGAGCTGGCCGGCGCCTTTGGGATCCCCTGCGTGACCGACGTGAGCTGTGTGCAGAGCGCGGGATTTACGACGTGTGGCTCGCTGGCGCTCGTCCACGGCTGCGATGCCGGCGAGGAGACGGTGTGCCTGGAGATGCCGTGTGCGATGACGACCGCCAAGGAGATTGGCCAGCTGCGCATGCCGAGTATTGCCGGTATTCGCGCGGCCGAGGATGCAGACGTGCGCGTGGCCAGCGCTGCCGACGTAAACGCCGATCCTTCGCGTTGCGGCCTTGCCGGATCACCGACGCAGGTCGTGCGCTCGTTTGTGCCCGACCGTGACCAAACGTGCGAGGCCGTTGAGGGAACGGCGTCCGAGCAGGCGGTAAAACTTGTCAAGATTATCGAGGGGATGGCATAGATGAGCGGGCTGATTATCGATAGCGAAGCCTGCATCGGCTGTGGTCGCTGCGTTCGCGCCTGCGCCTCGGGCGGCATTGTGGTGGAGGGCGAGCGCCCCAATCGCTGTGCCCGCGTAACCGACGGCTGTATCCTGTGCGGCGGGTGCGTCGACGCCTGCCCCGTCAACGCCATCTCGATCGAGCGCGACGAGGCCGCCGGTGCGGTAGACCTTGACGCATATCGAGACATTTGGGTCTTCGTGCAGACTGACGAGCACGACGCCGTGGCTCCTGTGGCCTACGAGCTCATGGGCAAGGGGCGCGAGCTTGCCGATGCCCGCGGCTGCCGTCTGGTGGCACTGGTCGGCATGAGCCCCGAGGGCTCGCTCGGGGACCTCGAACACCTGGTTTGTGCCGGCGCGGACGAGGTCCTAGTGTGTCGCGACGAGCGCCTGCGCCAGAACGATGCGGAGGTCTACGCCCGGCTGATCTGCGATTTGGTGGCCGAGCGCAAGCCCGAGGCAATTCTGTACGGCGCGACCGCGTTTGGCCGCGAGCTGGCGCCTGGCGTTGCCGTGCGCCTGCAGACGGGCCTCACGGCTGACTGCACCGTGCTTTCGATGGATACGGAGACGGGCTTGCTGCAGCAGACGCGCCCGGCGTTTGGTGGCAACTTGATGGCCACCATCATTTGCCCCAACCACCGTCCGCAGATGGCAACGGTGCGCCCCGGTATCTTTAAGGCGCCCGAGTTTGACTATAGCCGCTCCAGCACGATCACCCAGGTGATGCTTGCGGAAGACGTTAAGGCCCGTGTCGAGATCTCGATTCCCGCCGAGGAGTGGGGGCAGCAGGCATCGATTGCCGATGCCGAGCGTCTGGTCGTGGTGGGCCGCGGTATCGGCTCCAAGAAGAATCTGCCCCTGATACGAAAGCTCGCCGATGCCCTGGGTGCCGAGCTTGGTTGCACGCGTCCCATTGTGGAGGCAGGCTGGTTGGAGTATCGCCACCAAATTGGCCAGACGGGTGTATCGGTTTCGCCCAAGCTCCTCGTGAGCATCGGTGTCTCGGGTGCTATCCAGCATCTCGCCGGCATCGGTGGGGCGGAGTGCATTGTCGCCATCAACGAGGACCCGGATGCCCCCATTTTCGGCGCTGCGCAGTACAAAGTTGTCGGTGACGCTGTCGAGGTCGTTGAGGAGCTCCTAGCTCAGCTTGAGCGCTAGGCGCGCGCCAGCCAGGTGCGCATCTCGTTCTTTAGGCGCTCCCAGGTCGCTTGCGTGGTGGGGTCGCTAAAAGGCCGTGCAATGCCAAAGGGCGCGTTGAGCAGGCGGTAGATATCGCCCTGCTCGCGCGCCAGCGCGCGGCTTGCCGGATAGACGAGCTCAAACATAAAGCAGATAAGCCCCACCAAGAAGTCGGCGGGCTCATCGCGCTCATCGCGCGTGACGCAGCGGTGCTCGTCAAAGGCGGCCAGCGTCGGTGCCGAGAAGTGGCTGGCGAGAAACGTGTCCTCATCCACCTTAAGGATGGTCTCGACGGTGCTGTCGGCGATGGTTCGCATAATGTCGATCTTGTCACCATCGCGCACGATATCGCAGAAGCTCCGCGTGCGCTCGTCGAGCTGTGCGGGTAGACGGAAATCGCTGTGATAGGCAATGCTCGCTCGGATGAGCTCATCTTCTACCGGGTCATCGATAAAGTCGCGGATGCTCGTTACGGCGGGTGCATCGGCGGGATTCTCGCCAAAGAGGACCTCGACGCCCAGTGTTGCATGGCTCATGCTCTCGGCGTCCTTAAAGGTGTCCCAGCGCCGCAGCTGCTCAAAGCGGCCCATATCGTGTAGCAGGCCGCAAAGCCATGCCAAGTCAATATCTTCTGACGACCAGCCCTGCTCGCGCGCTACGGCATCGCATGCCTCGGCCACGTGGTACGTATGCTCGATTTTGAGCGCGATGCGTGGGTTGGTGGCGTCGTAGGCATCGGTGTAGCTTTTGAAGGCCGCGCGCGCCCGGTCTCGATCGATAGCTGTCATAATGACTTCCTAAAAAGTTGTGTCTTTCGATCCGGTGGCAATTGTAGGCGAACTTTATTGCCACCGGTTGATATTTCTGCTGCGTTGCGAGGCGCGCTGCAGACGACTTACCAGAATGGGAGTGGCATGGTCCTTAGGATCTTTAAAATCGTCTGGCCAGTGATGCTTACCTATGTTGCAATAGGCGCGCCGTGCGGAATGATCATGGGGCAGACGGGAATGGAACCCTGGATGGTCTTTGCCCTGAGCAGCACGTTTGTGACGGGCAGCGGCCAGTTTATGATCTGCAACCTGTGGCTGGCGGGCGTGCCTGCAGCATCGATCGTCGCGAGCGTTGCTGCCATCTCCTCGCGCTTTGCGCTTTACTCGGCATCGATCGCGCCGCATCTGACGGGTGCCTCGAAGCGTCAGACGCTGGCTGTTGCCGCGACACTCACCGAGGAGGCATATGGCATCTCGCTTGCCAAGTTGGTTGAAGGGGAGGATTGGGGCCCGCGCGAGTCCTTTGTGCTCAACGTGATCCTCATCGCAACATGGGGCGTATCGTGTACGATGGGCGCCATCGTCGGCGCCGTTGTCGATGTTCCCACCGCCATTGCAGCCTTTGTCTGCACCTCGCTCTTTATCTGCCTGCTCTTTTCGCAGCGGCTGTCGCGCGGCAACGTTGTCGCGGCGGTTTCGGGCGCGGTGTCCGTCGCCGTATGCAAGTTCTTGGGCCTCGTGAATATTGCCGTGCCGGCAAGCGTCGTGGTCGGCATTACCATTGCGCTGGCGTGCGATGCTGTATTTGACGGAAGAGGTGCCCGCGATGCCCGTTAACGAGTTCTTGGTTCTGTGGCTGTCGTCGTGGGCTGCTATCGCGTTCTTTCGCATCGCGCCGGCGTTCGCCTTGCGCGGGCGGACCCTGTCGCCCCGCATTACCGAGGCCCTGGGCTATATCCCGCCCGCTGCCTTTGCCGCGCTGGTCGCCAACGACTTGGTGAGTCCCGGCGCGTTCGACGCGGGGCTCTGGCCTGCCTTGGTTCCCTGGATTGCGGCCGCCGGCGTCGTGGTCGTGGCGGTCAAGACTAAATCGATGCTGTGGTGCTGCGTCTCGGGCATCGTACTCTATATCGTCTTGAGCCTTATATAGGGGTGGCGTCGCGGGCGCCGAATCTCATTCCATCCCAACTTGTCGAATTTTTCACCGAGCTGGTCTATTTCTTCTGGTACCATGGTCAAACTTTACTGTAGCAAAGCGTGACGTGGGCTTTTGTACCCCGTCAGCGGAAATGGGGGTTTCATGGCACAGGAAGCGACCGCCAACGAGCAAAAGAAATTCAAGGTCCCGCGCATCCCGGGCGACATCATGATCTATCCGATGATCGTCGGTCTTTTGCTCAACACCTTCTGCCCGCAGGTTTTTGAGATCGGCGGCTTCTTTACGGCTGCCTGCCGCGGTGGCTCCAATACCATCGTCGCCGCGATCCTGCTGTTTGTGGGCGCCGGCATCAGCTTTAAGTCCACGCCGGGTGCCATCAAGACCGGTATCGTCGTGCTGATCCCCAAGCTGGTCGTCGCAGCGGCTCTCGGCCTGGGCGTAGCATATTTCTTTAACGACAACTTCCTGGGTCTGAGCTCCGTGTCTATCATCGGCGGCATTACGTTTTGCAACATGGCGCTCTATACGGGCATCATGGGCGAGTTCGGCGATGAGTCCGAGCAGGGCGCCGTCGGTATCCTGTTCTTTACGGCTGGCCCCGCCGTCACGATGATCATCCTCGGTGTTTCCGGCCTCGCCAACATTCCCATTGGCACCATTATCGGCTCCATCTTGCCACTCGTTATTGGCATGGTTCTGGGCAACCTGTTCCCGTTTATCAAGAACCTGCTGGTTCCCGGTGCCAATCCCGCGATTGCCGTCATCGGATTTCAGCTCGGTGCGTCCATGAGCCTGTCGAGCTTTATCACCGGCGGTATTTCCGGCATCTTGCTGGGTCTTGTCACGCTGTTTGTCGTCGGTCCCATCACCTTTGCGTTCGAGCGTCTGTGCGGCGGCAATGGCAAGGCCGCTGTGGCTTGCTCCACCATTGCCGGCACGGCTATGACCACACCGGTTGCCCTCGCCGAGGTCGCACCGCGCTACGCCGAGCTTGCGCCCACCGCGTACGCTCAGATCGCCACCGCCGTTATCATCACGGCGATCATGGCTCCGATTCTGACTGGCTGGGTCGACAAGAAGTTCTGCCAAGGCAAGGAGGATCTGTCGCCTGTCGGTGTCGAGGCCATCGAGGAGGCCGTCGCGACTGACATCGATGGCGAGTAGCAATCGATACCCATCAATGATGCCGGCGTGTGCAATTCGCGCCGTATGGGCGCCCGAACAGAAACTGTTTTGCAGTGATGTTCGGGCGCTCTGCTATTATCCCCTTTACCCCTGCGGAGTAAAGGGGTGTTTATTGCCCTGATTCGAATTGGGCGATTCTGACCACTTGGATATTGAAGGGATGGCGCTAGTGGTTAAGGCACTCAAGATTGAGATATTCGTGCTATGCATGATTGTTCTTATCGGGCTTGCCGTGCGAAGTCGTCGCTCCTTGTTCTCGAGCACCCAGCAGCTATTGTTTAGCATGCTTGGCTACACCTCTGCCGCGTACATATTATTCGATATGATCTGGACGCTTTCGGACGGTGTGGACGGCACGTTGGGCATTGCTGCCAACTGGATTTCCAACGCGGTTTCGTTTTCGCTCTTTGCTATCGCGTGTCTCATTTGGTTTATCTATGGCTCTGTTAGACCAGGATTGACATTCCGCCCTGTCATCTTCTTGCGATTGCACAATGGTCGCCCCTTGTCGAATCTGAATCCGGCAAGGGGCGATGCGCCCGAGACCGGACGAGTTGCTCGCCTGGCCCTGCCGTTTCATGCCGACCTGCCGGCTATCTCGCCGTCTTCCCGTCGGGCGCCGGCGCCTTGACCCTCATCTCGAACGGCATCCCGCCCTCCCGGACGGGCGCCCTGAGGAACGCGTTGACGGCGGTGGACATGGACAGGCCGAGCTCGTCCAGGATGGCCGTGGCCTCCCTCTTGACCTCAGGGTCGATCCGAATCGTCGTGGCCGGTATGCTCGACGGCATGGCTGAGCCCCTCCTCGTGTATCTCGTTGCGTCCATTCTACCGCCCCTGCGCGGCAGGCGCGGCCCAGTAGTCCATGTAGGGCGGCTCCACGTTGAACATATCACGGATGCGGCTCCTGCAGGTGCCGTGCGCGAGCTGCCGCGCGACCGTGCGCTCGGCGGCGCCGGAATCGGTCGCCATGAAGGTCCGGCACCACCTGAAGCAGGCGAGGTAGGCATCGAGGTGCTTCGTCGACACGCCCTTGAACGGCCCCATGAAGGCACCGAGGAGCGAATGGACGGCGTTGACCCGGTTGATGGTCCCCCCGGAGCGGTCCTTGGGGTCGTGGGCCGCGTGCGCGGCGACCTCGAGCTCGGCGAGGACGCCGACGTAGGCGGCCGCCCTGTCGGTCGCGACGACCGAGCCGGCCG
>CAJLOU010000043.1 GCA_905208345.1 uncultured Collinsella sp.
CTTGCGCAGGCCAAGCGCGCGAGCGATGACCTGATTCGCTACAAGGATGAAGAGATTGAGCGCCTTAAGGACATGAAGGTCCGTCTGTCCACCAAGATGGTGGGCGAGTCGCTCGAGCAGCACTGCGAGACCGAGTTCAACCGTCTGCGCATGACGGCGTTTCCCAACGCGTACTTCGAGAAAGATAACGATGCGTCCGAGGGTACCAAGGGCGACTTTATCTTCCGCGAGCGCGACGCGAGCGGTAACGAGGTCATTTCGATTATGTTCGAGATGAAAAACGAGAACGACGAGACCGCGACCAAGCATAAAAACGAGGACTTCTTTAAGAAACTCGATCACGATCGTCGCCAGAAAGGCTGTGAGTACGCGGTGCTCTGCACGCTGCTCGAGCCCGAGAGCGAGCTCTATAACGCAGGGATAGTCGACGTGAGCTATCGCTACGAGAAGATGTACGTGATCCGTCCGCAGTTTTTCATTCCCATGATCACGCTCCTTCGCAACGCTGCCATGGGTTCGTTGCGCTATAAGCAGGAGCTGGCGGAGTACAAACAGCAGAATATCGACGTCACGAACTTCGAAGCCAAGATGGAAAAGTTCAAGAACGATTTCGGCCGCAACTACGAGATCGCGAGCCGCAAGTTCCAAACGGCAATCGATGAGATTGACAAGACGATTAGCCATCTGCAGAAAACCAAGGAGGCGTTGCTGTCCTCCGAGAACAATCTGCGCCTAGCCAACAAGAAGGCCGACGATCTTACTATTCGCAAGCTCACCTGGGGTAACAAGACCATGAAGGCGGCGTTTGACGAGGCACGCGGGGCTGCGCCAGAGACAAACGATGAGCCCGCCGAGGCGGATTCGTATGAGGTCGAGGATGCCGAGTAAGGCATAGCGTATAGGGCAAAAGCGGGGCCGCTGGCAATATTGCCAACGGCCCCGCTTCGTTCCAGTATGTTCGGCTAGTTCTCGAGCAGGTCCTCGATAAAGCCGACGCGGTAGTTTTTGAAAATGACCTCGCCGCCGTCTTGCGTGGCGTCCAGATCGACATCGCCCATGATGCCAAAATCGTGGTCGCTGTCCTCGTCGGCAAAGATCTGGTGCACGTGCCATACGTGCGCGGTCTTCTCATCGGACTCGTCGATGGAAAACATCGCGGCACTGCGGGCATCTCCGTCGGTGAGGATTTCCTCGTGCTGCTCGTGGTAGGCATCGAGCGCCTTTTGCCAGCGGATCTCGCTCATGCCCCAGTCGTCATCGAGCTCGCCCAGGTCGCGAACGTGCTCGCGAGCGGCAAGGGTCACGCGGCGGAAGAGCGCGTTGCGAACCAACAGCGTGCAGCCGCGGCGGTCCGCTACGACCTCGTCGATGCCCTGTGGCGGCGCGGCGTCGAGGGCTGCCGGGTTGCCGGCGTTCTCCCACTCGTCCACCAGGCTCGAGTCCACCGAGCGTACCACAAAGCCCAGCCACGAGATAATGTCGCGCAGGCGCTCGTCGCGTTTCTCGATGGGTACGGTGCGGTCGAGCGAACGGTAGGCCTCTGCCAGGTAGCGCAGCAAAATGCCCTCGGAGCGGGCGATGCCGAGCTTTTGAATGTAACCCTTAAAGTCGCTCGCGCTTTCCAGCATATCGCGCAGGACGCTCTTGGGAGAGAGCTGGTAGTCGTTGGCCCAGGGCACTTCCTGGCAGTACTTGTCAAAGGCGGCATCGAGCAAGTCTTCGAGCGGCTTTTCGTACGTGACGTCTTGAATGCGCTCCAGACGCTCCTCATAGTCGACGCCGTCGGCTTTCATCTCGGCCATAGCGCGATCGCGTGCGGCGCGCTCCTGTGCGCGCAGCACCTGCTTGGGATCCTCGAGCGTTGCCTCGACCATTGAGATCAGGTCCATGGTATAGGTTTCGCTATCAGGATCGAGCAACTCCAGCGCGGCAAGCAAAAACGGCGAGAGCGGCTGGTCGAGCGCAAAGTCCTCGGGCAGGTCGACCGTCAGCGCGTAGTCGATGTCCGGCGCGGCGTCAGCCGGAGCGTCGGGTGCGGGCGGCACCTCGGCGCGCACGACGACGCCGGAGTCGATGAGCGTTGCGAAGATCTCGTCGGCACGAACCTCGAGCTTTGCCTTTTCCTCGGGCGTTTGCAGGCTCGTCTCGATGAGATCGTGCACGCGGGCTCGGGCATCGCCGCCCTGCTCGACCACGCTAATCACCATGGAGTGTGTGATGCGCAGGCGCGGCTTGAGCGTTTCGGGCTGCGTCTCGATCAGGCGCTCAAAGGTCTGCTTGTTCCAGGTGACAAAGCCCTCGGGGGCCTTCTTCTTTTTAATCTTGCGGAGCTTTTTGGGATCGTCGCCTGCCTTGGCCATAAGCTTGGCATTCTCGATCTCGTGCTCGGGTGCCTCGGCAATCACCATGCCCTCGGTATCGAAGCCCGAGCGGCCGGCGCGACCGGCAATCTGATGGAACTCGCGGGCGCGCAGGCGACGCATCTTGTAGCCGTCGAACTTGGTGAGCGCGGTGAGCACCACGGTGTGGATGGGTACGTTGATGCCGACGCCGAGTGTATCGGTACCGCAGATGACGGGCAGCAGACCCTGCTGCGCCAAGCGCTCGACCAGCAGACGATAGCGCGGCAACATGCCAGCATGGTGCACGCCGACGCCGCATCCAAGCAGGCGCTTGAGAATCTTGCCAAAGGCCGTCGAGAAGCTCGTGCCTTTGGCAGCCTCCTTAATGGCCTCGCGCTGCTCCTTGCTGGCGATGCCAAAATTGGCGAGCGACTGTGCCGTCGCAAGGGCGGCATCCTGGCTAAAGTGCACGATATAGAGCGGGGCCTCTCCGCGGCGCATGGCGAGCTCGACGGTGCCCTCGAGCGAGGTCGTCACGTAGTCATAGCTCAGGGGCACGGGGCGCGGGGCGTCGACAACCAGGTCGCAAGCAGCGCCGGTGTGCTCTTCGAGAGAGGCGGCGATTGCAGTGACATCGCCAAGTGTGGCGCTCATGAGCATAAACTGCGCATGGGGCAGGGTGAGCAGCGGCACCTGCCAAGCCCAGCCGCGGTCGGGGTCGGCAAAGTAATGGAACTCGTCCATGGCCACGCAGCCCACATCGGCGTCCTCGCCCTCGCGTAGCGCATCGTTAGCAAGGATTTCGGCCGTGCAGCAGATGACGGGAGCCTTGGTGTTGATATGCGTGTCGCCGGTGATCATGCCTACGTTATCGCGGCCGAGCACCTGTACCAGGTCGAAAAACTTCTCGCTGACCAGAGCCTTGATAGGAGCCGTGTAGTAGCAGCGTTTGCCCTGCGCCATGCCCATAAAGAGCATGCCCAGCGCGACGAGCGACTTGCCCGATCCGGTCGGCGTGCCCAAAATGACGTGATCGCCGGCGGCCAGGTCCATGAGGGCCTCTTCTTGGTGATCCCACAGCTCAATGCCACGGTCGCTCGTCCATTCAAAGAAGCGCTCGAAGGCTTGATCGGGCGTGAGCCATGGTTCGGGCTCGCTGCCGTCCTCGGGCTCCCACCAGGTGGGGGAGAGCGCGCCGAGCGAGCCAAACTCGGCTTCGGTTCCCGTGCCGCCCGAGAATGAGCTGGCGCCGCCGGCGCCGGAGACGGTGCTGGCGGCGGTATCTGTCGTGGTCTGTGCCATGTGTTTGCTTTCTCTCGCGATTGTCCGCCAACTATTATGGCGTAGCGGCGGCGTGGGGCGCCAGCGCGCGAGAAAATGCAGGAAATGGGCGCGTGAAGTTAGTGCTCTTGCGGCAGACGCTTCTTGCCCTTGCGGGCGCGGTTTCTAAAGTTCTCGACGGCCTCTTCCATGCCGAGGGGCACGTAGGTGAGCTCATCGAGGTTATCGGGCAGGTAGCAGGCAAGGCTTTGCTCCTGCGCGCGACCCGTCGCGAGCTGATTGTCGCTGGGCTGTGCGCCGGGTGCGGCGCAAATGCCGTAGACGACGGCACCCATCTCGCGCGTGCGGTATTCATATTCGGTCTCGGGATGCTCGGGATGGTCGCGGCGGACGTCGTCGCTTACCCAAAGTGTGTCGTAGCCGGCCGCGGCAAACTGCCCCAGGGCGTAGTCGCGCAGAGGCTTGCTGTCGGTTCGCAGTGTGACGGTGGCGCCGACTGCAAAGAGCGGGCGGTAGAGTATCAGATGGTCGACATGGACGAGTCGTTTTTTGGCGTACTTGGCCTTGGGCTGCGGCGTGGGAAAGTTGATGGTGATGGCATCGAGCTCGCCTACGGCAAATAGCTGCGGCAGCGATGCAGCGCCTCGGGGCAGCACAAGCGCATTGGGCAACTCCTGCTCACAAATCTTCTGAGCGGCATAGGCAATGCAGATGGGCTCCTGGTCCATACCGATGAAGAGCGTTTCGGGCTCACGGCGAGCACGCTCAACTAGATAGGTGCCTTTGCCGCAGCCCAGATCCAGGTGCAGGCGGGCGAAGGGCTTGCCGCCAGCCGGCGTGCACGCCTTGCGCCAATCTCCGGCATAGGCCTCGGGGTTCGTCTCAATCGCATCGGCGTAGCGCTCCAGGCGCTCCTCGAGCACAAAGTTCTTAGGCGTGCGAACGTGGACGGCTCCCATGAGGCTCCTTGGTCATAAGTGTGGAACGCATAGCTGCGCGTTCCGTCAATGGGTTGAAAAAGGGTGGGCATAGTTTGCTCTAAAGATGCGGTACAGCTCGGCGGCGAGTCGTCGGTGCCTACAGACGCTTGAGAATCACATAACGGTTGAGCTCGCCGCTGCGGCCGTCGGCATGGAAACGTTCAAGCTCGCGCACGGGGACCTCGCCGCTCTTGTAGAACGTACGGACGCCACGCACCAGGTCGGTGATCTGCTGATCGTCAAAGTGATGGCAATAGCGGTAGGCGTGGCGGTCGTTTTGCCAGCCAATGAGGTGGTCGCCGGCTTCAAACTGCGCTGAATCGTATCCCTCAAACGGCGGGGTGAGCTCGGCGCGGGCTTCGGCTCGAACGGCCTTGCGCGCCATGCGCTCGTCGTTCATAAACTCCCAAAAGCTGATGGCGATGATGCCACCTGGGCGCGTCTGACGCACCAGGGCGTCGAGCACGCGTACGCGATACTCGCACGACGGCACGTGGTGCATAAAGCCAAAGCAGACCGAGATGTCGGCGAGCGGGGCGTCGAAAAGCACGTCGGGCGTCTCGGCGGGGTTGAGCTTCATAAGGGCGTCGAGCACATCGAGTTCCTGGAAGTGCAGGTTGGGAATGCGCAGGGCGTGACCGCGTGCATCGATGGCCAGGTCTTGGCACGAGTCGACGCCATAGAACTCAAACGGGCAGCTGGCGTCTGCCGAGGGGTTTGCGCCATCGACGCCCTTGGCGGCAAGTGCGCCGCCGGCGGCAAAGTTCTCGAATCGCATGTTGCCGCAGGCGAGGTCGAAGACGCGGACGGGATGCTCGATCGTGGCGACGTCGAGCTGTTCGAGCGCAATGTCCATGGTGCGCACCCAGCCGGGCCACGGGGCCTGGCGCGTATCGGAAAAGGAGGCGGAGTGCTCGCGATAGAACGTATTGTTGAGCTGGATGAGCGATGAGGCGAAATCGCGGTTCACGGCGCGGGACTCCCTCCGTTGGCGGTGCGGAATAAACAGTACGACCATACTACCGTTAACGCCGCAACGGGGACAACCGAGCCGTGGGTCATTGCTTTGTTTGGACACATTTCCGCAGCTCATATGCACCCGCAACCGCCGGTTGTCAAAAATCTCACTAGAATAGGTGGCATGCTTTTGGCGGTGGCGGATAGATTTTTAACTGTGCAAGGCGCCTTAAGAACAAAAACGGTCCGGCGGCACGGCTGGCATCACATAGGAGGAACCATGAATGTAGAAACTGCGCAGCGGCTCGCCGACCTTCGTCGCAGCAAGGGTTTTAGCCAAGAAGGGCTGGCGCGAAAGCTGGGGCTGTCGCGCCAGGCAGTCAGTAAATGGGAGCGCGCGGAGAGCTCGCCCGATACCGAGAACCTAATCTCGCTCGCCAAACTCTATGGCGTGAGCCTGGACGAGCTGCTCAATCCGAGCGACGAGATCGAGGACGATATCGAGTTTGAGAACGAGGACCGCGCCCGTCAGCGCGAGGCCGAGGCGGCAGAGCGTGCTCGCACCCATGAGGCGGCGGCGCGCGCTACCGAGGCGGCAACACAGGCGAGTGATGCTGCGGCCAAGGCGGCGCAAGCGGCAAGCTGGAGTGCACAGGCTGCCAATGCCGCTACGGCGCAGGCGACGAGTGGCACCGCGGTTGGCTCGACTCCGGTGAAGGGCCCGTTCCAGTCGTTCCCATATTGGGCCGTGTGCTGGCTGCTGTTCTTTTTGCTGATGTTCCTGTTTGGTGCCGGCCCCTTTGCCGCACTGATCTTCTTTACGATTCCCATCTATCACTGGGTGGCACGTGCGCTCGATGGTGATTGGGCGCGTGGGGATATCCAGGTTGGCCCGGCACCGGTGACAGCTAGGGCTCAGAATGTTTCCGCTCCGGTTGATACTGACGTGGCTACCGTGACTACCGCTGACCCGATCGCCAAAGAGGGTGATGAATGATGAAGCTTTCGCATGAATCCAAGGTACGCTTGGGCGTTGGCGTCGGAGCGTTTGTGCTCATCATCGGGCTTGTCTTTGGCACTTCGCGGCTATTGGCTCATTCCGATATGGTACGTACGACCGGTATTCTATCTGGCCATTTGTCTGATTTTGACAATATGTTTGACGAGGACGATTCCTTGAATAGCGGTAACTATTCTGCTCGGCCTCAGCAGCTTTCGAGCACGACTTTTGATGCCGATGAGTTCCGCTACCTCGATTTCGATATCGCTGCGGCTACGGTGGACGTCAAGGTTGTTGATGGCAACAAGGCTCGCGTTATCGAGCGGGGACGCGTTGCCAATGGTATGGATGCCTCCAAGGCCGCGACGCAAAACATCGCATCCGTCGAGGACTCGACGCTCAAGGTTTCCCAGTTTGGAAGTGATGACGGTAAGGCAATCGATCGCTCGGTTACGGTCGAGCTGCCGCGCCGTGTTGCCGAACATCTGAAGGGAGTCAACGCGCACGTGGGCTCGGGCGATCTGCAGATTGCCGGTGTCACCTGTGATGGTTTCGACCTTTTCCTGGGTGCGGGAGATGTAGAGTTTACGGGCAGCGTGACTGATGCGCTCAGCGCTGAGGTCGGTTCGGGCGATGTGACATTCGAGCTCTACCAGGCCCCCGCGAAGTCGATGGACGTGAGCGTGGGCTCGGGCGATGTGGAGATGACGGTTCCGAGCTCTACGGGCTTTAAGGCGAGCCTCACCTTGGGCAGTGGCGACTTCGAGAGCGATTTCCTTCCGCTTGGCTACGACGGCGAGACCATTTTGAATCTTGAATTCGATAACGGCGATAAGTCTGCCACGTATCGTTTTGAAGTCGATTCGGGCGACATGTCGTTTGATTCGGAGTAGTGAGGCAGACGAAAGCCTAGGCGAAGACATAGACGCGCTGTTTGATGAAGGCGCCGGAGCCGTGACGGGCTTCGGCGCCTTTGCCTTTACAATGGGGACATGGAACAGATTATCTTGAACATACTCGAGGCTCTGCGTCGCGGCGAGACCGTGGACGACAAAGCGCTCGTCAAACTGATACATGCCGAGGCGCGCCGTGAGGGTGCCGACAAACGCGATTTGGCCAAGCGCCGTCTGCTGCCGTTCTACCAGCGGGTTAAACGTGAGGAGCCGGTTCGGTGGGCTGCGTGGAATGTCGATTCCGATTTGGAGCGTCAACTGCTGCAGGTCCTGCGTATGAAGCCGCGCCGAACGGCCTCGGGCGTGGCGACCATTACCGTCATTACCAAGCCCTGGCCATGCTCGGGCGATTGCCTGTTTTGCCCCAACGATCTGCGCATGCCCAAAAGCTATCTGCACGCCGAGCCGGCGTGCGCCCGTGCGGAGCAAAATTGCTTTGACCCGTATCTGCAGGTGAGCGCTCGTCTGACCGCGCTTTCGCAGATGGGACATGCGACCGACAAGATAGAGCTCATTGTGCTCGGCGGTACTTGGAGCGACTATCCGCAAGGGTATCAGACGTGGTTTATGTCGGAGCTTTTCCGTGCGCTCAATGACGATGCCGTCGCCGGTGTGGCGGCAAACCCCATGTTGGCGCGTCCGGGCATCAGCCGTGCCGAGGCGGGGCGCCTGCTCGATGACGCTCCCGCCGATGCCCTGCCGCCGGTGGTAACAGAGCGCCGCGAGCGCTATCGGGCTGCCGGCATTGCGACCGACGAGGCCGAGCTTGCGAGCGGCGTTGCCGACGAGCGGGGGCGTGTGGATGCTGTCGTTGGTGGCTATAACCGCGCAGTGCGTCGTCTGTACGGCCCCGGTACGCCATGGGGCGAGGCTGCCGAGTGGCAGACGGAAACGATGGAGGAGCTTGAGCGTCAGCAGCGCATCAACGAGACGGCGAAGCATCGCGTGGTGGGGCTCGTTATCGAGACCCGCCCCGATGCCGTGACGCCACAGGCGCTCACGCTCATTCGTCGTCTGGGCTGCACCAAGATTCAGATGGGCATCCAGAGCCTCGACCAGCATTTGCTCGATATCAACGAGCGTCGCATTTCGGTGGCTCAGATCGAGCAGGCGTTTTCGCTTGCGCGCCTCTTTGGCTTTAAGATCCATGCGCATTTTATGCTCAACTTATTGGGCGCCACACCCGAGGGGGACAAGCGCGACTACGAGCGCTTTATGACCGAAGGGGCCTTTATGCCCGACGAGGTCAAGGTCTACCCGTGCGCGCTCATCGAGGGCTCGCGTCTGGTGGGCTGCTATGAGCGCGGCGAGTGGCGTCCCTATACCGAGGAAGAGCTGCTCGATGTGTTGGCCGACGACATCGTGGTGACGCCGGCGTTCTGCCGCATCAGTCGCATGATCCGCGACTTTAGCTCCGACGACATCATGGTGGGCAACAAGAAGCCCAACCTGCGTCAGCTCGTTGAAAACCGCTTGTCGGCTCGTGGGGAAGGCGCGACAGTGCGTGAGATTCGCTATCGCGAGATTAGCACGGCGGGCGCCGACTTGCATGAGCTGACCCTTGACGAGGAAGTGGCGTACGAGACGCCGGTGACGCACGAGCGCTTTTTGCAGTGGGTGACGCCGCAGGGCAAGATCGCGGGCTTTTTGCGTCTGTCTCTGCCCGATCGTGCTTTTGTTGCCGCGCATGCGGATGAGTTGCCGACGACACCGGACGAGGCGATGATTCGCGAGGTGCACGTGTATGGCATGGCGGCGCGCGTGGGAGATCAAGGCCAGGCAGCCCAGCACCATGGATTGGGGCGTTTGCTCGTAGAGCGTGCGTGCCATATTGCTCGGGACGCGGGCTATGCGCGCATCAACGTGATCAGCGCGATTGGCACACGCGAGTACTATCGCCATTTGGGTTTTTACGACCATGGACTCTATCTGCAAAAGGAGCTCTAGATGAACAAGCCAAGTGTTTCTGCCGGCGTCGTTGCCGGCGTTGCTCTGGGAGCCGCGGCGCTTGGTGCGGCCGCCGTCGCTGTTCGCGCTGCCTGTCTGCAGGTTGCGCGAACCCGCAATGGGTTGGCGCGTGTGAAACGCGTGCACGATGAGGGCGGCGATGAGATTCGCGTGTTGGTGCAAGGCGGCGTCTACCAAAGCGCGAGCTATGTCGGTGAGCGTTGGGCCGAGCCCGTCTTTGCGTACTATCGTGCGTTTGACGACGTGTTTGAGTCCGAGGATGCGATGCGCGACGCTTATGGTCACGGTATCGACCGCATGCTTATGCTGGGCGGCGGCGGGTTTGCCTATCCCAAGTTCGCGCTGATGTCGCACGAGGACTTGTGCATGGACGTTATCGAGTATGACGGAGAGATTACGCGCCTAGCGCGCCGCTGGTTTTACCTGGACGAGCTGGAGCGTGCGGTGGGCGATCGCCTGCGGGTGATAACCGCCGAGGCTCGCTCGCATCTGGGCGTGACGAGCGTGGGGCATCGTCGCTACGACGTGGTCGCGAGCGATTGCTTTGGCGGTGCCGAACCCGTACGTGAGCTGGCGACGGTTGAGGCGTTGCGTTTGGTGCGAGGCAGCCTGAACCCCGGGGGTATCTACGTTGCCAATATCGTGAGCGCAAACGAGGGGAGCGACGTGACGTTCCTGCGCGACTGCGCTGCCACGGCACTCGAGGTATTCTCCCACGCCTGGGTGGTCCCATGCGGTGATGCGGAGTTCGGCGGCGAGGAGAACTACCTGCTCATCGCCAGCGACGGCGACTACGCTTTTGCCGAAGCTGTGCCTTTCGATGCCGACTTTCTCGGTGCCGCCCTCCACGACCAGCATTGGGAGTAGTCAATTTGTGACGGGCTCTATGGTTTTGTCAATCATACGCTTCATCTATTTTCAGCATGACGCATCTGGACGCCCGGCGCCAACGCGCCTCATCTTCGGTTGATTCCGCCGCCCGCTAGGCCAAAATTGTCATCGGAAGTATCAAATGAACAAGCAAGCCACTACGCAACTGCACGTCTATTCCGCCTTTTTCGTTCTCACGGGATTTGTTTTAAATCGGGGAGTGTTTCTACTTTTCCTTGCGGAGAAAGGAATGTCTGTCACGGAAATCACGCTTTATCAAGCCCTGTTCAACATTGCAACGGTCGTCCTCGAGCTACCAACAGGGCTGGTAGGCGATTTCTTTGGAAAGAAGTTTTCGATTCAAGTGGGCGTGCTGCTGCTTTTCTTCCATACGGCCGGCATGCTGTTGCTCTCAGGTCCCTTTCTTGTTGTGCTTTCCCTTGTTGAGGCGCTCGCCTACTCCCTTCAATCGGGATCCGAACAAGCACTTTTATATGAAATTGTTCGAAATGCCGGTCAAGGAGAGCGCTTCCTCACCATCAACGCTCGGCTGCTCGCCGCGCAATCAATCGCTACGGGAATAGCAATTGTACTCGGGTCTTTCATTGCCCAAGTGTCTTGGAGTGCCCTCTACATATGTGTCTTCGTTTTCTATCTCCTGCAGCTTTTCCTCCTGTATCCCATTGAGAGGACGGAAACGACCCGTTCTGAAAGATCAGAAAAGGGGAGGTTTGACGCAGCCAAGATGTTCAGGAGCGAAACCTGGCGCGTTGGAGAATCCGCATTTGCGATATTGCTTCTCCTCATCGGCACAAGCATGCTCGACGGATTCTACGGGAGTTATTACAACTTGAATCAGTTGGTATTCGACGCGTTTCATGCTCCCGTCTCCATAATAGGAATCTTTTTCGGTGCATCCTATGCAGTAAATGCGACGGCCTACATTGCAGCAGATTTCTTCTCATCGCGTTTCGGGAAAAGAAATACCATGCTTGGCTCGATGCTAATCGAGGCGGGCCTTTTCTTGATTCTTCCGTGGTTCGCTTCAAATCCTTTGTGTTTGTTTGGCCTTAGCATGGTGCTTTGTTTCCTCCCAGAAGTGGTGTACATCACTTCGGAAAACTTAATCCAAGACGGGATAGCGGACGATCTCCGTGCGACGATCCTTTCCGCCGCGTCTCTGGTAAGGGCCCTCTTTTCCGCATTGTTTTTCTCCGTATTTGGACATGTGTTGGGGTTATATCCCATTCAGATGGCGCTCGGTATTATTGGCGCAATCGCGATAGCGATTACCGCCGTTGTTTCATTAAAAATTGGTGGAATACATGCCTTCAAGAATTGATGTATCGATTGACGAGCTGCCAGAAGTTTCGAGCCTTCTTGATGGCTACGGGTGTACGCGTTAGCTTTGAATCGGTGGGCCTTAATGCCGAGGAATATCAGCGTTTTATCGATGCTGGCGGAATAGTAATGGTCTCGGGCGAAGATTGCTATATCTTACCAGGGGTGAACCGTTTAATCCTGCCCCAGACTAGTGACTTATAATTGCGGCTTCCCGTCTACGTCTGCACTAGACGTGGATGCGGGAAACTTCCCCTTAATGCAATTCACAATATGTTGAAAATTCAGGTCGCGGAATGCGATAGGTCTTAGTTTTTGGGTGCTGCAGTCGGCAATTTACTCTGCGGGTTTTGGCACTATGAAGGAATTTAGACTTTTCTTGTAACATTAAAATCACAACGATTGGTGGTTGCAGCCCTGCTTGGCAAATCTAATTCCTGAATAATAAGCACCTTACATGACAAGTGTACTTTACCGTTCTGCCCCTTTTTGCCCGTAAAGACAAGGGGTCTTCTGCCAGTTACCTTTTGTTTTTGCAGGGGAGGGGCTATTTTGACGGCTACTACATACGAGATTGATCTTATTTGCGGTCCATCGAAATCGTTGGACGACATTAAGTAGCTAAAATAGCCCCGTTCCAAAAAGACTGGTTAAAAAACCCCGTGCCAAAAAGACTGGTCTTAGGCGTGGTCGCGCCAGCTGAGGACGCGCTGCTTCATGCCCTCTATGTCGAGCACGCCTTCGGCAAAGCCCTTGCGCACGAGCTCTTCGGGAACAAACTCGTCGTAGCGGTCAAAGTAAGGCACCTCGCCAGGATAGACGAGCTCGATGGGATCGAAGTCTTTCTCGGCCTCGGCGGCGAGTACCTCAAAGAACGTCTCCTCGTCGGCCTTCATCTTAAACTGCATAAAGTACGGGCGTGACGGGTCGAGTCCGCGAAGGCCCAGCTCCGCGGCACATTTAATCTTGAGCATGCGCTCGAGCGCCAAAAAGGCGTAGCTTCCCAACCAGGGGAAGAGCACCCAGGTGTCGCCGCCCAGGTTAATGAGCGGCTTGGTTCCCGCGCCCGAAATCTCGGCGGTATGACGAGCCTGCGCAAGGCGGGCCCGTGCGTTACCCATAAGGTACGGATATGCTGCGTGCTCGTTGAGCGCCTTGCGCATGCGCTCGAGTACGTGTGTATTGATATCACCGGGGCAGTCGCCAAAGTAGGCCGGCACCCGGCCCTTGACCTGCGTGGCAAAGACGGTGTGGCGCTTCCAGTCCACTTCCTCGACAATCCAGCAGTGTCCGGCGATGGCGATGCGCTCACCGGGCGGTGGCGGATTGACGATCGTGCCCAACTCGGCCGACTCACTGCGAACGGTGAACTCCTCGTTTTCCTGGAACACAGCGTAGAACTTAAAGTTGTTAATGATGCGCTCGCCCGCGAGGCCCACGATGAGCCCGCCGCCCTCGGTGACTTGGATATGGTCGATCTTAATGAGGTGACGCAGCAACACGCGATAGTCATCGGCCGAGATGCGATGAAAATAGCTGAGTGTGAGCACGCGCTGGGCAAGCTCTGCCGGCGTGAGTTCGCCGGTGCTGGCAAGCGTCGACATAGTCTGGTGGTAGAGCAGGCTGTAGGGGAGTCGATCGAGTTCGGGTGGCTCGACCCACTTTTCCTCGCGATAGAGTTGTACGAGCGCGATGCCCTGCAGGAGCTTCCACGGAATGGTCTCGGGCATCATCGTGCGCGGCTCGGGTTCTTCCTCGCGCATGACAAACCACATCTCGGGCGGAAGATCGCGGCGCCCCGTGCGGCCCATTCGCTGCAAAAAGGAGCTGACGGTAAACGGTGCATCGATCTGAAACGCACGCTCCAGACGGCCGATATCGATACCGAGCTCCAGTGTAGATGTGGTGACGGTTGTCTGTGCCTGCTCCTCATCGCGCATGAGCTCTTCTGCCGTCTCGCGCAGCGATGCTGAAAGATTGCCGTGGTGGATGAGAAAGCGGTCGGGCTCGTGCCGGCTCTCGCAGTAGCTGCGCAGCATGGAGCACACGGCCTCTGCCTCCTCGCGCGAGTTGGCAAAGACCAGGCACTTGCGGCCGCGTGTGTGCTCAAAGATATAGCCCATGCCGGGGTCGGCGTTGTCTGGCGCCGTGTCGGTGGGGTTGAGTAATGCCTGTTCGGGTGCTCGGGGGATGTCGACTTCGCCCTCGGGGGCCGACGAAGTGCGGCGATCCCTGGAGGTAGCCTTGTCCCGTGCCCGCTCACGACGTTGACGGCGCTCCTCTTGTGTGAGCTGTCCGCTGTGACGCATGTCTTGGGCGCCGGCGGGCAGTGCCGCGGGTGCCGCTGCCTCAATGCGCTCGCACGCAAGCACTTCGGCCTCTTGAGGACCCGTGCTCTCGAATCCTCGTTGTTGCGCCTGGGGACCCGAGTTGTAGAAGTGCTCCATGGAGATACGCCACACGCGGCGCGGCTTCTCAAAGCGGGGGATGATGCAATCGCGTCCTGTTCCCTGCGAGAGGAAGGCACCCGTACGCTCGGGGTCACCGATGGTGGCCGAAAGGCCGATGCGGCGGGGCTGCACGCCTGCCATGCGCGAGAGGCGCTCGATAAGGCAGAGCGTCTGACCGCCGCGGTCGCCGCGCATGAGCGAATGGACCTCGTCGATGACCACGTAGCGCAGGTCGCAGAACATGCGCGGGATCGCCATGTGCTTATGGATTAAGAGCGCCTCGAGTGACTCGGGCGTAATCTGCAAGATGCCGCTCGGTTTTTTTATGAGCTTAGCCTTGTGCGACTGCGAGACATCGCCATGCCAGTGCCAGACAGGGATATCGGCCTCTTCGCAGAGGTCGTTGAGACGGACGAACTGATCATTGATGAGCGCTTTGAGGGGGCCGATGTAGAGGGCGCCTACGCTCGCGGGCGGGTTCTCCCAAAACTCGGTCAGGATGGGAAAGAAGGCTGCCTCGGTTTTGCCGGAAGCCGTGGATGCCGTCAGGAGCACATTATCTTGCGTGTTAAAGATGGCGTCTGCCGCTGCAACCTGGATAGAGCGCAGACTCTCCCAATCGTGGGAGTAGATGAAGTCTTGGATAAACGGAGCATATCGGTCAAAGGCGTTCACGGGGCCTCCTCTCAAATACGAATCTCTTAACGCGGTGAGCAGTGGCTCGCTACATTACTGTCTCGACGTTTGCCCAGATAAAACCTGCCAAAATAAACCTGTCCCTTTTTGGCAGGTT
>CAJLOU010000044.1 GCA_905208345.1 uncultured Collinsella sp.
AAAGGTTCCAAAGGGTCAAGTTAAACTTGAGGCTTTGGCTTTGACCTGCAGTTATAGTGAATTGTTGAGAAACCATAGAGTTCAACTTTAACGTTACGGGGGCCTGTTTAAGAGGAGCTTTGGGCTGTAAAAGCTATCTCAACGTGGGGTTTTACAACTACAGCGTGCCCTCCTGGCGAGCCTGCTCAATCTCTTCGAGCGCCTCGGCGGGGGTGAACGAGCAAGTGCCGTCGCCGAGCTTGACCACCTGGATTTCGTCGCCGGTATGGACCTCTCCGCCCTTTAGCACCACGCCAAAAACGCCCTCGTGGGGAAAGATGCAGTCGCCGGCGAGATAGTAGATGGCACAGCGGGTGTGGCAGACCTTACCGATCTGACTGATTTCGACAAGCACGTCGCTTCCAAGCTTGAGCTGTGTGCCCAAGGGGAGCGAGAGTAGATTGATGCCCTGGGTGGTGAAGTTTTCTCCAAAGTCACCCTCGCGCACATCGAGTCCGCGAGCCTGCGCCGTCTGGATGGACTCTGCGGCCAAAAAGGAAACCTGACGGTGCCAATGCCCGGCGTGTGCGTCGGAGGCGAGGCCGAATTGCTCTATAACGGTGTCGCGTCCATCGGCGACGGGCGACTTGCGTGTGCCCTTGTGTGCCGACGTGTTGATCGAGACGATGCGGGCGGGTCCGTTGTAGGCGTCGTTTGCCGTGCACAGGGGAGCGGTCGCTTTCGCGCGTTCCACCAGCTCGCGCTTCGCAGCATTGAGGATGGGATTATCGGTCGGATGGTCTTGGGGCACGTGTGCGCCTTTCGCTCGAGGATGTCAATACGCTGAATCCTACAACAACGGTAGGTTCATTGCCCATTGTCATACAACGGTGAGCGCCGCCTTCGTGCTGGACGATTGCGTCGATTGCCATAGATACGGTGGAGCTTTGGGCGCCGGCGGCTTGGCACGCTAGAATAAATCAGTTGCGCAAAGACCGCCCGTTGTGTGGGCAGTTCATGATAGGAAGTTTCCATGGCATTGCAATTTACAGAGCGCGAGTTCATTCCCGTGCTGCTCGGTGGCGACATCAACGCCTATTCGGTGGCGCGCGCCTTCTACGAGGAGTACCAGGTCAAGAGTCTGGTCTTTGGCAAGTACCAGACGGGTCCCGCGTACCGCAGCCAGATTATCGACTACACGCCCAACGTGGATATCGACACCATGCCCGTGATGCTCAAAACCGTCAACGGCATTGCCCAAGCGCATGCCGACAAGACGATTGTCCTTGTGGGCTGTGGCGACAACTACGTTGCCCTCGTGGCTCAGGCCAAGGATGCCCATGAGTTGGCGGATAACATCGTCGCTCCCTACGCGCCCTACAGCATGCTCGAGCAGTGCCAGAAGAAGGAGATCTTCTACGAGCTGTGCGAGAAGCATGGCGTGCCTTATCCGCATACCTTTACCTTCACCATGGCGATGCTGAACGACCAAGGCGAGGCACCTGCCGAGGTGCTCGACCAGATCGATTTTCCTTACCCGATGATTCTGAAGCCTTCTGACGGCATCATGTGGTGGCAGCATGAGTTCGAGGGCCAGAAGAAGGCCTATGAGATTGCCGACCGCGCCGAGCTGGAACAGGTCATTCGCGATTCGTATGCCAGCGGCTACACCGACGACCTGATCTTGCAGGATCGCGTGCCCGGCAACGACGAGTACATGCGCGTGCTCACCAGCTATTCCGACCGCAACGGCAAGGTGCGCATGATGTGCCTGGGCCATGTGCTGCTCGAGGAGCATCAGCCCCACGGTGTCGGCAACCATGCCTGTATCATTACCGAGCCCAACGACGAGCTCATGGGCGGCGTGCGCAAGTTGCTCGAGGACCTTCACTTTGTGGGCTATTCCAACTTTGACGTTAAGTACGACGAGCGCGACGGCTCGTTTAAGTTCTTCGATTTCAACACGCGCCAGGGCCGCAGCAACTACTACGTTACCAACAGCGGCTTTAACGTTGCCAAGTATGTAGTGGACGAGTATGTGTTCAACCGTCCGTTTGAGCCGGAGTTTGTGACGGCTCAGGACGAGGCCCTGTGGATGGTCGTCCCCATGGGCGTCGTCGACAAGTACGTCAAGGATCCCGAGCTGCGCGCTAAGGTGCATCGCCTGGACAAGGAAGGCAAGGGCGCCGACCCTTCGTTTATGAAGGGTGACTTTGTCTTTAACCGCTGGCTGCGCATGTGGCACACCAAGCTGCGCCACTTTAAGCTGTTCAAGACGTATTACAAGTAGATGAGCGCGGCGCCCGTCCGGTTTGCATCGGGCGGGCGCGGGTATGATACGCGCAATTGCGCAAGCGTCATCAAGGAGGCGGCGATGGAAAAGCTGGGAGTTATCGGCGGCATGGGCGCCGAGGCCACGTCGTATTACTACGACCAGGTGGTGCGTCATACGGCTGCTGCCTGCGATCAGGAACATATCGACATGGTGGTGCTCTCCAAGTCGACCATGCCCGACCGCACGTTGGCCATTAAGACCGGCGAGCATGCCAAGCTGCTGGCGACCATGAAAGAGTGTGCCCAGGCACTCGAGTCGCTGGGCTGTGCGCACATTGCCATTCCCTGCAACACGTCGCACTACTTCTACGACCAGATCCAGTCGTTTACGAAGGTGCCGATTATCCACATGCCGCGTGAGTCGGTGCGCTATGCTCTGGCCGGTGCGGTGATGGGGGAGTGCGAGTTCGACCCCAACCTGAGTATGCCGGCCGAGCCGGTGCACAAGATTGGCATCATGGGCACCGACGGAACCGTGGGCGCGGGCGTCTACGGCCGCGAATGTAAGGCTGCGGGTGTTGAGGTCGTCTATCCCAGCGAGAAACGTCAGAACGATGTGATGTCGCTTATCTACGATGATGTGAAGGCCGGACGTGAGCCCGATATGGATAAGTTCGACCGCGTGATGTGGGAGTTCGCCCGTAGCGGCTGCGACCGCGTCATCCTGGCCTGCACGGAGCTCTCGGTGCTGCAGAAATACCGTGAGATGCCCGAGATCACCCTCGACGCCATGGACGTCCTGGTGCGCGAATCCATCATCCGCAGCGGCGCTCCCTACCGCCTCTAGCTTCCGACCTGCCAAAAAGGGACAGGTTAATTATGGTGGGTTTTATCTGGAGAAACAGTAAAGGCCTCGGCTCGTTTGGTGCGAGCCGAGGCCTTTTGCGTTGGGCGGTTGCTGTCGGTGGTGAACTAGAACAGGAAGCCGATGGCGATGAGGGCGATGCTGACGATGAGCACGGCGATGTCCAGACCCTTGATGGGATAGCGCTTGTACGAGCTGGCGCGTGTGCGCAGGTAGAAGCCGCGCTGCTCGGCGGCAAGCGCGGTGGCATCGGTCTTGCCCACGCTCGAGATGAGCAGCGGCACGCACAGTGGCAACATGAGCTTAAGCTTCTTGATGGGGTTCTTGGTGTCGTACTCGACGCCGCGTGCGGTCTGCGCCTCCATGATGGCGTTCATCTCCTGACCAAACACCGGTACAAAGCGCAGCGCCGTGGTAAAGGTGAAGGCATAGCGATACGGCACATGCAGCACCTCGACGCAGGCGTTGGCAAGGTCGTTGAGCTTGGTCACCATGAGCATGAGGATGAGTGGCAACGCCACACCTAGCAGGCGCAGGCAGGCCTTCGATCCCGTGATGAGGCCCGCGTCGGTGATAAAGCCCCACACCACGTTGCCATCGCGCATAAAGGCCAGCTGGAGCACCAGCATGATAAGCGCGAGCGGAATCAGCAACTTGAGCAGCGAGAGCAGACGGTCGACGACGCCGGCATAGGTACCCAGTGCAAGGGTGAGTGCCAAAAAGCCCAGCAGCGCCACGTAGGTGTCGGACAAGAAGATGCCGACGATGATGGCGGCGGCGAGGCCCAGTTTGACGACGGGGTTCAGGCGATGCAGCAGCGTATCGCCCGGCATGTAGTCGATGACGTTAACCACGGTGGACCATCTCCTTGGTAATTCGAACGACATCGGTGACCTCGCTCACCTGCGCAAAAGCGGGCGAGACGGAAGATGCCAGACGGCGCGAGAGTTCAATAACCTGGGAAGGCTCCACGTAGGCACGCCGCATGAGATCGATGTTCGAGAACAGCTCGTGCGTGCGGCCGCGGTCGAGGATGCGGCCGTCGGCCATTACTACGATGCGCTCGGCAAAGTCGGAGACGACTTCCATGTCGTGGCAGACCATGATGACGGCGCATCCGCGCTCGGCCATGGTGCGCACGGTTTCCATGACGGTCATGCACTCGCGGTAGTCAAGGCCGCTCGTGGGCTCGTCGAGCACGACGATCTTGGGCTCAACCACTACGACGGAGGCAAGTGCCACCATTTGTCGCTGGCCACGCGAAAGCGAGAACGGTGCCTCGTCGGCGGGCAGACCAAAGCGGTCGATGACCAGCTGGGCGCGACGCAGAGCCTCGGCACGGTCGATGCCGGCAAGCTCCAAGCCAAAGGCGACCTCGTCGAGCACGGTATCCTTGCAGATCTGGCGGTCGGGGTTTTGGAAGAGGGTCGCGACCTCGCGGGCAATGCGGCTCGTGGGAACGGTTGCAGTATCCAGTCCCGTGACGCGCACGCTGCCCGAGGCGGGCTTGAGCAGGCCCGTGAGCAGCTTGGTGAGCGTGGTCTTGCCGGCACCGTTCTGACCGACGATGCCCACGAGCTCACCGGGGTAGAGGGTCAGGTTAAGGTCGTGTACGGCGGCGCCGCCGTTGGGATAGGCAAACTCAACATGGTCGAAGGTGAGTACGGGTTCGGCATCCTTGGCATGAGGACGCAACGACGGTGCATGCGGGGAACCGGCGGACGCCTGGGCTTCGATGGCAGCGTGTGCGGGGTCGACGATACCCGAAATCAGACACTCGGCTTCGTCGACATCCAAGCAAGGGGTGCCGCTTGCCAGGCCATCGGCCTCGAGGCTATTGAAGATGCGTGTGACACGGGGACAGTCGACGCCAATGGTGCGAAGCTCATCGGTGTGTGCGAAGACCTCGTGCGGCTCGCCCTGCAGTGCGATTTCGCCATGGTTGAGCACGAGCACGCGGTTGCAGTACTCCGAGAGCAGGGCGACCTTTTGCTCAACGACGACGATGGTGATTCCAAGTATGCGGTTTGCCTCACGCAGCGTCTCGAAGACCAGCGTGGAGCTGGCGGGGTCGAGTGCCGCGGTGGGCTCGTCGAGAACCAAGACGCGCGGACGCATGGCGAGGATGGCGGCGATGGCCACCTTTTGCTTCTGTCCGCCCGAGAGGGTGGCGATCTCGCGGTCGCGCAGGTCGCTGATGCCGACGGTCTCGAGCGTCTCGCTCACGCGCTGCTCGATCTGGTCGTGGGGAACGGCAAAGTTCTCGAGGCCAAAGAGCATCTCGTCCTCGACGACCGAGGCGACCATCTGCGTGTCGATATCCTGCAGCACACTGCCGACGATTTGCGACACGTCGGTCAGCGAGACCTCGCAGGTGTCGTGGCCGTCAACCATGACGGACCCGAAGAACGTGCCGGTGTAGTGGTGGGGCACAGCACCCGACAGACAGGCGGCAAGCGTGGACTTGCCGGCGCCCGAGGGTCCGATGATGCCGATGAAATCTCCCTTGTTCACGCTGAGCGAGATGTGGCTGAGCGCCTGCTCGGTCTGCGTGCCATAGGAGAACGAGACATCGTCGACGTTGATGATCGTTTCCATGGATACCTTTCATAGTCATTGGGGACAGTCTTAAATGACCAGTTGTTTAAGACCGTCCCAAAAAAGCTCGTTGTTTGGGACGGTCTTTGGTGGTGAAGCACGGAGACGGCTTTACGAGGGGCCCCAGGTTGGCGCGAAAGAGGAGCGAAGCGTACTTGGGTACGCGAGCGTCGAATGAACGCCAAGATGGGGTGGCTCGTAAAGCCGAGCGGGTTAGTTGAGCCTAAGGGCCTTCTGGATGGGCAAGTAGAGGGCACCGACCAGAATGGCGTTAAAGACGGCGGTCATGGCGACCACGGGCAGCATAGCGGCAGCGAGCTCGCCCACCACGCCGAGCATAGCCATCTTGATAACCATGAAGATAACGCCCGAGACAAAGGTGGTCACGAAGGTTGCGACGATGGCGATGGCAGGCTTAACCTGCCCGTTCTTGCCAGCGGCGTTGACGATGGCGGCCATGAGCATTGCGGCGATGCCCTCGGCGGCAAAATCGACGAACGGCGAGGTGGTGGTGATCTGAATCACGGCGGCCGAGATGAGGCCGATGACGAGCGCCTGGCCAATATTGGGGCGAACGACCAGGATGGTGAGGCAGAAGGCCGAGATGATGAACTCGGGGCTGATCATGCCGCCCGAGATGCCTGAGATGGCCTTGCCGACGGTGAAGTTGAGGATGAAGCCGGCGGCGAGCAGGATGGCGAGCAGGACGAGGGCGCGGACGTCGAGTTTGCCGCGGTCGGCGGTCTGGACGGTGCGGGGCTGGGTGGCGGTGGTGTTCTGAGACATGGTGAAAATCCTTTCGGAAGGGGGGTGCAAGAGAAAAGCGGGGGCGCGTGATGCGAATGCGATCGGGCTCGAGATAGAAAAAGGCCCCCGGTCGAAACCGGAGGCCTTCCAATCACCTAGAGCGCAAAAACAGGCGTGAGGGACTCACTGTCGACCGATCGTATTCGCATCACGCCACCACCAGTTGTTGAGAGACTTCATCGTGTTCTTCATGTTGGTGGCTCCTTTCGTGATACCGTGGCACGGTCGCACCTAGTTGCTGTTGCGCTGCACTATAGCACAGCGAAGTGCGTGCGGGGAAATCTTTTTTGAAAAGATTTCAGGCGGGTTTCCCGCCGGTCAGAAGAGCGGGCTGGGCGGGCGAGGCTGCCATTGCTGCCTTGCCCGCCCAGCTAAGACGTTACTCCTTATTGCGACGGTAGAGGAAGTAACCGCCCGCGGAGATGACGGCAACGCCAGCGATGGCGAATGCAGCCACCACGCGGCCATCAAAACGATCACCGGTGGTGGGCAGGCCGCCCTTGGTGTTCGTCTTGTTGGTGGTTACCGTGGTCGTGGTGTCCGACTTGCCAGGCTTCTCGGGCTTGGTGGTGGGCTGCTCGGGCTTACCGGGCTGCTCGGGGGTACCGGGCTGCTCGGGGGTACCGGGCTGCTCGGGGGTACCGGGCTGCTCGGGAGTGCCAGGCTGCTCGGGAGTGCCAGGCTGATCCGGGGTTACCGGGTCGGTGGCAAGAGCGTCCTTGGCGTAGGTGATGGACTCCTTGAGGCCATGGGTCTCGGTGTTCAGGTCGCTCGGGGTGAAGGGCGTGCTGAAATCCCCAGCCTTCAGATAGGCGCGCATCTCCTGGAGCAGGGCCTTGCACTTCTTGTAGGTGTTCTCGGTAGCAGCCTTGCCGGCCTTGTTAGCCAGGGCAGTGCGGCCCTCGGTGGTCGTCTCGGCTAGCATGGCGGCGTCAACTTCCTTGTTCTGCTCGATGAGCTCGTTCTGGAGCGCATCGAGGTAGGCACGGACGCTGATACCAAGGGTGTCAGGGTTCTCAAAGCAGAGCGAGCTGATGTCCATGAGGACGTAGTTGATTGAGTTCTCGGGCTCCTCGTTGTACACGACGTCAGTCTGTTTGCAGTGATCGAAGGAGACGGTCTGATCGCTGAAGTACGGGCTGACCTCAGTTATCAGAGCGGAGTACAACGGGATGGCGACGGAGTACGCGGCGCGGGAGAGCATTTCCCACTGGATGGTAGCGACTTCGGGGTCATACCCGCGACGAATCTGGAAGAGGTTGATCTCGGTGTTGCGCTCGCTGCCGATGCAATAAACACCATCAGTGTTCGCGTTGAGGCCAGGGACGTTCTCGCCGCGGTTGCCGAAGGCGCGAATCAACTCGAAAGTGCTCCAACCAGACTTGCCAGGCTTGAAGAACAGGGGCTGGATTTCGCTGACCATGGCTCCCTTTTGGTCAGGTTTTCCTTTCTCCTTTACTGTGATAATGTCGTAATCTGTGCCTTCGGTCAGCTGACTACCAAAATAATTGCGGCCTTGCACATAACGGGACCACTGGTTTACGCCGGAATCGGCGAGGCTTTCGCCATACGTTTGGGCGACATCGAATTTGCCGTCAGCGGAGTATTTGGCGAAACCCTTTTCTTCGGGCATGGATTGGATCTTTTCAGAGTGGAGGCAATTCTCGGTGTCATTGAGGTCGACATCGTAGTTGAGGCTCCCGATATTAGGGTTGAGCGACGCGACGTCGTCAGCGAGCTTCATGGCGATCCACTGATGGGCGGAAAGTGTGGCGAACAGCCAGGTCTCGTTGTTGTCGGCGATGATGATCTGGTCGTTGGTGCAGACGCCTTGATCATCGATCAGGCTGCCGAGAAGCTCGACGCCCTCGCGGGCCGTGGCGCTCTCGCCCAGGATGATGCTGCCGTAACTGTACTCGCCCAGACCCACTTCCTCATCGATGGGGTCTGCTGCAGCGGCCTCCTCGTTATAGGAGGTGCTTAGCGTGGCGGAGCAGGAGACGCCCTTCTCGTTGATGCCGGCCTCGGAGTAGGCGTCGGTGCGACCCATCCAGTTGGAGGGGTGGTCGCGTACATAGCTGTAGCGATAGGTAGGCTTGTTCGAAGTGTATTCAAAAGCAGATTCAATCGAGCTGTACTTAAAGCCAGGTTCGTGGGCAGGTTCGATGCCGTAGTGCTTAAGATAGCGCTTGCCAAAGTCCTCGGCGCGGCCGTAGTACGTGTTGCCGTCGGCCGTAAGGTTTTTGCCCATGTATATCTGCGTGCAGGCGAGCGCAGATGTCGGCATGGACATGATGGTTGCAGCTCCAAAGGCGAGGCCTATGCCTAGCTTCTTGAGCGCGTTGACGGGGTGAGTTTTCCTCATTTTCCCCCCCAGCGTGCGAAAGCCCTCCGTTGCCAGAGGGCTTCAGCCAATAAAGACACCCCATTAGCGTAACGAACTGGAAACAATATTCATCTATGAAAGAAACTTACTCGATAAGCGTAATGAAATATGCGATGAGCGGTTAATTATACTCAGTTTGTAGCTTTACTTTAATAAAGGCGCCCTGTGATTACTGTAGCCGAATAAAGTAGCTGGGAATGCCCGAAATGAAAATCCCCCTGCTGTTTGGCAAATGCATAAACAGCAGGGGAGACGATAATTGGATGAATATCATACCAATGTGGAATTACTTCTTCCGGCGGTGGATCACGTTGATCGCATAGCCGACGAGCATGGCCAAAACGATGATGATGAAGCCGAGCAGGGGATTGTCGTTCATAGGGTCCTCCTATTTTCCGAGCGGGGAGAATTCGTCGACGATGAGGTCGAGGCATTGTGGAAGCGCGCGGGCTCCAAAGACGCCCGAGTTGCTGGAGATAATCTCGCCATCGAACTGCATGCCCAGCGACGGGGTGCAGGTGATCTTGGCTTCCTTGGTCTGGATGATCTTGAACTGCGGGCGCCCGAGTACCTTGCCGGCGGGGTCGAGTGCGGCGGTGATCACGGTAGGCAGCAGCTGCACGGTGCGCACGGGTTCGATGACCGCAATGTCGACCATGCCATCGTTCATACGGCAGTCGGGGAACAGGTTGATGTCGTTTTGGATGACCGAGGTGTTGCCGGCCATGCAGCAGATGCCGTCGAGCTCCTCGACAATGCCGTCATGCTCAATCGTAAAGTGCGCTACCGTAGGGTTGGGCGTGGCGAGCGCAGAGAGGAAGTAGGCGATCTCGCCGATGTCGTTTTTGGTGGGGGCGGCCTTCATCATGATCTCGGCGTCGAAGCCCGAGCCGGCGATGATGATGAAGCCGTGGCGCTTCTCGTTGCCGTTCTCGTCGAGCCAAAAGAGCTCGCCCATGTCGACTTTGACCGTGCGACCGGCACGGCAGGCCTTGGCGAGCGCCGCCGCCTCGGGGGCATTGCCGATGTTGTTGAAGAACAGGCAGGCCGTACCGGAGGGGAAGACGAGCGTGGGGACACCGCATCCGCGCATCTGGTCGAGCACGTTGGAGACAGTGCCGTCGCCGCCCGAAACGACCACGCGGTCAAACTCGCGCACGTCTGCCACGGCGTCCTCGGGTTCCATGCCATCGCCGATAAAGCGCATCACGACCTCGTCGCCGCCCTGTGCAAGGGCGTGCGTGAATGCGAAGATTTCATCTGAGCTGGGGCCCGATGCCGGGTTGTGGATGATAAGGCAGCGCATACTTACGTTCCTGTTCTGTGACTAACCGAGTATAGTTGTAAGGCAATGCCGATATCCTACCCGTGTTTTTCGGGCCTAACCTTATTCGATGGGTTGATATGTACATTTCCACACATCAGGCTCTACTCGACTTTTGCCAGCGCGCCCGTGAGTTCGACGCGATTGCCGTCGATACCGAGTTTTTGCGCGAGCGCACGTTCCATCCGCGTCTATGTTTGGTTCAGATTGCCACCCCTGCTGAGAGCGTCGCGGTCGATCCCCTGGTAATCGACGACCTATCGCCGCTGGCCGAGCTTATGGCCGACGAGAGCGTGACCAAGGTCTTCCACGCGTGCTCGCAGGATATGGAGGTCATGCTCCATACCGTGGGCGTGCTGCCACGACCGATTTTCGATACGCAGGTCGCCGCCGCCTTTTTGGGCGAGCGCCAGCAGATTTCGTATGGCGCGCTTGTTCAGACGTTCTGCGGCGTATCGCTGCCCAAGACCGAGTCACTGACCGACTGGTCGCGCCGCCCGCTGACCGATAAGCAGATTGAGTATGCGATCGATGACGTCAAGTACCTGATCGTCGCCTATACCGAGATGATGAGCCGCCTGCGCGAGCTGGGCCGTGTGGACTGGGTGCTCGACGAGCTGCGCCCGCTGGCTGACGAGTCACACTATCGCGCCGATCGCCACGAGGCGTTCCGCAAGGTCAAGCGCATCAATTCGTGCAGCCGTCATCAGCTGGGTATCGCGCGCGAGCTCGCCGCCTGGCGCGAGGACCGCGCCGAGCGGCGCAACATCCCACGCAAGTGGGTCATGTCCGACGACACGCTGCTAGCGCTCGTTAAGCGCAATCCCGTGCGCGTTGAGGAGTTCCGTAGCATTCGCGGTACCGATCAATTGGGGGAGCGCGACGTGGACGGTGCGCTCATGGCCATCAAGCGCGGTGCGAGCTGTCCGCACGATCGCCTGCCGCTCTTGGTGCGCGGGCATCGTCAGATTTCGCCGGAGCTGGAGAGCGTGACTGACCTTATGTATGCGCTTATCCGCCTGGTTGCCGAGCGCTCAGGCGTTGCGACCTCGGTCATTGCCTCGCGCGATGACCTGGCCGACTACATTGAGCATCCCGAGCAGAGCCGCCTGCGCGAAGGTTGGCGCTTTGAGCTTGTGGGTTCGCGTCTGGACGATCTGCTTTCCGGCAATATGGGGTTGACGGTGAAGGACGGAAAAATCGAATTGCTGTAGTCATGTGGTTACGCGGTTTTACCAAACCGCGTAACAGCTCGACGCTGCAAACGGCCGAGAGCGGCAATCTGACATTCAATCGTCGCTCGCGTACCAAAGTACGCGTCGCTTCTCTTTCACGTCACCTTGTTCGCTCTCGGCCGTTTTCGCTGACAGTGCCGAAACATCGATGCTGATTTGCTTGTCAGCTGAGTGGGTAGAATGCCTCCAACGTGTAACTCGATTCGGAGGAATTCGCATGCCTTATTACTATGGATACGGCTTTGGCATCGACCCGCTGTACCTGCTGGTTGTTCTTGTCTGCACGGTGCTTGGCCTTGCCGCACAGAACTATATCAACTCGACATACAAAACCTGGTCCAAGGTTCGCTCGGACGGCGACACGGGCGCCACGGTCGCTCGCCGCATGCTCGACGCCAACGGCTGCAACGCCGTGGGTATCAAGGGTGTCGCCGGCGAGCTCACCGACCATTACAACCCGCAGGACAATAACCTGTATCTCTCGGATGCCAACCGTTCGGGCGGGTCGGTCGCAAGCGTTGCCGTCGCCTGCCACGAGGCGGGCCATGCCGCCCAGCGTCAAAGCGGTTACGCCATGATGAAAGTGCGTACCGCCCTGGTTCCGGTTGTCAACTTTACCCAGAACACTTGGACCATTGTGCTGCTCATGGGTCTGTTTATGAACATCGCGGGACTCACGACCCTCGCACTGATCTTCTTCTCGTTTAGCGTGCTGTTCCAACTGATTACGCTGCCGGTTGAGGTTGATGCTAGTCGGCGCGCCGTGGCGTATATTGAGCAGTCGGGTATGAGTTCCAAGCAGGTCAACGGTGCCAAGAAGGTCCTGACGGCAGCTGCGCTTACCTATGTGGCCGCAGCACTCACTTCGATCATTCAACTGCTCTACCTTATGGCTCGCTACAACAGAAACTCCAACCGATAACAAATTGGGTCACTGGGCGCCGCGGGGATTCGTGTCCCCGCGGCGCTGTACTATGTGTTGGACTTAATTTCGCACGGGGCCGGAGCCTCTGTGCTCGATAACGAAAGGAGGCTGCGTGGCAGGCTGGAACCTAACCGGCAATGCCGTTTCCGCCGAGTTCGACGGTTCGGACGATCAGGAGCGCAAGGAGCTCAGCGTGAGCCAGGCGGTGGAGATCGCCGCCGGTGCGCTCGATGCCATTCCGCAGCTGAGCGTTCTGGGCGAGGTCACAGGTTTTCGTGGTCCCAACGCCCGAAGCGGTCACTGCTATTTCCAGATCAAGGACGATTCGGCCGCCGTTGACTGCATCATTTGGAAGGGCGCCTATCTCAAGCGCACGTTCGATCTGCGCGACGGCATGCAGGTGAGCTTTAAGGGCAGTTTCAATCTCTATAAGGCCACGGGCCGCATGAGCTTTGTCGCTCGCTCGTTTTCGCTGGCGGGGGAGGGTTTGCTGCGTCAACAAGTGGCGCAACTGGCCGAAAAGCTACGCCGCGAGGGCCTGATGGACGAAGCGCGCAAGCGCCGCATCCCGGTGTTCTGCTCCCGCGTGGCGGTCGTCACCTCGCTTTCGGGCGCCGTAATCGACGACGTCAAGCGCACATTGCGTCGTCGCAACCCGCTCGTCGAGCTCGTCTGCGTGGGCGCCAAGGTCCAGGGCGAGGGCGCACCGGCAGAGCTTATTGAAGGCTTGCGCCGCGCCGCTGCCATTACGCCAGCGCCCGACTGTATTTTGCTCGTGCGTGGTGGCGGTTCCTTCGAGGACCTCATGACCTTTAACGACGAGGAGCTTGCCCGCGCGGTGGCGGCTTGCCCTGTGCCCGTGGTGACCGGCATTGGCCATGAGCCCGATACCTCGATTTGCGACATGGTGAGCGACCGCCGCGCCTCCACGCCCACGGCGGCGGCCGAATCGGTGGCGCCGGCCATGACGGAGTTGGCCGATGTGCTCGAGGCGCGCCATCAGCGTCTGGGTGCCGCGATGGCATCGATGATTGGGTCGGCCCAGGTCGACCTGGAGATGCTCGATCAGCGTGGCCGTCGTTCCTGGGATACCTATACGGCTCGCTTGGGCGACGCGCTCGATGCGGCCGCATGCCGCCCGTGTCTCAACGATCCGACATTTATGGTCGAGCGTCGTGAGTCAGAGCTTGCCTTGACGGCCGATCGTTTGTCCGGTGCCATAACGCGCTCGGTCGGGGCGTTCCGATCCAGCTTTGAACGCCTGCCCGAGCGTCTGGCTACAAGCACCTCGGGACTCGATGGCAAGCGCCATGCGCTCACGCTTGCGAGTTCCCGTCTGGAGCATCAGGGACGTACGATGCTCAGCAAACCCGCGTCCGACCTGGGCCGAGCTGCTGCGTCGCTCGATGCCCTGTCGCCGCTCAAGGTGCTTGCCCGTGGCTATGCCATCGCATACAGCGATGATGGTGTGGCTACGAGCGCCAAGACCTTTAAGCCCGGCGACGCCATCCGCGTGCGCATGGCAGACGGCAACGTGGCAGCAACGGTCAATACGGTCGAGTAGACCGCGTTTCATAGCGATAAACCTTTAGGAAAGGAAACAGATATGGCAGAGAAGACCCCGGTCGAGCAGCTTACGTACAAGCAGGCTTCGCAGGAGTTGGAGCTCATCATACGCAGCTTGGAATCGGGCGATATGGAGCTCGAGGAGTCGCTTGAGAGCTATACCCGCGGCGTCGAGCTCCTCAAGAGCCTGCGTACCCGCTTGTCCGATGCCGAGCAGAAGGTCTCGGTGCTCCTGAAGGACGTCGACGGCAACGACGTGCTCGCCGACGGCGAAGCCGCCAACACCGACGACAACCTTTCGTTCTAACCACCCCGACCAAATATAATTACCTTGGTCTGCGAGAAAGGAACCAACCATGTGTGATTGCATCTTCTGCAAAATTGCCAACCACGAGATCCCCTCGACCGTCGTTTACGAGGACGACCAAGTCATCGCCTTCGACGACCTCAATCCCCAGGCGCCGGTCCACACGCTCGTGATCCCCAAGAAGCACTACAGCGACATCGCCGATAACGTGCCCGCCGAGACCATGGGCGCCATGGCCCACGCCATCCAGGAGGTCGCCAAGGTCAAGGGCTTGGAGGACGGTTTCCGCGTCATCTCCAACAAGGGCGTCAACGCCGGCCAGACCGTCATGCACTTCCACATGCACGTCCTCGGCGGCAAGAACCTGGGCGAGAACCTCATCTGAGGACGCTTCTTCCGTGCAATGAAACGGAAGCTTAGGCACCGATAACTTATATATCAACGCAATAAACCCGAGCGCGAGGGCGTTTG
>CAJLOU010000045.1 GCA_905208345.1 uncultured Collinsella sp.
AAGATTGCCGCCATTGGGATGCTAACGTCGGCGGTTATTATCCTCGGAATTACCGTTAAAACCTACGCCTCGGAGCGAACGGTGCGCCCAGATGCGTCAACGGTACAGCTGCAAAACGAGAAGGTTTCAAAGTCCAAAGCGTCGGCAGATCAAGCTCTGTCGACGGCAGATCTCAAGACGAGACTTTCGAAGGTGGACTTCAACGATATCCCTTCGGGTGATACCGTTCGGACCTTCTCGTTGGTGGATAACAAGACTCCTGCCTTGGAGGATGAGAGCCTTGCCTCGCTCCAGGATGCCCTGTGTCGGGCGCAGGAGCTGGGCGACGTGGGTGTAGTGTTCTACGACCTATCGAGCGGTAGGGGCGTGACGTATAACGCCGATGTCGAGGTGTATGGAGCGAGCAGCTACAAAGCGCTGTATGCGCTCTATATTTGCGAGACGTTGGTCGAATCGGGGCGGGTGTCGCTCGATGGGCCTTTAGCCACGTATGGTGGTTGCAGCATGGGCTGGCAGACGGTGCGCGACCTTATCGAGAATGCCGTCGCCAACTCAGACAACGATTCGTTTATCGCGTTACGCGCGGCGTTTGACCATGATGGCTATGAGGATTGGATTGCCAATCTGGGTGTTGATGACGAAACGGCACTGAATCCGATGAGTGATTTTCCGACCTACTGCCCGCGCACTTCTGCGAGGTTATGGCGTGAGATGAGCGAGTATCTGAGCATGGATACCGAGACTTCACAGTGGTTGTCGGGCCTTCTGGCATCAACATCGCGCTCGTTTATTCGCGATGGCATTGCGGACGAGCAGGTTTTGGTGCGCAACAAGGCAGGCTGGATTAGCGAGGATGGTTACTACTCGACATGCGATGCGGGCCTTATCGACATCGATGGCTGTACCTATGTCATGGGTATCATGACATCGATGCCGTGGAGCGACCGCTCGAGCGAGGTTACGGCCGCGATTGCAAAGGCTCTGTTTGATACGCGAGCTGCACTGGCTTAGCGTGTTCGTTTGACGAGGTCAAACAAAATGCTGGTACCATACCGTGGTTGAGAATTTCGAATAGGTTTGGGGAATGGCATGGCTACCATCGCGATCATCGGTGCACTCGAAAAAGAGATCATGCAGATTAAGAAAGAGCTGAGCGACGTTTGTGAGGCACAGGAGGCTGGATTGACCGTTGTGAGCGGCGAGCTCGACGGTCTGTCGATTGTCGCCACAACGGCGGGCATGGGCACGGTGAACGCCGCCGCTGCGACGCAGCATCTCATTAGTAAATATGCCCCGCAGGCTGTTGTGTTTTCGGGTATCGCGGGCGGTTTGAACCCCAAGCTCCATATCGACGACGTGGTCATCGGCAAACGTCTGCGCTATCTGGATACCGATACCGCGCTTATCGCCGAGTCTGCACCGGGACTCGAGGAGTTTGCCTCGACGCCTGCGCTTGTCGATATCGCAGCCGATGTGCTTGCCGAGCGTGGGTTTGTTGACGCTTCGACAAGTGCAACCGCTTCGAACGAGGGCGCCAAGCAGTTCCTGGTCGGAACGATTGCCACGGGTAACCGCTTTGTGACGGGCGCTACTATGCGCAACGACGCTATCGAGGCGACGCATGCCGATTGCGTCGGCATGGAGGGCGCGGCAATTGCCCATGTCGCAACCAAAAATGGTGTCGATTGCCTGGTGCTGCGTGCTATCAGCGATAATTGTGACGAGGCGTACGATGCGATTTGCGACCGTGAGTTTGATCTGTTCGACTACGCTCGTGCCGCAAGTGACATCACGCTCGATATTGTTCGCCGTATTGCCGCTGCGTAAGAGCACGGCCATTTTGTAAGAACCTACGACCAAGGAGTGTCCATGGCCGATTCCATTAACTACCAGCTTGCCAAGTTTGTTGCCAGCTACGGCAAGGTTTCGCAAATTCCCGAGTCCACCTGCCCCGAGGTGAGCTTTGTCGGCCGCTCCAACGTGGGCAAGTCGTCGATCATGAACAAGCTCTTTGGCCGCAAGAACCTGGTCAAGGTTTCGAGCACGCCGGGCAAGACGAGCAACATCAACTTCTTTGAGGCCGACGACGTGCACTTCGTCGACCTGCCGGGCTACGGTTTCGCGCGCCGCTCTAAGGCCGAGCGCGACCGCTGGGCAGAGCTCATCGGCGATTTCTTCGACTCCGAGCGCAGCTTTAATCTTGTCGTGTCGTTGGTGGACATTCGCCACGACCCCAGCAAGCTCGACCACGACATGATTGACTACCTGCAGGGCAACGAATTCAACTTTATCGTCTGTCTCACCAAGGCCGACAAGCTCAGCCGTACCCAGCAGGCCCGCCAAGCAGCAGCTATCAAAAAGCAGCTCAACGTCCCGGCCGAAAACGTGATCATCACAAGCTCCCAGACCGGTGTAGGTATCGACGAACTAAAAAAGCGCATCGCCGAGGCCTGCCTCTAGCAAGTGCTCCTTACCAGCAAGAGCCCCTGCCAATAAAAATCAACTATCAGCCCGGCGCCCCTTCAAAGCGTGGGTCCCTGTAGACATCCTCAGCAAAGGTAACGTAGGGACGGTCGGGGGTGTTCCCTCAAAATCATTCCGCAGCGCGAAGGCCCCTTGTCCGTTGCTCCGCAGGAGCAGGACAAGGGGCCTTCATGCGCGAGGACGATTTTGAGGGAACACCCCCGACCGTCCCGGACAGGTAATGGGAAGGATGTCTACAGGTATTCGATCTGGGCGCCTTCCGTGTCGCACGTCAGAATATGCGTATCACACTTAGGGAACTGCTCGCGCAGCTTGACCTGCAGGAACTTTGCCACGATGGTGTCGTCAGTCACGGCCATGAGAGTCGAGCCCGAGCCGCTGATCCAGATGGTCTTGGCGCCGCCGTTAAGGCAGGTGTCGCGCACGGCGTTGTAGTCGGGAATCAGACGGCGACGATAGGGTTCCTGGATGCGGTCGTCATTGGCGGCGGCAATCAGGTCGAGGTCACCAGTCTCCAAGCCGCGCGTCATGCCGGCGATGCGGCCCATCTGCCACACGGCGGTGGAGAGTGGAATCTCCTGCGGCACAACCTTGCGCGCCTCGCTCGTATGCACCTCGTAGGGCGGAATCACGGTAATAAAACGCAGGCGATCGCTCACCTCGTAGCGCAGGCACTGGGGGAGCGAATCGGTCGGCGTAAAGGAACAGACGGCGCCGCCCAGGATAGCGGGGGCGACGTTATCGGGATGGCCCTCGACTTCGGTGGCAATGCGAACCAGCTCGGCGCGGTCGACGGTGTGGCCTGTCAGTGCGGCGGCGGCCATAATGCCGGCGACGACGCAGGTGGAGCTGGAGCCCAGGCCGCGGGCGACGGGCACGTCGGTCTGGATGTCGATGGCAACGGGAAAAGCCGGCTCGCCCCACGCGGCCAGAGCATCGACAAAGCTCACATAGACCAGGTTATTCTCGTTTTGGAACTCCTCGGGGCAGCCCGTGATGGTGAGCTTGTCGGCGCGCTCGAAGGTGAAGTGCGAGTAGAGGCTAACGGCCATGCCGAGGGTGTCGTAGCCGATGCCTAGGTTGGCGCTGGTTGCTGGGACGGTGATCTTGATCATTGTTGTTGGTCCTCCTGGGGGTCGGTTTCACGCTTGCTCCGCTGCTCGGACAGTCCTGCTCGCACGAAGGCCACATTTAGTGGCCTTCGGCTCGTGCGGAACTCGCGACGGAGCAAGCGTGAAACCGACCTACGCCGTCTCCTCACCGCGCTGGGGAGCCAAATTAAAAGAAAGTGCGCCGGCTTTCGCCGGCGCCTTATATGGGGTTTAGTTGGTAGCCATCTTTTTTGCAGCCTGCTCTACGTAGCTGGCCATTTCGTCGACGTCACAGACGTCTTCGAAGCGGACGGGTTTGGATTCGAGTTCGGCGAGCTGGGTCGGGGCGACCGTGTTGGTTGCCTGCTCGAGCACACGCATGGCCTTAAAGTCGTCCTCGGGAACGTTAAGCCCCAGAGCGTCGCAGCAGGCGCGCGGGAACTTGTAGGGGCTGGCGGTCGAAAGCAGCACGCGGGCCTTGGCGCCCTCGGCGGGGGCGACCTGCTCAAAGACGTGATAGCCGCAAGCGGTGTGCGGGTCGATCACGTAGCCGTTGGCATCCCAGCAGCTCTTGATGGCGGCGCGAACCTCGTCCTCGCTGGCCCAGCCGCAGCCAAATACGCTCTGGATCTTGGCCAGCAGCTCGGCAGGCACCTCGTAGCGACCGGTCTGGGCAAGCTGCTCCATAAGGCCGGCAACGAGCTCGCAGTCGCCATCGGACAGGAAGTACAGCATGCGCTCCAGGTTAGAGCTGATGAGAATGTCCATCGACGGCGAGATGGTCGTGAAGAACGGACGGTTGCGGTCGTAGACGCCGGTGGTCAGGAAGTCAGCGAGCACGTTGTTCTTGTCGCTGGCCACGACGAGTTTGGCGACGGGCAGACCCATGCGCTTGGCGTAGTAGCCGGCCAGGATATCGCCAAAGTTGCCGGTCGGTACGCAGAACTCCACGGCATCGCCGGCCTCGATGGCGCCGGCGCGCAGCAGCTGCGCATAGGCGGCAAAGTAGTAGACGACCTGCGGCACCAGGCGGCCGACGTTGATGGAGTTGGCGCTCGAAAGCACGGTGCCGGCGGCCTCCAGGCGCTCGGCCAGCTCCTTATCGGCAAAGATGCGCTTGACGGCACTCTGGGCGTCGTCGAAGTTGCCGCGGATGCCGCAGACGGCGACGTTGCCGCCCTCCTGCGTGGACATCTGCAGATTCTGCACGCGGCTGACCTTGCCCTCGGGATAAAAGACGGTAATGCCCGTGCCCGGGGCGTCGGCAAAGCCGGCGAGTGCTGCCTTGCCGGTGTCGCCCGACGTGGCGGTGACGATCATGATGCGCTCGGCGCCGCCGTCCTTGGCGGAAGTGCGGGCCATCAAGCGGGGGAGCATCTGCAGGGCGACGTCCTTGAAGGCGCTCGTGGGACCGCCAAAGAGCTCCATCACATAGGTCTGAGGGGCGTCAGCGCCCGGCGCAGCGTCGAGTTTGACGAGCGGCGTAACCTCTTCACTCGCGAACGTGCCGCGATATGCCTCGTCGACACACGCCGAAATTTCTTCGGCCGTGTAATCATTCAGTAACATTCCCAACACATCTTGAGCGATTTCAAAGTACGATTTATCTGCAAGCGAGCTGATATCGACCTGCTGGGTGCTGAGCTCGTCCGAGACAAACAAACCCCCGTCGGGAGCGATGCCGGTACGGATTGCCACCTTACTTGAGCACGATAAAGTGCGTCCTCGTGTACTATGATAAGTTCCCATATAACACTGCTCCTCGGATGCCTTGGTCCCAATCGGTGAAACCATGGTATCAGAGCGCGCAAAATAGGTTCGCAGAGGCTTTTTAGAAAGGTAACCTCCAGCCCATGATTAAGATTGCCAAGTTTGGCGGCTCGTCGGTCGCCGACGCCGAACACTTCAAAAAGATCAAGGCCATCGTCGACGCCGACCCTGCCCGCCGTTTTGTGGTGGTTTCCGCCTGCGGCCGCCGCTTTAAGGGCGACACCAAGGTGACCGACCTGCTCTATCTGGTCAATGCGCACGTTAAGTACCACGTGTCGTGTGAGGAGCTGCTCGAGGACATCGGCCAGCGCTATTTTGATATCGCTGATGAGTTGGAGCTCACCTATCCCATCCGTGAGGAGTTCGCGGCCTTTGCCGAGCGCGCCCGCTCGGGCGGCTACTCCACCGAGGAGCTTGTGAGCCGTGGCGAGTACTTTACCGCTCGCCTGATGGCTGAGTACCTGGGCCTACCGTTCCTGGACGCCGCGACGGTTGTGGCGTTCCATCACGACGGTACGCTCAGCATGAATCGCACCTCCGAGCTGGTGCAGGAGTATGGCCAGCAGGGCGGCTTCGTTATGCCTGGCTTCTACGGCGCGACGCGCGAGGGCCAGATCAAGCTGCTCGATCGAGGCGGTGGCGATATCTCGGGCTCGATCTTGGCCAAGTGCCTGGGCGCCGACCTGTACGAGAACTGGACCGACGTCTCGGGCTTCTATTCTGCCGATCCGCGTATTGTTCCCGAGGCTCAGCCCATTGCGCGCGTTACCTACGAGGAGCTGCGCGAGCTTTCGTACATGGGCGCAAGCGTCCTGCACGAGGAGGCCGTGTTCCCCGTGCGCGAGGCGGGTATTCCGCTGGTCATCAAGAACACCAATGCGCCGCAGGACCCCGGTACCATCATTAGCGAGACGGCTGATGAGGGCGAGGCGGAGCCCATCATTACCGGCGTGACCGGCAAGCGCGGCTTTGTCGCCATCAACGTTGCCCGCGACCGCACCAAGCCCCGCGTTGGCTTTATGCGCCGTGCGCTTTCGGTGTTCGAACGCTATGACGTTTCCGTCGAGCACATGCCCACCGGTGTCGACCGTTTTGGCGCCGTGGTGCAGGAGCAGGACGTGCACGATTCGCTGTACTCGCTCGTTGGTGACATTCAGCAGGAGGTCGAGCCGCTCGAGATCGAGGTTGTCGAGGGTCTGGCGCTCATCGCGACCGTCGGCCGTAACCTGCGCGGTCGTGCAGGCATCTCGGGCCACCTGTTTGGCATGCTTGGCCAGGCCGGCGTGAGCGTGCGCATGATTTCGCAGAGCTGCGACGAGATCAACATCATTATCGGTGTCGAGGAGAAGGACTTCGATCTGGCGATCCAGACCATTTACCGTGCCTTCTCCGACGAAAACGGCATTGTGAAGGTCTCCGATCTGGAGGCTCCCGCGCCGGCCGATCCCACCCTGGCCGCGCTCAAAAAGTAGCGACTGCTCGGTAGATTTTTGGGTCATGTCTCAAAAATCTACGGCGGGGCGTTTCGTTTCGGTTTCGTTTCGACGGGGCGGGTTTCATGCCCGCCCTGTTCTTGTATAAACTGGCAACAATAATCGGCCTGCTCGGCGTGCGGGCAAAAGCCACAACCTTTAAAGGGGGAAGCATGAAACAGTACACGGTTGCTATTTTGGGCGCGACGGGAGCCGTGGGCACCCAGATGCTCGAGTGCCTCAACGAGCAGGAGTTCCCGGTCGGCAAGCTCAAGCTGTTGGCAAGCGCACGCTCCGCGGGCAAGACCGTCGAGTTCCGCGGCGAGCAAATCGTGATCGAAGAGGCTTGCCCCGAGGCCTTTGAGGGCTGTGACATTGTGCTTGGCGCTGCCGGCGACGATATCGCCAAGGAATTGCTGCCCGAGGCCGTAAAGCGCGGCGCCGTCGTGGTCGACAACAGCCATGCCTTCCGCATGGATCCCGAGGTGCCGCTGGTCGTGCCCGAGATCAATGCCGACGACATCAAGTGGCATCACGGCCTTATCGCCAACCCCAACTGCGCGACCATCATCGGCCTGGTTCCCACGTGGCCGCTGCATCAGCTTGCCGGCGTGAAGCGCATGATCGTCTCGACGTATCAGGCGGCTTCTGGTGCCGGTGCTCCCGGTATGGCCGAGCTCGAAGCGCAGCTTGCTGCCCTGGGCCGTGGCGAGGAGATTCCCGAGCCGCGCGCATTTGCCGCCCAGCTGGCGAGCAACCTGATTCCGCAGATTGGCGGCGTCAAGGAGGAGGGCTTTACCTCTGAGGAGATGAAGCTACAAAACGAGGGCCGTAAGATCATGCACCTGCCCGAGCTGCGCGTGAACTGCACCTGCGTGCGCGTGCCTGTGCTGCGCTCGCACTCCGAGAGCATTACGCTCGAGTTCGAGCGTGACATTACGGTTGACGAGGCCCGTGTTGCGCTGGCTGCCGCTCCGGGCGTGAAGCTGGTTGACGACATGAGCGCCGAGGATGCGCACGACCGCTTCCCCATGCCGATGGACACCTCCGACCAGGACCTGATTTGGGTCGGTCGCGTACGCCGCGACATCTCGAACCCCGAGGCTGCGCGTGGCATCACCTTCTGGTGCTGCGGCGACCAAATCCGTAAGGGCGCGGCAACCAACGCCGTCCAGATTGCTAAGCTGCTCTGCGAGTAGTGTGACCTGTCCGGCGGGGGCCGGGCTTAGTTTTCAGAACGTCCTCGACCATGTGTGGCGCCTTGTCCTGCTCCTTCGGAGCCGCGGACAAGGCGCCACACTGGTCTGCGGAGTGTTCTGAAAACTAAGCCCGGCCTCCGCCTGCGGTGACGCTGCTGCGAGCGGCCTGCGATGGGGCCGTTGTTGGTTGGGGCCGCTGGGCTGATATGGGGGCGCGTGGCTGTTGCGGGCCCTGGTCCCGGCGGCGGCCCCGGCGCTTTGCGCCTGCCGCCTTTGGGGACTGTGGGGCGCGGCCGGCAGCTGCGACGCTGTCGCGCCTACTGCCTTGGGTGACTTTGGGGTCGTGCGGCAGCCCCGGCGCTGCGCGCCTGCTGCCTTGGGTGACTTTGGGGTCGATTGGGGTTGTCTGCACAATTCGCGGTATTATGGTGCGGAGTTTTGAAAGGAGCCGCTGGTGGTCACGACGACGTTTGCTTCGCCTTTGGGCGAGATTTTGCTTGCCGCTGATGGCCGTGGTTTGACAGGGCTTTGGTTTGAGGGACAGGAGCACTTTGGCTCTACGCTTCTCAAAGAAGATGCAGAGCATGTTGAAGGTACCGATGCGGTTTCCGGTATTGGTGGCATGTCTTCGGCGAATCCGGCCCATGGTGCGGCTTCTTCGGTGCTTGAGCGTTCGTGGGCTTGGCTGAATGCTTATTTTGCAGGGCAGGAGCCTCGGTATACGCCGCCGTTACATATGATCGGTACGGCGTTTCAGCGTGAAGTTTGGTACGAGCTGCTTTCTATTCCGCGTGGCGAGGTCGCTACGTATGGCGAGATCGCCACGCGTGTTGCGGCTCGGCATCGTGTACCGGGAAACGATGACCCCGTTGTGTCTCCCCGTGCCGTGGGGGCCGCGGTCGCGCGTAATCCCATTTCGATTATCGTGCCGTGCCATCGCGTGGTGGCGGCCGACGGATCGCTCAACGGATATGCCGGCGGGCTTGATCGCAAGGAGTGGCTGCTGCGGCTTGAGGGCGCGTACGAGGAATAACGCTCGAGTGCTTTGCCTGTAGTAGCCGACTTCGACCAAAGCTCGCTCGAGTTCGCTTTGATTAGAGCACTTAAGACCCTTGTTTTCTGTCAATAGTGCTATCTGTTCGTTGATGGATATCCACGACTTCTGGTATTTCATTTAAGCCTCTTGATATAAAAAGAGCTGGAGTTGCGCATCGTTGAGAGGCTTTCCAGCTTTAGCAAAACAAACTTATAAGATGCGACGGGCCGCGTCAAGATAATTACCGGACGGCCTAGGAGGCGGCTGGTTGGCTGGCTTAAAACCCAGCGCGTGAAATGACGCTCCACGCTATTCAGCGCGCTTGATAGGATGACGAACCACAGTCTTAAGTTTCTCCGGCGCACACTTGCGTGGATCGGAAAGATAGATTTCGTGATGTAAACGGGTGTCTGAGAAGTCGGGGACATAGCCCTGCTCGGTCGCATATTCATGCATGGCGTCTACGGTTGCCGGCTCGCTGTCGTAGGGTCCGGTATGCATGCATTGAACGCAGAGACCCTCGTCAACTTTAAGCAGCTCGACGGCAGAAAAGTCCAGTTTCTTTTTGGCCGTGGCTTCCGCGACCGCCCAGTCAAAGTCATCCTGAGTGACGAAATCGGGCAGGCGGATGCACGAGATAAAGTTGAAATCGTCCTTGCGTACATAATCGATGTCGCCGCTCGGGGAGTCTTGCCACCAGAAGCCCTCGAGCGGCGGTACCACAAAGTCGAAATAGCCCTCGATACTCCTTGAGCCTTTCTTTGACATCTTGACGGTATAGGCGATGCCGTAAAGCAGCGGCAGGGCATTTTGATACTCGCCACCTTCGGTATTTGGGTCGCCCTTTCCGCGAACGGCAACGTAGCTCATAGGCGGGACAGTTACGATACTCGGCTTGCTCGCAGGTCTGTAGAGCTCCTTGCATTCCTTCTTAAAGTCGAACGCCATGTTGGCCGCCTTTCTGCGTATTGGCCTGCTTAGATAGCTGAATCATATCATAGAAACGAACAGATGTTCGAATGATTTGGCTGACAGATTGAGATGCGTGCGTTGTGTTTGGCGGTCGGCCTGACCCAATCGATGATTTCTCTGCCTCCCCGGCGCCTCATCTATAGCTGCCGTTTCCCCATATAGAACCTGCCAAAATAAACCCGTCCCTTTTTAGTCGGTGCGAAATGGGTAATACTAAAGAGTTATCCGACCAGATGGGAACCGATCGATGGCTTATATCGAATTCAAAGACGTCATCAAGGCATACGGCGAGGGCGACGCCCGCATTCACGCACTCGACGGCGCGAGCTTTACGGTCGAGCGCGGCGAGCTCGCCATCATTTTGGGTGCTTCGGGTGCCGGCAAGACCACGGCGCTCAACATTCTGGGCGGCATGGATACGGCGACTTCCGGCACCGTGACGGTGGACGGGCGCGATGTGAGCTCCGCTAACGAGGCGCAGCTCGTGGAATACCGCCGCGCCGACGTCGGCTTTGTCTTCCAGTTCTACAATCTGGTCCCCAACCTGACGGCGCTCGAAAATGTTGAGCTTGCGGCGCAAATCTGCCCTGATTCGCTCGATGCCGAGCAAACGCTTTGCCAGGTTGGCTTGGGTGAGCGCCTCGCCAACTTCCCCGCGCAGCTTTCGGGTGGCGAGCAGCAGCGCGTGTCCATTGCCCGCGCACTGGCAAAGAACCCCAAGCTGCTTTTGTGCGACGAGCCCACGGGCGCACTTGACTATAAAACCGGCAAGCAGATCTTGCAGCTGCTGCAGGACACTTGCCGCAAGCAGGGCATTACGGTCATCATCATCACCCACAACTCCGCGCTGGCGCCCATGGCCGATCGCCTGATCCGCTTTAAGAACGGTCGCGTGGAGAGCGAGACGGTCCAGCAAAATCCCGTGCCTATCGAGACGATCGAGTGGTAGCGCCCATGGACCAAGACCGCCAAAACAGCCTACGCCGCGACGCGCAGAACACGGAGCGCGAGCAGGATTTTACGACCTACCGCACTGCCCAAAGCTCAAACGATATGGTGCCGACGGTTTTTCGCCGTGGCATCTACCGCACAATCCGAGGCAGTCTTAAGCGCTTTTTGTCAATCGTGGTCATCACCGCGCTCGGCGTGAGCGTGATGTGCGGCCTTAAGGCGGGTTGCGAGGACCTGTGTGATTCGGTTGATGCCTACTTCGACCAGCAAAATGTCTATGACGTTAACGTGCAGTCGACCTATGGCCTTACGCGCGACGATCTTGCGGCTATCCAAGAGGTCGACGGCGTCGAGACGGCCGAGGGCATTTACACCGAGACCGCCTACACCGCCGTGGGCACAACGCGCGAGCGCGTGGTCGTGCAAAGTCTCTCCAAGGAGAACATCGATCAGCCGGTGCTCGTGAACGGCGATTTGCCCGAGAGCGCCGATGAGGTTGCGGTGACATCGAAGTTCCTGAAGGCTTCGGGCAAGAAAATCGGCGATACGGTGAGTTTTGCCGCCAATGACGCGAGCTCGTCCAATCAAAGCGCCAAGGACCAGTTTGCCGCGGGCGATTACACCATTACGGCTGAGGTCCTCGACCCCACTGATGTAAGTTCTGACTCGACAGTCAACGCCTTTCGCGCTGCTTCGGCGGCGGACTATAAGTTCTATGTGAGCGAGGACGCCGCGACATCTTCTTCCTACTCCGCGGTCCACGTGGTCGTCGAGGGAGCCAAGGATCTCAACTCATATTCGGATGCCTACGCGGCAAAGATCAACAAGGCCAAGGGCAATATCGAGAAGATCCGCGAGGAGCGTGAGAAGGCGCGCGCTCAGGAGCTGACAGTCGACACGCCGGCAAGCTTAGATGCGGCTGAGCGCCAGACGAATATGCTCTTTGGGATTGAACAGGGCAACATCAACCGCATGGCAGAGGGCAGCGACGAGCGTGCGCAGGCGCAAGCCGACCTGGACCAGCGCCGTGCCGCCGCCGACCAGCAGTTTGCCGATGCCCGCGCCGAGCTCTCTGACCTGGGCGAATGCACCTGGTACATCCAGGACCGCGGCAATATCGCAAGCTACTCGAGCGTGGAGAGCGATAGCTCGTCAATTGAGGCCATCGCCACGGTGTTTCCGTTCATCTTCTTTATCGTCGCCGTGCTCATCAGCCTCACCACCGCCACGCGTATGGTCGAGGAGGAGCGCACACTTATTGGCCTGTACAAAGCGCTCGGCTATTCGCGCGGGCGTATTCTGTCCAAATACGTGGACTATGCGCTGTGGGCTTGTCTGATCGGCGGCGTGCTCGGCAACATCATCGGATTTGTGGGCCTGCCGCTGTTCCTGTTTACGGTGTTCGACGACATGTACTCACTGCCCCAGATGCTGCTTTCGTACGACATCGTGTCGTCGCTCGTGTCGGTGGCGCTGTTTGCCGTGGGCGTGGTGGGCGCCACGATTATCGCCTGCCGCCACGAGATGGCCGAGACCCCGGCCTCGCTTATGCGTCCCAAGGCCCCGCGCGCTGGCTCGCGCATCTTGCTCGAGCGCATCGGCTTTATCTGGCGCCGCATGGGCTTTTTGAACAAGGTCGCTGCACGCAACCTATTCCGCTATAAAAAGCGCGCCTTTATGACCATCTTTGGCATCGCGGGTTGCACCGCGCTTGTGATCTGCGGTATGGGTATTCGCGACACGTCGGTCGCGCTTTCGCCCAAGCAGTATGGGCATATCACGCGCTATGACTTGCTGGCGGTCGCCAACCCCGATGACTTTACGCAGACGTGCGCGGCGTTGGATGAGCGCAGCGCGGCCAATGATTCCAACGTGACCGTAACTTCGACGCTGCCGATCATGACTGACAACGTTACCTTTACGTTTGGCGGCAAGAGCGAGACCGTGCAGCTGATCGTGGTGCCCGATGACCGCATGAACGATCTGGACGACTACGTGTGCCTCGAGGACGAGTCCAAAGAGCCGCTGTCTTTGCGTGACGGAGACGTGTATCTGAGTAAGAGTTCACAGCTGGTGCTGGGGATTCAGCCGGGCGATACGGCACACGTCCAGGATTCGTCGCTCAATGTCGCCAAGGTCAAAGTCAGCGACATTTCGCTTAACTATCTGGGCAACACGCTCTATATGACGCAGGGCACCTATGAGCGCGCGTTCGGCCGAAGCGCGCGTCTTAACGGCGTCTTTGTGCTGCTTAAGGGCTCATCGGCCGACCAGATTGCGTTTAGCAAGAATCTTAAGAGTGACGGTTGGCTTACGATTTCGAGTACGGCTGAGCATTGGGAGAACTTTGAGGCGAACTTCACTATTATCAATTCCGTCGTGGTGCTCGTGACCTTTATGGCGGCGTGCCTGTCGTTTGTGGTGGTGTTTACGCTGTCCAACACGAATATCTCCGAGCGCGAGCGCGAGCTGGCGACCATCAAGGTGCTTGGTTTCCGCCGTGGCGAGGTGCACCATTACGTCAACAAGGAGACGTTGATCCTCACGGCAATTGGCGCCGCGCTGGGCGTGCCACTGGGCGGCTTGCTGGCCGAGAGTTTTACGTACATTTTGCAGATGCCGTCGCTGTACTTTGATGTTGAGGTCGAGCCGCTAAGCTACGTGCTCGCCGTGGTGCTTTCCTTTGGCTTTACGCTTATCGTCAACCTCGCCACCAATCGTACCCTCAACAAGATCGACATGGTCGGCGCCCTCAAGAGCGCCGAGTAGCCTGCCAAAAAGGGACAGGTTTATTTTGGCAGGTTTTATCTGGGCAAACGCCGGACAACCATTAGATGGCCCGGCGTTTGCCCCGTTTTGCTGGGGATGTTTGTCGTTCGGTGCTCTTACTGGCCAATCCAGTGTTGCGCATAGCTCTTAATGTCCTCGGTAAAACCGTCAAGGTCGTCAAGGGTGATCACGCTGTCGATAAGCAAATTGGCTATCTCGCGGTGCATTGTGCTGCGGCGAATGTCGTTTGCAATTACGCCTGAGGACAGCTTGTCTCTATTGAGGCTCTCTTCTAGTGCCCAAAATCTACTGGACGCTTCGCTGTCGCCATTCAGTATCTCAACGTACTGGCCGATGAGCTTTTCCATATAACGTTCTTGCCATTGAGGAAGCGTTTTCTTAAACAGTTTCCAGTCGCTTTCGGCTACGTCGCGCATATGTCCTCCGCTCGTCAAACGGGCTTTTCATTTGCCTTTTATTCTATTTGCTTTTCGCTCTCAGGCGTGGATGAGAGGCGCTCTTTAGCCTTCGAGATTGGGCTTGAATGGGTTGTATGCCACAAAACGGGCCTATCTACTACGTTTAATTGGATACCCTCAACCATACCGGGAAAACGAAAAATAAAACCGAAGGTAGAAGGCCTGTCGATTTTCGAAAAAGGCGGTCATGGTTGGCCCCATCGAGTTAAACGTAGTAGATGGCTCCTTTTCGTGGCGGACCATCAAACGAACGCCGACGCTTGTGCTGTAGCCGCTCCGATCATTCGTAAGTTGCGGTGGAATAGTTCTTAGATTCAGCCATTTGCGGGCTAAGCAGGAACTATTTCACCGCAACTTAATTTCAGACCAGGCACCCGCAGCAAGAAGACAAATAGCCTCGGCCTCCCTAGTTACCGCAGGAGGCCCCAGGGCTTACCTCCCAAATCTTTCCGCAGGACGGAAGGACCCCGCCGCGCGAAGCGCACG
>CAJLOU010000046.1 GCA_905208345.1 uncultured Collinsella sp.
TTTTCATCATGGATACGTCCCCTCCGGGAGGAATGGCCCAGCTCACCGTTGTATTCCAGGTCAAACCGGGCTGTTTCCTGATACGCATCGCAAACTGCGTGCGACATCCCCGAGATTGTCTGCGCGCGGTCATCGAACTCAATCTTGTAGTCGGTCTTAAAGGGACCGCAGGCAAATCCGCCATAGGAAAACGGAAGCGAAAACAGAGCGAGCATGATGCACTCCATGGGCGAGCGCAGGTTTTCTGACAAGTAGGGACACAGACGCTGCAGTTGTTTGGCCGCATTCCCCTTGCATACCGCGAGGTAATCTGCCAGACGATCGGGCGTCAGCACCGGCTCAACCTCAAAGTAGCCCACGTCTGCTGGCTGGTCCTTGTCCTTTGCAAGCTTATTCGTAACGGGCGAGGTGTAGGGAGGCAGATACTTCCCGCGGTCACTCAGCGAAATCTTAGAGCACAGCTCCTGAGCCAGGGCAAATGCCTGGATGCAGCCGACCTCGCGGGCGACGACAACACAAAGGGCCTCGGGAGATAGACTGTACACCCCCGGTTCCACCTCTAGAATCGAGCCGGCAGGCAACCCGGAGCATACGGACCAGCTCACGCCAAGAATGCGGCGGCGCTGCGCTGCAGACCTTACCAGCAAGCACAAATCCTCTTGCACCTCGCTGCTTGCGGTCCCAATCCGCACCAAGTCGGGAAGATAGATGTCCTCGGTCGAGGGCGACGACGTGCGCAGCACATGGCGCTCTTCATCGGGATTGAGGTCCCTCCAGCTTATGTAGCCCATCTGCCGGCGCTCGGCGCGCATCATGCGTAGCGCCGAGGCGCCTGTTAGGATTACGGAAGCCGCTAGCTGTTCGCCTGTCGGCTCGTTGCACCGCTCAATCTTTACTGCCACAAAACCACCCCTACCAAACGCGTGCGATAGCAAGGCCATCGACTGCCGCAGCGCCGGCGCGCTTGAGTTCCGCCGAAGCCGCGGCCATCGTCGCGCCCGTGGTGATAACGTCATCGATAAGCAGCAAGCGGCGGCCGTGCACGTCCTCAACCGTCTCGTACATGCCTTGGGCACGCTCGCGGCGCTCCTCACGACCGAGTTCGCGCTGGTCGCCATGCCCGTACTTGACGAGAGCATCGAGCAGGGGAACACCCGACAGCTCGCAAAATGGGCGCGCGATAGCCTCCATATGATCAAAACCACGCCGCCGAAACGCTGCCGCCGTCGCAGGCACAAACACCACCGCATCCGCACCGGACAGCACGCCTCCGTAGCGATCGGGCGCTACGACCTGGGCATGCAGGGCGGTGTCGTAGAGCAGCTCCGCCAGATACGGAGCCAGACGTCGCTCGCCCGCATCCTTGTACGCTTTAATGATGCGCGGCAGCGGATGCGCATAGACGGCGCACGCCAGGCAGCGGTCGAGCGCCTCCGCCATTGCCGAGGACGTGCCCTCGACCGAACACTCAGTGCACAGCAAATCCCCAAACGGGGCACCGCATCGGGTGCAGCTATGACGTGGGTCGATGAGCGTGAGCGCAGCCAGGCAGTCTTGGCAAATAAGCGTACCGGCGCGCTCGCAGCCGGCACATCGTGTTGGCGACAATGCCTCGAGCGCCTCGCGTGCCACCCGCTCGGCAAACGGTAGTAATTCGTCCGCAAACGGTAGGGTACCGGCACCCTGCAGACAGCTCAATATGTTCAGATGGCTCTTCAAGACACAACCCTCCCTACGTTCGGTCGCAGGGAGGGTTGTTGATTCGGCGCTATGATACCCCGATGTGCTCGGGGCAAGGCGGGTTAAATCCGCTCGCGGGCGTTATTCGCCGGCGGGCGGTTGTGGTGCGGACGAAGACGGGGTCGAGCCCTCGCCACCATCCTGGCGCGGCTTGCGGGAACGGCGACGGCGACGGCGCTTTTGACCCTGGTCGGCCGAGCCCTCGCCACCGCGATCCTCGCGCGGCTCGCGCTCGTCGCGAGCGGCGCCACGCGAAGCCTTGGCAGCCGCTCCCCCGCCATCTCCGGGACGACGGCGCGTGACCTTGACCTCGCCATCCGAGACCTGATCGGCCACGGAGGGCACTGAGGGCTTCTGTTGCGCGCCCGAGGAATGGCGACGGCGCGGACGCGGCGCGCGCTCCTCCTCGCCACGTGACTTGCCGCCCTTGTCGGCAGACGCATCGGAGGCCGAGGCACCCTTGGGGGCAGCGCCGGCCTCGCGAGCGGCTGCGGCACGGAAGGCGTCCTCGCGCTCCTCGCTCGACAGATGACGGCGACGACGGCGCGTGGGATTCATGCCACCGCCGCGATTCTGCTGCTGGGGTTGCTGAACCTCGCGCTCGCGGGGGGAATTCTTGCCTGCGGGAGCGGTCTCACCGGCATCGCCCGAGCCCGCGCGCTTGCGACGACGACGGCCACCGGCGGCCTCCTCGGCCTCGGGTGTCTCGGCCTTACCACGGCCCTTTCCGCGGCCACGGCCCTCGCCCTGGCTCTGAGCAGCGCGGGCATCGGAATCGGCATCGCGACGACGGCGCTTGGGCATCGACGTGCCGGCAAGACGGTCGGCGCTCGACAGGCCATCGCCCACGTCGACGCCGTTCTCGCGATCGAGCTCCATGAGCGCCAGGCGCATCTCGGGCGACTCGATGCGCTCGAGCACGTCGCGCGTCACGCAGTCGGGGCGGCAGTTGCAACCCTGCTCGGCGGCCTTCTTTTTGCAGCCCTCAGAGCAGGTCATGTCGGCCAGGTTGACCTTAAAGACTTTGCCGTTCTCCAGGCGCAACACCAGCTGCTCACGCGGCGTGTCATATTCCTGGATGCGCGCCTTGCCAAGCGGCGTATCGATAAGCGTCTTCTTTTTGGGCGCGCGGCTCTTAAAGTCCTTGTACGCCTCGAACTCATAGCGCAGGCAGCACATCAGGCGGCCGCAGACGCCACTGATCTTGGATGAGTTGAGCGGCAGGTCCTGCTCTTTTGCCATGCGGATCGAAACCGGCTCAAACTGTCCGCCAAAGCGCGTGCAGCAGAGCTCCTGGCCGCACTGGGCATAGCCGCCCACCAGGCGGGTCTCGTCGCGCACACCGATCTGGCGCATGTCGACGCGAATGTGCAGCGTCGAGGACAGATCCTTGACGAGCTGGCGAAAATCGACGCGCTCCTCGGCCGCAAAGTAGAACACGGCCTTCTCGCCGCCAAACAGGTACTCGACGCCCACCGGCTTCATCTCGAGGTCGAGCTCCTTGACCAGGCGGCGGAAGTCGACCATGGCCTCGTCGCCCTGAATGGCCAGATCGTCGGCAAGCTGCAGGTCGATGTCGCTCGCCACGCGCAGCACGGGCTTGAGCGGCTGACCGATCTCGTCTTGCGGCACCTCAAAGGGATCGGCAGTGACCAGGCCGATCTCGGTTCCGCGCTCGGTGGAGCAAATGGCATAATCGGCCTCGAGGATATCCAGATCCTGCGGATCGAACCACAGGTCGCGCGAGGCGTAGGTAAACTTAACGGGTACGACTAACGGCATTTCAGTGCCTTCCTGATATCGAACAGCATGACCTCGATGGCCAGCTGGGGAGTAACGTTTCTGGCGATGTTGCGCTCGGCGGTCGCGACTGCCTCGAGCGCCCGCGTGGCACCCGCAACATTCGTCGCGGCGGCAAGCCGCCCGATCGTGTCGCGCACGTCTTCGTTCACCACGTCGGCCGCCTCGTCCTGAAGCGTCAGCAGCACGTCGCGCATGAGCGTCCGCGCGCTCGCCAGCGCTTCCATGATACCCGAACGCTCGCGCGCGTTGAGTTCGCGCTTGTTGCGGTCCTCAAGCTGCTTCAATGCTCCACGCGACAGGTAGTCGGCGTTTTGCTCGAGCACCTTTTCCTGCGTGGACTTGACCTCGGCGAGCGGCGCCTTAACGGCGACGATGAGTGACTTGGCACGGCTGAGCACGTCGGCCTCGTCGGCGGCGATGAGCGAATCGATGGCGCGAACCATCTGACGGCGGGCGTCCTGGCGCTCGGCGCTCTTGAGGAACTCGATGCCACGCGTGGGGCTTCCCGCCACGGCGACGGCCATGCGGCAACGCGCGGGGTCCTGACCGGTGGCGCGGCTCACGGCCTGCGCGGCGACGGCGGGCGATACCAGCCGAAACGGCACGCACTGGCAGCGGCTCACGATGGTGGGCAACATCACGTCTGCCGAGGTGCCCAACAAGATAAACATAACGCCCTCGGGCGGCTCCTCGAGTGTCTTGAGCAGCGCGTTGGCGGCGTTGGCGCGCAGCTGCTCGGCACGGTCGATGATGTAAACCTTGGCCTTGGCGCGGATGGGTGCCAGCGGCACGTCGTCGAGCAGCTCGCGGGTCTGGGCAATGAGGTAGCCCGTGGCGCTCTCGGGCGTGTAATAGTGCACGTCGGGGTGCGTATGGCGAGCAACGCGCACACAACTGTCGCATGAGCCGCAGCCATCCTGCTCGCACAGGAAGGCTTGGGCGAGCGCCCACGCGGCGTCGAGCTTGCCCGCGCCGGGCGCGCCCAAAAACAGGTAGGCGTGCGATGCGCGACCGCTGGCGACGGCATTGGTCAAAAAGTCGCGCACGCGCTCTTGGGTGTCGAGCTTGGCCAGCAGACTTGCCTGAGCGGGGGCCATGCTACTCGGCCTCCTGGGCAAGCGCAGCGGTGACGGCGTCCTGGGAAATGTCGAGGCCGTAGGCGCGAACCCGCTCGACCGTCTGCGCGAAGACTTCCTCGATGGACGCGGTCGCGTCGATGAGCTTTACGCGGTTTGGTTCCTCGGCGGCAATAGCGCAAAATCCCTGGTAGACGCGCTCTTGGAAGGTCATGCCTTTTGCCTCCATGCGGTCGGCCGCGCCACGGGCTGCCATGCGTAGCGCCGCCTGCTCGGGTGTGATGTGGTAGACGAGCGTGAGCGCCGGATGCGTACCGGCGACAGCCAGGTTGTTGGCATCGCGTACCATCTGACGGTCGAGACCATCGGCAAACGCCTGATAGCAGGTCGTGGAATCGTAGAAACGGTCGCACAGGACCACCTTGCCGGCCGCAAGGGCGGGGGCGATGACCTCGTGCACCAGCTGGGCACGCGCTGCCTCGTAGAGCAGCAGCTCGCAGGTGTCGCCCATCGCCGTGTTGGCGGGGTCGAGCAGCAGAGCACGGATCTTTTCGCTGATGGCGGTACCGCCCGGCTCGCGCAGGCTCACAACCTGGTAGCCGGCGAGTTCAAGAGCGCGGGCAAGCAGGCACGCCTGCGTGGACTTGCCGGCGCCATCGACGCCCTCGAGCGTGATAAAGCTATGTTGAGCGGGCTCAAAAGCCATGGGCGCAGCCCCTTCCTACAAGGCGCGTAAATGCAGATATATCAACCAAGCCATGATACCCCAGCGTCCGGCGCGTCCCCAATGGCTAATGGTGCCTTTCCAAAGTTGCGGTGAAATAGGGACTGATTGAAGCTCTGAGACCGCCAAACAGTCCCTATTTCACCGCAACTTATGATGGGGAATTTTGTGCGCTGGGTATAATCGTCGTATTGCATTGAAATGTGGCGAAAGGAGTGGCAATGTCTCGGTATTGCGCCTCGTGCGGCAAGCTTCTTGCAGATAATGCCAAGTTCTGCACCTCGTGCGGTGCACCCGTTGAGCAAACAACCGCGAGCGATAGCCAGCCCGCTTTTGAGCAGACCGGCTCCCTTGATACGCCGCAAGCCAAGGCGGACGACCCCCTCGCCTATCGCCCCGACCCCGCCGCAAGCCCTGCGGCCGTCGAGACCACGCAGCGCATACCCGTCGCGAGCGGCTCGCCCCAACAGCAGCCGGCTCCCGCATACGCGCCCGCTTCGCCACAGACCCCCACTCCCAAAAAGAGCGGCACCGGACCGCTTATCGCCGTTATCGTTGTGCTGGTGGCGATCATCATCGCCCTGGTCGTTTTCTTTGTGATCAAGCCTTTCGACAGCGCCGCCACGCAGACGACTGCCGAGGTAGCTAAGCTGCACCATGACGTCGACGACGATGACCTAAAGCCTCTCGGCGATCCCAACAGCCTGTACGACGATGATGACGATGACGACGAGGATGGCGGCGAAGCAACGCTCTCCGAGCAGAACCTTTACCGCCGACTGAGCGAATACTACGACTTGCTCGAAGACCTCGACAACTACGTCCGTGGCTGCGCGCAGAACTTCAACGGCAGCTATCTGGAAGAGGATCGAACCACCCGTCAAAATCTCGCCGACGTCGCCGAGCGCACGGAAGACACCATCGAGCAGTATTACGACATCGTCGAGGACCTAGACGTCCCGACGAGCTCCAAGAACTACAGCTCCTGGAAGGACATCATCGCCCTGTACGACGACCTGGACCACCGCATTGACGCAATCTGTGATGCCTGGGAGATCAGCCTGAAATACGCCAAGCCTGCGGACCACAAGAATGAGATCGTGGCACCGCTGTCGCGCGACAACGTGGCAGGCACCAATGACAATAAGTACCGCCTAGACTTTGAGGAGCGCTATCCCGGCGCCAAACCCGTCGAAGTGAACTAGCGCTTTGTCGTTCCCGAGCCGGCACTTAGGGACGTTCCTAAACTGCCGGCAGAAAAGGAACGTCCCTAACTGCCAGATAAAAAAACGAGCGAGGATTTTGAGGTCCTCGCTCGTTTTTGTTTTAGGTGATGTCTCGACCGTGCGGCTACTTGTCGGCAGCGGTCTTTTTGGTAGTCGACTTCTTGGCCGTCGTCTTTTTGGCGGTCGTCTTCTTGGCAGCAGTCTTCTTTGCCGCCGTCGTCTTCTTGGCCGTGCTCGCCTTAGTCGTGGCCTTGCGGCCGCGGGCGGGCTTCTTCTCCTTGGTCGGGCAGTCCATGTTCACGCAGATGCGCCACGGACCGCGCGCCGTGTTGACCACCACGATGGGGGCGCCGCACTCGGGACAGGTCTCGCCCGTCGCCTCGAGCTTGCCACGCGCCGGCAGCGGATAGCTCACGCCGCAATCGTCATAGTTGGTGCAGCGGATAAAGCGCTTGCCGCTCTTCTCGCTCTTGTGTGCGATCAGGTCGCCATGGCGTCCGGCCTCGGCACACACCTTGCACTCGCCCACCTTAAGGTCGGGCTCGTAGTTGGTGGGGCACGTGGGGTTCACGCAAATCTCGAAGGCCTTCTGGCGGAACGGCTGGCATTTAATGCGCGGCGCGCCGCACTCGGGGCACACGGCTGCCTCGCCCTCGAGCGGGCTCACCTTGACGCCGCTCGGCACCGGATAGGTCACATCGCAGTCGGGCCAGCCCATGCAGCCGATAAAGCTGCCACGGGTCTTGGCGCTCGTCTTCATAACCAGGTCTTTGCCGCACTTGGGGCAAGCGCCCACGCGCGCATCGGCCGTGACGGCGTCGCTGATGGCGTCGCCCAGCTCCTGCGTGTGCTTGAGCAGCTCATCGAGCACGCCAGCCAGCAGCGCGCGCGAGTGCGTCACGACATGCTCTTCGGTATCCTCGCCGCGCTCCACACGGGTCATGTCGCCATCGAGCTCGCTGGTCATATCGGGGCTCGTGATGCGCGGGGCAAACTGCGTCAGTGCATCGATGATGGCGATGCCCAGCTGACTCGGCTCCACGGGATCGTTTTTGAGGTAGCGCACGGCGTACAGGCGCTCGATGATGCTCGCGCGCGTGGACTTGGTGCCCAGGCCGCGCTTCTCCATCTCCTGCACGAGCTTGCCCTGACTGTAGCGCGCGGGCGGCTCGGTCTGCTTGGCCTCGAGCTTAATGTCGAATACGTCGACCGTATCGCCCTGCTCCAGCGGCGGCATCTGCTCGTCGCGTTTAAGGCCATACGGGTAGGCCTCGCGGAAACCCGGGGTCACGAGCACATCGCCCGAAGCCACGAACGGCTCACCGTTCACATCGAGCTCGAGCTTGGTGTTCTCGATGGTCGCGGGACCCATGAGCGTCGCCAGGAAGCGGCGGGCGATGAGGTCGTAGAGCTTGCGCTGGCCGCCGTCGAGCGTGGACGGATCGCCCTCGCCCGTGGGATAGATAGGCGGGTGGTCGGTGGTCTCGACCTTGCCGCGCGTGGGCTTCATGGGGCCGGCGAGGACCTTTTTGCATACGGGCGCCAGCGCCGGGTTGATCTTTGCCAGGTCGCTCACCACGGCGCCCAGATCAAGCGTCGCGGGGTACACGGTATTGTCGACACGCGGGTAGCTGATGAGGCCCGCCATGTAGAGGGACTCGGCGATGCGCATGGTACGCGCAGGCGAGATACCCTCGGCTGCGGCGGCAGCCTGCAGCGAGGTGGTCGCAAACGGCGTGGGCGGCTGCTGCTTGCGCGAGCGCTTGGTCACCGCGGCGACGGTAGCCGTCTTGGCACCGTCAACGTGACCGTACGCCGTCTCAGCAGCATCCTTGTCGGTAAAGCGCGCCGTCTTGTGCGCGATCTTAAAGCGATCGTCCTCGGCAGCGCCTTGCGCGGCGCCCATGCCGCGAATCTGCCAATAGTCCTCGGGCACAAACGCCATGCGCTCGCGCTCGCGCTCGACCACCAGGGCAAGCGTCGGCGTCTGCACGCGGCCGGCGGAACGCACGTTGCCAAAGCCGCCAAACTTGGCGAGCGTCAGATAGCGCGTGAGTACCGCGCCCCAAATGAGGTCGATGTGCTGGCGACTCTCGCCGGCGTCGGCCAGATTCTGATCGAGCGAGACGAGATTATCGAAGGCCTGCGTGATCTCGGCCTTGGTAAACGAAGAATACTGGGCGCGGGCGACCGGCAAGTCCGGCGCAACCTCGCGCACCTTGTTGAGAGCGTCCGAACCGATCAGCTCGCCCTCGCGATCGAAGTCCGTGGCGATGATGACACTGTCGGACTTCTTGGCAAGGTTCTTGAGCGAGCGAATGAGCTCTTTCTCGGCCGGCAGCTTAATGACGGGCGCCCAGGTGAGATAAGGCAGGCTCTCGAGCTTCCAGCCCTTGATGGAGATACCATCGGCAAGAAACGGCTTGCGCTTGGTGTCGTAGGGCGGACGAGCCAGGCCATCGGGCATGTCGGCCGGCAGCATCTCGCCGTCCTCAGTAACCGAATACCAGCCCAGCTTTTTATCGAACAGCACGCTGTCGCAAAAATCGGGCGCAAGGATGTGACCGGCAAGACCGATCGTCACGCACTCCTCGCCCTTCCACTCAAAACGGTAGATGGCGGTGTTGTACACCTTGTCCTTTTTGGGTTTACCCGTGGACAGACGCTCGGCAATCTGCCGCGCGGCGTCGTTTTTCTCGGCGATGATGAGCTTCAAAAGAGGCTCCTATCTCGTGTCTCTGCGGCTACGCCCGCCCGTATGGCGGCCGATTTACGCCCTTGCTTGCTCGATCTGCCCGATGAGCCAATCGCACCAGGCATCCATGCCCTCGCCCTTGCGCGCGCTCACGGCAAACCGCGGCGCCTGCGGATTGAGGTCATCGAGTGTCTTAGTATACCTATCCATGTCAAAATCGAAAGCCGGGGCCACGTCTACCTTGTTGAGCAGCTGTGCGCCGGCGTGCTGGAAGATGCCCGGGTACTTGATAGGCTTGTCGTCGCCCTCGGGCACCGAGAGAATCATGATGGACAGGTTCTCGCCCAGGTCAAAGTCGACCGGACAGACCAAGTTGCCCACGTTTTCGATAAAAATGACGTCGATGTTATCGAGCCCAACGGCCTGGTCAAACGCGTCAACGGCCTCCATGATCATGTTGCCCTCGAGGTGGCACAGGCCGCCCGTGTTGATCTGGATGGCGGGCATGCCGGCTTCCTTCATGGTGATGGCGTCGACATCCGAGGCGATATCGCCCTCGATGACGGCACAGCGCAGGCCGGCCTTGTCACGCAGGCGCTCGTTGGTGCCCAGGATCGTGGTGGTCTTGCCCGAACCGGGGCTCGACAAGACGTTGATCACATAGGTGTTTGTCTCATTAAATCGCTGACGCAGCTGATCTGCCAGGCGCTCGTTGCGCGACAGAATCGGCGACGCGATATCAATCGTTTTCTCGGCCATACTTAGCGCTCCTTACTTTGGCCCCTTTATACCCCATCACCAGATGGCTAGCGGGCTAATCGTCGGGGGTTTCGATTTCGATACTCGCGATATCGAGCTCGCGGCCGTGCAGTAGGCGCACGTTGGCACCGCCACACTGGGGACAGCGACAGTGGAAGCGATCGTGGTCGAAAACCTCGCCGCAGTCCAGACACTCGCTTTGTGGATGGACCTCCTCCACGGCAAGCTCGCAGCCTCGCGTGAGCGGGTCCTCGTCACGAAATGTCTCCCACGCAAAGTCGAGCGCCTCGCGCACGACCTCGGTCATATCCCCGATACGCAGCGTTACCAAAACGGCGCGCGAGGCCCCCGCCCCACGCGCCGCGCGAATCACTGTATCGAGTATGCCGTTGACAATGCCAACCTCATGCATACCGATTTACTCCTCGCTGTCCTCTTCGTCGTCCGAAAACAGGTCCAGACGGCTCACAAACAAGCCCTCCTTGCCCTCGCGCGCGGTAATGACCACGCGGGCGATGGCGAGCGAAATCTCGTAGAGCGAGAGCAGGGCGCCGTACATGAGGCCCAGCGTAACGGGCGAGCCGTCGGGCGTAATCACAGCCGAGCCCACAAGCAGGCCAACGTATACATAACGCCAAGCACTGCGGAAGGCCGCATAGGACACAATATGGAAGACGGACAGGTAGAAGATGATGAGCGGCAGCTCAAACGCCACACCAAAGCCGATCATAAAGAGCAGCTCCATGTTGACGTAGTTCTCCAGGTCGGGCAGCGCCGTGGCGACGGCCGAGGTCTCGCCGATAAGCCACTCAAAGCCCGCCGGGATGATGATGAAGTAGCAGAAGATGGCGCCCAGGAAGAACAGCACCGTCGAGGCGAGCACCGTGGGCACGACCCATTTGCGCTCGTTGGGACGCAGTGCCGGCAGGAAAAATGCCAGAATCTGCCAGATGATCATGGGCGTGCACATGACCACGGCCATCTTGATGGCCAGCGAGAAGCGCAAGCCAAAGCCGCCCAGCGTGGTGGTGATGTAGAACTTACCGTCCGGCACAAAGGAGCGGATAGGGTCTTCCAAGATGTCGAGCACCACGGGCGTGGCGAAATACAGCACGATGGCGGCGGCAAACACCGACACGACCACGATGGTCAGGCGGCGACGGAGCTCTCCCAAGTGATCGAAGAGCGGCATGCGCGCAGGTCCGATAGGCATTACTCATCGCCTCCCTTCGGGGCATCGGCGGCAGCGGCGTCGTCCTCGGCCTCGAGCTCGCGAGCGAGCTGGTCGACGACGGCCTTGCGCTTGCGGGGACGACGGGCGTAGAGGTCAGCCGTCGTGGGCTCTGCCGGCTCGGGCTCGGACTCGGGCTCTGCAGCAGGCTCGGGCTCGACGACAGGCTCGGCGGCAGCGGCAGGCTCGGCGCCCTCGGCCTCGGACTCCTCAGCAGCACCCTCGCCCTCGGCGGCACCCTCGCTCGCAGCCTTCTCGGCAGCAAGGCGGGCACGGCGCTCGGCAAAGGTCTCCTTCTTGGCGGGCGCTGCCGTCTCGGCGGCATCCTCGTCCGCATCGGAATCGTCATCGACGGCAGTCTTCTTGGGCTTGACCGGTGCCGAAGCGGCCTCGCTCACCGGATCGATAATCTCGGACTGAACAACGGCCGTCATCTTTTCCTGCGTCTCGCGGAACTGACGGATGGCACGGCCGATCGTGCGGCCCATCTGTGGGAGCTTATCCGGGCCAAACAGCAAAAAGCCGAAGACCACGATGATCGCGAGCTCACCCTCTCCAATACCAAACACACATACCTCCAAGGCTCGATGTGAGTCGAGCCCGCACCGCGCCATTCGGCCGGAACTCGTCTATTCATTCGGTCAAGTATAGCGCCCGGACGCCAAAACGTCCGAGCGCATCACAAACATATGCCAAACGGCATGCCCTTTTGGGGGCAAAGATTATGCAGCGGTGATCGAAATCTCCTGGTCGACACCCAACAGCTGAACCACGCGCATCACCGGGGGCTGCACATTGGTGCAGCTAAAGCGCTTGCCGTGGTCGACCGCGTGGTGCGCGGCGCCCACGAGCACGCCAATGCCCGTCGAATCGATGTAGCTCACCTGGGCAAAATCGAGCTCAACGGCCTCAGTGGGCTGCTCGAGCGCCAGGTCGATGGCATTGCGCAGGCTATCGGCGTTAGAGATATCGATCTCGCCGGTTACCTTAATGGTGTAGAGCTCTGGCGTGGGGTTGGTGGAAATACCCAAATCCATGTATACGCTCCTTTGTGTATCGAAAGTGCGGATAGTACGGGAAGCCGCGCGTTAGGCGCGCTCGGCACGCGCAAGCTCGGCAGCGACAAGCTTAACGGCCAGCACCAGCACATCGAGCGCGGCCTCCAGGTCCTCGACCGTGGGATAGCTCGGCGCGATGCGGATGTTGGTGTCGCGCGGGTCCTTGCCATAAGGCCAGGTGGCACCGGCCGGCGTGAGCTTGACGCCAAGGTCGGCGCAGAGCGCGGCGACCTTCTGGGCCGAGCCCTCGGGACCATCGAAGCTTACAAAGTAGCCGCCGCGGGGGTGCGTCCAGGTGGCGCAGCCCGTCTCGCCCAGACCCTCGGTGAGCTTGCGCTCGACGGCCTCAAAGCGCGGGCGCAGGAACTCGGCATGCTTTTTCATGTGCTCCTTGACCGCCTCGATGGTGGGAAGGAAGCGCACGTGACGCAGCTGGTTGAGCTTGTCGGCACTGATGAGGCCGGCCTTCAGGCGCTTGGAGAACTCCGCGATAACCGCGGGGCTCGCACCGATAAAGCCGATGCCGGCGCCCGGGAAGGTGATCTTGGACGTCGAGGCAAAGGCCACCACGCGGTCCTCGGTGCCCGCCGCGCGAGCAAGATCGAAGATGTTGGCGAGCTCGTCGGTCTCGTCGTACAGGTCGTGCACACAGTAGGCGTTGTCCCAGAAGATGCGGAAATCGGGCGCGGCCGTGGGCATCTCGACCAGGCGACGCACGGTGTCCTCGCTAAAGGTGATGCCCGTGGGGTTGGAATACTTGGGCACGCACCAGATGCCCTTGATGGAATCGTCGGCGGCGACGAGGCGCTCGACCTCGTCCATGTCGGGGCCGTTGTCGGTCATCGCGACGGGGACGTTCTCGATACCCAGATCGGCGGTGATGCCAAAGTGGCGGTCGTAGCCGGGAACCGGGCACAGGAACTTGACCTTCTTGCCGTCGTGCGCGGCCTCGTAAGCCTCCCAAGGGTCGCTACCACATGAGCCGCAACGCCAGAACATACCGGCGATATCGTGCTCGATCAGCAAGCTCGACGAGCCCAGCACGAGCGTCTGCTCGGCGGGGCAACCCAGGAACTCCCCCGCTAGCTTGCGTGCCGAGGGAATGCCCTCAAAGCAGCCGTAGTTGGAGCAGTCGACGTTGCCGTCGTGCAGATCGGCATCGGCATTGAGGATATCGAGCATGGGGCGCGAGATGTCCACCTGGGCGGGCGATGGCTTGCCGCGGGCCATATCGAGCGCCAGGCCCTTGGCCTTGACCTCGGAGACCTCGGCTTTGAGCGCCTCGATGGCGGCATCGAGTTCGGTGGTTTCCATCTTCTGGTAGATCGTCTGCATGGGATGCGACCTTTCGCGAAGCGGTACGTTGCAGTTCGTCTAAGTATAGACCGCCACCGTCGCAACGTTATGAAGCCGTGATAGATTAAGTCCATCGCAATGAATTACGAATCGCCGCGCATGCCGGCGTGGGGCGCCCAAGGAGGCACTATGGAGTACGGATCGTTCCAGGCCGAGGAATTCGGCGACCTGCAGCGCCTGGTCGACGGATTGTTTTACGACCGCCACGCCATCGACCGCCTGGATCTGATCGTACAGGCCGAAATCTTGGACCTGGCGCCCGATCTCATGGAGATCGTCAACCTGCTACCGCCCGGCTATTACGACCGCCAGTCACTTTGCGACCAGCTCAACTCCGCCTTGGCCGCCCACGGCTGGGGCGCCATCTACGGCACCGTGGAATAAGCCTCGAGGCCGACGATTTGGCCCGTTTCCCGACCCTGGCGAGGCTTGTTTTAGGGCTTGTGGCCAAAAAAGGGCAAATATGAGTACTGTTACCTTTTTAGTAGCAGCGATTCTTGGTCGAAATCGGCAAAGCTGGACTTGAAACTCCTTAATCACCGTCAGTTAGCGCCGAATTGGAAGTCGATGGTCACTCATTAACGTACAGCTCTTATAACTTTGTTCATTATTTTCCACACCTAAAATGAAACGCCGTTTGTGACAGTACTCACAAACGGCGTTTTTTGACCACGGGGGTGTCTGGCAGAGGGCCAGTAGCACCCGGATCCGAGTTTCGAACGCATCCAAACCGGTTCTGGTGTCTGTTTTCGAACTTTTACTCGTCCTTGGGCGCGGGGTGCTTGCAGATCACACTCATGTAGATCATGCCAAGTACGGCCGCGGTGACAGAGCCGGCGAGAATAGCGGCCTTGGCGGCCAGAACCTCAAACTCAGCCGTCGGGAAGGCAAGGCCGCTGATGAGAATCGACATGGTAAAGCCGATGCCGCCCAGAATGCCCACACCGGCAATCATGTGCCAGTTGACATTGCGCGGCAGCTCGCAGGCC
>CAJLOU010000047.1 GCA_905208345.1 uncultured Collinsella sp.
CAAACAAAAAAAGGCGAACCCCGAAAAGGGTTCGCCTAATAATCCAATGGTGGAGACGAAGGGAGTCGAACCCTCGGCCTCTGCCATGCGACGGCAGCGCTCTCCCAACTGAGCTACGTCCCCAGGACAAGTTGATATTTTACCTACGGCTCGCCAACTGTCAACGCCCAATACCCAGTCTTTTTGGGACGGGGCTTTTTTGACTACTTTTCGAACGTCCGAGCCACCCGATGATTATTTATCCCCCGTCCCAGAAAAATCATCGGTAAACGCACTACTTTGCGCTGGTAAGGACGCCGGTGGTGTCGAACGCCGGGGTAAAGCTCTCGTCTACCGCTCCACCTTCTTGCCAGAACATCGTCGTAAAGCCCAGGTCGTCGGCATGATCAAGCACCTGCTCGTACTCCTCGCGCGTCACGGCGCGTGCCAACTCGCCGCCTTGCTCGCGCATGAGTGCATTGGGGGTGTACTGGTTCATAACCGAAATCGGCACGTCGCCCACCGTCTGCCACACCAGGTCCAGCACGCGGCACGAATCGTCCGCATGACCCGGCAGCACCAGATGACGCACGATCATGCCGCGCTTCATGAGCCCGTCCTCGTCCACCAGCTCTCCCCCGCGGCGCTTAATCTCGCGCGCCATCTGTGCCAGGCCCGACACGGCCACACGCGGGTAGTCCTGAATATGAGAGAGCGACTGCGCAAGCCCGGCATCGGCATACTTAAAGTCGGTAAGCCACACATCGACCAAATCGCCGAGCGCCGCCACGGCACTCGCCCGCTCATAGCCGCTCGTGTTGTAGACGATCGGGATGTCCAGCCCGCGCTCCCGCGCTGCGGCAATCGCGGCCGGCAGCAGGTGAGCATAATGCGTCGCAGTCACCAGGTTGATGTTGTTGGCGCCCTGGTCCTGCAGCTCCAACATAATCACGACCAAACGCTCGGGCGAAATCTCAAGACCGAAATTGCCCGTCGAGATCTCGTGGTTTTGGCAGTAGACGCATTTGAGCGAACAGCCGCTAAAGAAAATCGTGCCCGAGCCGGCCTCACCCGAAATGGGCGGCTCCTCCCACATATGGAGCGCCGCGCGGGCGACCTTAAGCGTGTCGTCGGCGCCGCACACGCCACGCGCGCCCTCGTCGCGTGCCGCGCCGCAACGGCGTGGACACAAATGGCAGGCGGGCGAAAAAAGTTCGGTCAACGACGTCGGCATAAAAACATGCTCCAAAACAACGATTCAGCAGCTCAAACGTAAAGGCCCGGACCGCGCAGACGGCTCCAAGCCCAAGGCGCCGTAATCGTCCGACACGATTTTTGTAATGTCAAGACTGGAATCAACAAAGTGCCGCTTTATGATGTAGGTATTCCGCCCCCCGCGGAGCAACTGGGTGAACCGTCGCGTTTATTTAGGGAGCCCACACAGTCGTACTTAGTACAGGTATCCTTCGTTGTTAAGGACGCTGGAACAGTCGATGAGGGCACCCACCTGTTTTAGGTGGGTTCATTTTCGTAACGTGGGGGGTGGTTTTCTTTTGCCGATTTTGCCAAAAAAGCCATCGCAGATCCCGTATGACACCCAACGGCACTCGGCAGAACCCCCGCCAACATCCCAATATCTGGTAAGCGCGTGATAATCGCACGGCGCAAACCCCCGCACCCCCTCGGTCGAGTATCATAGGTCAGCTATGCCCTTTTGCGCGTAGCGCCCTTTGACCTTTTCCTTCGACGCTTGGCGGTTTTTTGATTCATGGCTTCATCCACGAGCTTCATACCGTACTTATGCGTGGCGGCCGCTGCCTTTATCACGACCTTTCTCACGGTACCCCTGGTCAAGCGCCTGGCAATCAAGCTCGACGCCGTCGACTATCCCTCCAAGCGCCGTATCAACACTAAGCCCATCCCACGCATGGGCGGCACCGCGGTCTTTTTGGGCCTCGTCGTTGCCTGTATTGTGCAGATCCTGGGCACCTGGTACCTGGGCTGGCCGCCCGTTTTGGTACCGCACCCGCGCCTTCACATCAGCTACCCCGTGCTGGCACTCTCCTTTACCGTGATCTTTGCGACCGGCGCGATCGATGATGTCTTCCAGCTCAAGCCCAAGCAAAAGCTGGCCGGCCAGGTGCTCGCCGCGCTCATCGCCTGCATCGGCGGCTTAAAAATCGGCGTCATCATCAACCCGTTTGCCCCCGGCGAGATCATGCTTGGCTGGCTCGCCTACCCCATCACCGTGATCTACCTAGTGGCGTTCACCAACATCATCAACCTCATCGACGGCCTCGACGGCCTGGCCACGGGCATTTGCGGCATCGCATCGTTCACCATGTTCACGATGGCCATGCTTTCGGGCCGTATCGACGCCGCCGCGCTCTCCATCGCGCTCTTTGGCTCGTGCGTGGCTTTTCTGCATTACAACTTCAACCCCGCGAGTATCTTCTTGGGCGACTCGGGGTCGCTGCTGCTGGGCTTCGCTTTGGGCTCCATCTCGCTGCTCAACGTGAGCCGCACCGCCGCGCTCACCTCGCTCATCATCCCGCTCATCGTGGCAGGCGTGCCCATCATCGACACGTTCAGCGCCATCGTGCGTCGCAAGCGCGCCCACATTAGCATCGGACAGGCCGACAAGGGCCACATCCACCACCGCCTGATCCAAGAGGGCTACAACCAAAAGCAGGCCGTGCTGCTCATTTACGCCTGGTGCATCATGCTTTCGGCCGGCGCCGCCGCAATCAATCAGGTCGAGGTGCCCACGCGCGTGCTCATCTTTGTCGTGCTCGCCATTGGCTCGGCGGCCTTCGCCAAGCACCTGCACCTGTTTGAGCCCGTCTTGCGCCACCATTACAACAAGCGCACACACGAGGACGAGCTGGTAACCCCCGACGACCCCGCTTTTAAGCAGGAGGAGCAAGCAGCCGAGGAGCGCAAGGAAGAGCACCACCACAGGCGCTAGGTTTTATTGACGAGAAAGTGACTCTTTGCTGCTGGCCGCTCGCGACCGCGTCGCGACCGCCGCATAGCCCTCGCCCTACCGGCACCTCGCCCACTTACGCCCCACCCCTTTCAATAAACGCGTTATCATCTTGACCAATACGCATACGTTAGGAGCAATCATGCCAAACGAGAACAGCTACGAAGTCGCGCTGCAAAAGAGCAACGCCATTCGCGAGGGCTTGGCAAAGACGCCCGAGAAGTTCACCATGCTCACCGGCGACCGCCCGACCGGACGCTTGCACCTGGGTCACTACTTCGGCACCCTCAAGGGCCGCGTTGAGCTGCAGAACATGGGCGCCAAGACCAACGTGCTCATCGCCGACTACCAGGTCATCACCGACCGCGACACCACCGAGCATATCCAGGACAACGTGTACAACATGGTCATGGACTACCTTGCCTGCGGCATCGACCCCGACAAGACCATGATCTACGCGCACTCCGCCGTGCCCGCCGCAAACCAGCTCATGCTGCCGTTCCTGTCGCTGGTGTCCGAGGCCGAGCTGGCGCGTAACCCCACGGTCAAGGCCGAGATGGAGGCCTCGGGCCACGAGCTCACCGGCCTTCTGCTCACCTACCCGGTGCACCAGGCCTGCGACATTCTGTTCTGCAAGGGCAACGTCGTGCCCGTCGGTCGCGACCAGCTGCCGCACATCGAGCTCACCCGCACCATCGCTCGCCGCTTTAACAACCGCTACGGCAAGGTATTTCCCGAGGTCGACGCGCTACTGTCCGAGACCCCGCTGCTGCCCGGCCTGGACGGTCGCAAGATGAGCAAGAGCTACGGCAACGCCATCAACATCTCGATGACTGCCGAGGAGACGGCCAAGCGCATCAAGAAGAGCCAGACCGACTCCGAGCGCATGATCACGTTTGATCCCGAGAACCGCCCCGGCGTATCCGGCCTGCTCTCGACGGCTGCCATCTGCACCGGTCGTTCCGAGGTTGAGATTGCCGAGGAGATCGGCATGGGCGGCTCCGGCCAGCTCAAGAAGTACGTGACCGAGGCCGTCAACGAGTACTTCGCCCCAATCCGTGAGCGTCGCCAGCGCTACGAGAACGACCTGGATTACGTCAAGGACGTGCTGCACGAGGGCAATCGTCGCGCCAACGAGATTGCCGAGCAGACCCTGGCCGAGGTTCAAGACGCCATGGGCATGGTGTACTAGGCAAAGCGCTTTTGCGCAACATAGACGGTGAGATTAGATTTCTCCCCGAAACAGGAACAGGCCCGCTGGCAGTTAGTTGCCAGCGGGCCTGTTCCCAAAGTACACCGTTGAATCGCACAGAGGGGAGGAATGCGAATCAAACTCAACAGGGCAGGCTTTTTCATCGCCTATTGCCTGCTCCGTTGCTGAAACCAATATAGTTCACCGTGGTTTACTTTCTGGCGAGAATATATGCCAACACATCGTCTCCATAAGTTAACCCAGGTAAACCTACAACGGAAAACCACTACAAAGGGGACAGGCACCTTTGTGGTGGTTTTGGCCACAGCAGAGCCGCTAGAGCCCTGCTGGCCAGCGACAGGCGGCCAAGTCGACGTGCATGGGATCGGTAAACGTCACGCCCTCCCTCATTAAGAGCTCACGTTGAGCATCGGGACCGCCAAAAGCAAAACCCTCGCATATGTGCCCGTCGGCAAACACCACGCGGTGACAGGGAATCTCGCCGGGGCGCGGATTACTATGCAGGGCATACCCCACATAGCGCGCGCTTCGCGGACGACCGGCGAGCAGCGCCACCTGGCCGTACGTGGCGACCATCCCCTCGGGAATCTGCTCGACCACCTCGTACACCCGCTCAAAAAAGCCCTCAGACGCCATTGCGCGCTCCTTTCAACCGAAACCAGCATAAACCACCACAAAGGTGCCTGTCCCCTTTGTGGTGGTTTTGACCGGAAAGCTAGTTGGCGGGCTGGAAGAAGGCTACGGCTACGGCGCCGGGACCTACGTGGGTGCCGATGGTGGCGCCGATAGTGTGGACGGGCAGCTCGCCCTCGGTGCGGCCAGCCCACAACGCCGCACTGTCATCGATATACTTCTTGAGCACCGCGTCCGAAAGGCCCGTATAGCCGAGCGCCAGCGGCATGGAAAAGTCGACGCCGCCCGCCTGCTCGACCTTCTGGTTCAACAAGTTTCGACCGTTTTTGGAACCGCGCGCCTTGCCCAACTGCACGATGAGGCCGTCCTCGGCGGCCACGACCGGCTTCACGTTGAGCAGCGTACCCACAGCGCCGGCCGCAGCAGACAGACGACCGCCGCGCACCAGATACTCCAGCGTCTCGAGCAGGCCGATAACCACCACGCGGTCGCGCACGGCCTCGACCGCCGCCGCGATCTGGGCCGCGCTACGGCCCTCGTCCACCAAGCGCAGCGCATACTCGACCAGCACGCGCTCGCCCAGGGTGACGTTGTTGCTATCCACCACATACACGTCGCCGCCCGGTGCCTCGGCAAGTGCGGTACGGGCACTCTGGTTGGTGCCCGAAAGCTTGGCGCCCACGGTAATAATCACAGCCTCGTCGCCGGCCTCACGCGCTTCGGCAATCGCCTGTGAAAAGGCATACGGGTTGACCTGACCAGTCTTGGGCAGCTCATCGCGCTCCACGAGCATCTCGTAAAAGCGCTGGTGATCGATGTCGACGCCATCCATATACACATCGGTGCCAAAGGTGACGGACAGCGGCAGAACACGCAAAGCGGGGTGCTCAGCCGGCGTCATATCGCTCGCGGAATCGGTAATAATACGAATGGACATAGCGAATCCTTTCTTGCGCAGGTCCCGCGCGGGGAATTTTGACAGCAATGCCCCGGCACGGTATACGCGCTCAAACGGGACTATGCAGTTATTAATTGGAAGCAGATGCCTTGGCGGCCTTAGATCTCGCGCAAGGTGTTGAGAATCGTACGCAGCGACGCATACATCTGCTCGCGCTGCTCCACACCCATGGCCTTGCCGGTGGTGTCGAGCACTTCGCGAATGATGCGATCGGCCTCGCTCATGCTCTCGCCGCCCAGGGCAGTCAGGCGCACCGGGGCACGGTACTTGACGGCGGCATCACCCGAGTCGTCGACCTCGACGTAGCCGCCCTCCTCCAGATGTGCCAGTGTGCGCGAAACGGCGGCACGGGTAACGCCGGCCATGCGGGCGAGGTCGGCGCCAGTCAGGCCGTCCTTGCTGCGCTCAAGATAGTACAGGCACATGACGTCGGAGCCCTTAAGGCCGAGCCTTGCACCTTCGGACGTCTTGATGCGCTGAATCTCCTTGTAGAGGCCGCTGATCAGTCCGACAAAGTCCTCGAAACGTGTCTCGTCGTTCCACTGCATGGTGACGACCGCCTTTCGCTTACATGATGCTAACGGGTAAACATCTTAGCCGCATGCCCGAACCCCCGTACCCAAATATCCCATTTGTTAACCCATCAACATAAAAACCACCACAAAGGGGACAGGCACCTTTGTGGTGGCTTGGGGCATCAATAGATTCTAGGCGCCGCTATAGCTCCACGCAGGGATTGTCGCGGGTTACAAGCGTCTTAACGACAACCGTCGCTCCCAGATAGCGCTCAAGCAGCTCGGCCAAGCGATCGATGGCGGCCTGGCAATCCCCCATCCGCTCGGGCTCCACGCACTCAATCGCCAGAAATGCGTCGGCCGAATCGTCGGACAGCGCCGTGCGAACGCCATCGCGCCAGTTCCAGCAACGGCATACGGCGCCCGCATCATCGATATAGGCAAGCTCACCGGGCAGCGTCGGATCATCCGCCTCCTCGCCAAGCGGCAAGAACGCGTCGCCGCCGTCGGTCACCGCCAGGCGCAGATTGCCCTTAATAGCATGCAAATCCTCACCGCCAACGGGCAACGCATATGTCAACGAAATCGTGTTGTAGATGTCCACCGCCGGCGTGATGTGGCCGACCGGCTTGCCTTTGAGCACGCGCTTGAGCAGGTTCTCAACTGAGCAACGCGCGCCCTTCTTGGTCTTGAACAGACGATACGCCTCGCGCCATGCCTTAACCGGCGCATTCTCGCTGATGGTATCGCTTGTCAGGTGGCGCTCCGCATCGATGTTGGCGCGGTCGAGCAGCGCGGCGATCGCATCCACGTCCTCCTGGGGAATCTGAGCCGCGGGCTTCATGCCCTTTACGACCACGACGCCGATAGCCGCCTGTGGAAACAGCTCCCAAAACGAATTCTCGGCAACAAAGCTCTTCATACGCTCTCCCTTCATTGTGCGCCCGATCCCGGACACCCAAACAAAAAGCGCTCTTACGACGGCCACCTTCAAAGTCCTACGGTGCCGCCACAAGAGCGCTTACGCTGCCCCCATCCGGAGAAGGGGACGATATGTCAGACGTATTGTAACCCTACTTACTGCGGCATGCAGGCAAAACCACCACAAAGGTGCCTGTCCCCTTTGTGGTGGATATGGACTCGAGGCGACGCTAGTGGCGGAGTCCCAGCAGGCCGCGGCCGCGGTGACGAGCCTCGGCGGGCACTTGGGCGTGCGGACCGGCGGCCTTGACGGACTCAGGCAGGTGCGAGTACTTCTTCTCAAAGTTCTCCTCGAACATCACGGCCAGGTTGTGCGCGGCCTCGTCGTAGCGCGCAGTGCTCTGCCAGTACTGGCGCGGCACCAGGATGCCGTCGGGCACACCGTGGCACGTAGTGGGAATGTCGACATTAAAGATGTCGTCGTGCACAAACTCGCTGTCCTCGATGGTACCATCGAGGGCGCGAGCGACCAGTGAGCGCGTGTAGGCAAGCTCGATGCGATGACCCACGCCGTAGCCGCCGCCAATCCAGCCGGTGTTGACCAGGTAGACGCGCGTACGGCCGTCGGCGATGCGCTCGCCGAGCATCTTAGCGTAGACCATGGGGTCGAGCGGCATAAACGGCTCGCCAAACAGCGAGGAGAACGTGGGCGTGGGCTCGGTGACGCCGACCTCGGTGCCGGGGATCTTGGCCGTAAAGCCCGTCACAAAGTGATACATGGCGGCGTCGGCCGTCAGGCGCGAGATGGGCGGCAGCACGCCAAAGGCGTCGCAGGTCAAAAACAGCACGACGCTCGGGGTGGTGCCCATGCCCTTGGTCCACGCGTTGGGAATGTGCTCCACAGGGTAGGCCACGCGCGTATTGTGCGTGATCGAGACGTCGTCGTAGTTGGGCTTGCGATTCTCATCGAGTACCACGTTTTCGCAGATGGCGCCAAAGCGAACGGCGTTGAAGATCTCGGGCTCGTGGAACGCGTCCAGGCCCTCGCACTTGGCGTAGCAGCCGCCCTCGACGTTAAAGATGCCCATATCGGACCAGCCGTGCTCGTCATCGCCGATCAGCAGGCGCGTGGGATTGGCCGAAAGCGTGGTCTTGCCGGTGCCGGACAGGCCAAAGAACACCGCGGTCTCATGCGTGACGGGATCCATACTGGCGGAGCAATGCATGGGCAGAACGTCGTCCTCGACGGGCAGCAAATAATTCATAACGCTGAAGATGGACTTTTTGATCTCGCCGGAGTAGCCGGTGCCAGCGACCAGAATCACGCGCTCCTGGAAATTGATGACCACCGCGGCGCTGGAGTTGAGCCCCTTGACGGCAGGATCGCACTGATAGCCGGGTGCGGCAAGGACGCAGAAGTCCGGCTCGCCGGTGCGTGCGATTTCGCGGGCAAGCGGGCGGGCGAGCATCTGCTTAATAAAGAGCGCTTGGCTGGCACGCTCGCAGGCGACGAGCAGGCGACGCGTGTGGTTACGATCGGCGCCGGCCATGCCGCGGGTGACGAACACGTCGCGCTCGTTGAGATAGTCGACGATGCCGGCTTTGATGACCTCGTAGCTTTCGACGGACAGCGGGCGGTTGACGGCGCCCCAGGCAATCTTGTCGTGGACATCGGGGGTGTCAACGATAAAGCGGTCGTTGGGCGAACGTCCGGTACGCTCCCCCGTCTCGATCACGAGTGCGCCGTTGGAGGCCATACGGCCCTCTTCGCGGCGAATCGCATGCTCGACGAGCTCGGCTGCCGGCAGGTCAACCAGCAGACGGGGCTGGTTCTCGGCGGGATCTTCGACCAGCGTGATGCCAAAGTTGGACAGAACTTCTGCGGGGGTAACACCGGGCATGGGGCCTCCTTTAAAAGCGCGACACGTGGACGCGGCGCACACTTTACTCACGTAAAGCCCGTTGTACCCGATATGCAAAAACGTTTTTGCGGCAACGGCGAAGCGCCCGCCCAACGGTCAAAAATCGCACGCAAGCGGCCTAGTCGTTGGGGACGTTCTTAAACGAGTAGTCGTTGGGGACACTCTTGAACAGGCAACAGCCAAGGAGTGTCCCCAGCTGCCGGCACTTAGGGACGTTTCCAAAGTGCCGGCTACAGCGGCAGGCCTTGGCCGAGCATGGCGGTGACACTCATGAGGACCAGCATGCCGGCGGCGTAGGGCAGCACTACGCCCAGGAGCTCGGCATCCTTGCCGCGCACGTGCACGGCGGCAAGACCAATGGCGAGGGTCTGCGGTGAGACCATCTTGCCGGCGGCGACGCCCAAGGCGTTCAGCGCGACCATCCAGTAGTCACTCACGCCCAGCGCCGTAGCCGCCTGGCTCTGGATGGGACCAAACAGCATGCCCGAGGACGTGCCCGAACCGGTCACGAATGCACCGACGGCACCGATCCACGGAGCCAGAATCGGGTACAGACCACCGGCGACGGCGATGCAGAACGCGCTGATCGACGAAATCATGCCCGCATAGCCCATCACCTTGGCGCAGCCCAGCACCGAAAGCATGGTAATGACCGTCGGCATCATCTGCTTGACGGTCGCGGCCAGCACCTCGCCCATCAGGCGCGGCGAAGCGCCCTGAATCGCACCGCCGATAAACGCGGCCAGGAAGATCCAAACACCCGGCGTGTTGATCCACGAAAACGTAAGCGTACCGGGGTTCTCGCCGCAATACACCTGCACGTGGCTCGCAAACGGCGCGAGCGCGGCGTGCACGACGGGAACCAGGTTGGAGGTACCCAGCAGCAGCACAAAAATCAGAATGAAGCACGACCAGGCCGAAAGCGCCGATTTAACGGTGAGCTGTTCGCCGGCCTCGATATTCATATGGAAGCGCGCGTCCAAATGCCCCGACTTCTCGGCACGCATGGCGAGCACGGCGGTCAGCGCAAGTGACACGATGGAACCCACGACTACGGCAAGCTCGGGACCCACAAACATGGCAACGACCAGGGCCGTACCGACAAAGGACACACCGGAAAGCAGTGCCACGCCGGCAACGCCGTGCAGACGCTCGGCAACGCTTGCAACATTGCCCTGGTCATCGGCAACACGACCCGCAACCAGCACAATAAGCAGCGGCATCACCACAAAGAAGGGCGCGAGCTGCACCAGCTGAACGGTCGCCAGATGCAGGGAATCCAGACCCACCAGGTCGGCAACGGACACCGTGGGGATGCCAATGGAGCCGTAGGGCGTGGGCACGCCGTTGGCAAGCAGGCAGATCAGCACGGCAGGCACGGCCTCAAAACCAAGGCCCGCGAGCATGCCGGCGGGAATGGCAACGGCAGTACCAAAGCCGGCCATGCCCTCCATAAAGCCGCCGAAGCACCAGGCCACGAGCAGTGCCAGCAGACGACGATCGCTGCTGATGGAGGTGATCATACTGCCGATCACGTCCATGGCACCCGTGCGCACGCACAGGTTATACGTGAACACCGCGGCGATAATTACGAGCACGATAGGCCACAGGGCCATCAAAAAGCCCTCGAGCGAGGCCGTGGCTATCTGCGCCGCCGGCAAATGCCACCACGCAAAGGCGAGCACGCACGAAAGGGCGAACGAGCCAATGGCGGCCTTCCAAGCCGGCCATTTAAAGCACAGCAGCATCACGACGAGCCAGATGATCGGCACAAGAGCCAGCAAAAACGCAGCGACATCCATGGGTAAAAACTCCTTGGTACCGCGCAAGCGGCATCGGGGGGTCACAAAACTTCAACAGGATACCGCACGTTTACCGACAAATTACAGCCGCCCGCCGAAATTATTGAACAACCTGTTCAAAAACACGAATGGACGCCACCGCGGCTATACTAGAGCGCAGCAATAGAAAGGAATCGCCTTGAGCATCACGCCCCTCGATAGCATCCGCCGCGCCATCGCCCGCCGCAATGGCGTCGCCAACCCCACCTTATCGGGCGGGGCGCACGGACAGGGCGGACGCATCGAGAACGGCCTGTTCCCCGCATCGCACACCGCCGAGGAGCTCGCACGAATCCAAGAGCTGAGCCAGCGTAACGCCGGCGGTCCCGACAGCAGCCAGACCACACGCCGTCGCCGCGAGCGCGATCGCCAACCCGGCCCCATCCACCGCATGGTCAATGCCTGGTGGAACCGCCTTCTCGGAGCCGTCTACGGCGGCGGCTTTTCCACGCAAGAACCCGAGTACGAAGATCACGCCACCCGTCGCGACTACCTTTGGAATACCCTGGGCACCGCCGTATGGGGCATGGCGTTTCCCCTGCTCACCATTGTGTCGACGCAGCTCGTAGGCGCCGAGGAGGCCGGCAAGTTCTCCATCGCCTTTGTCACCGGCACGCTCATCATGATCGCGTGCAACTACGGCGTGCGCAACTTTCAGGTCTCGGACATCGACGAAAAAACCTCCTTCGCCTCCTACCAGCTCAACCGCTGGCTCTGCGGAGCGCTCGCGCTGGCATGCGGCCTGGTATACAGCAGCGCCCGCGGCTACGATGCACAGATGGCCACGATCGGCCTGGGCGTCTACCTGTATAAGGTGATCGACGGCATCGCCGACGTGTACGAGGGCCGCCTGCAGCAGGCCGACAAGCTCTATTTGGCCGGCATGAGCCAAACGCTGCGTTCCGCCAGCGTCATCGTGGTCTTTAGCGTGGCACTGTTCCTCACGCGCAGCATGCCCATCGCGGCCATGGCCATGGGTGTCACCGCCATCGCCTCGATCGTGCTGGTCACCGCCCCGCTCGCCCTGCTCGAAACCGAAAAATCACGCCGCATGAGTCTGCGCGAGGCTGGCCACCTGTTTATCCAGTGCGCCCCGCTCTTTGGCGCGCTGTTCCTGTTCAACCTTATCGAGAGCATGCCCAAGTTTGTGATGGAAGGTACGCTGGCCTACAAGTATCAGCTGTACTTTAATGCCCTGTTCTTTCCGGCGCAGGGAATTTTGTTGAGCATTGGATTTATCTATAAACCGCAGCTCCTGCGTCTGTCGAGCATTTGGGCGAATCCGCGTAAGCGTCGCCGCTTTGACCTGATTATTATTGCCGTTATGGCACTGATCGTGGTCATTACCGGAGCGTGCGCCGCATTTATGGCAGGCCCCGGCATCCCCATCATGAGCTTTATGTACGGCCTTAACTTTGAGCGCTACCGCACGCTGGCGCTGCTGATGGTTGTCGCCGGCGGTATCACCGCTGCCATCGACTTTATCTACGCCATCATCACGGTGCTGCGCCACGCCGGCGACGTCACCAAGATCTACCTGATCTGCTTCGCTGTAAGCGTGGTGCTGCCGTTGATCCTGATTAAGCTGCTGGGTCTGATGGGCGCTGTGGTGAGCTACCTAGCCATCATGGCCCTACTCCTGGTGCTGCTGATTATCGAGTACGCCCACATCCGCCAACGTATCGAACGCGACCGCAACCCATACGGCGCCTAATTAGCTGCCCGATCACCGGAATTTGCGATGGAATCACCCCAGCTGGGGTCTCGTTGCGGACAATATACATCACGCAAAACTAAGTGAGTAGACTTTTACCGAATCCCCGACCACACCGACAAAGCACAAGTCTGTGACCTGCGGCTTTATTGAAACAAATATGATGGGTGCTCGGCATTTCCAAAAAAGTCTACTCACTTAGCCAGCGGGCAGCCAAAAAAGAACCGCCGCGACGTCGTTTGACTCCGTTGCGACGGTTTTTCGAGCATTTTCGCGCTGCCGAGGACGCAGACGCTCCTCATTTCTTGCGCTTACCGAGCAAGAAGGCGCTACTCTCCGAAAGTAGTCAAAAAAGCCCCGTCCGTAATTAGCTACCCTTTGCACCGATTATTCGCCCGGGTTGATGTTCGCGTAGAACTCGGCCCCGTCGTCCAGGCGCAGGATCCCGACGCGGCCGAACTCGGAGCCAGTGGCGGCGGCGCAGTCGATGTCGATGCGGTCGGGCACGCCGGCGGTGTCCTCGCCGCCCAGGCGCACGATCCGCCCGCGGCCCGACTCCTCATCGAGCCCCGCCAGACCGCCCACCTCGCAATAACGCCCAAGCGACACCGTGGGCGTGTGGCCGCTCACCACGACCGGACCCTTGCCCTCGGCAGAAAGCAGCCCCGTCGGCGCATCCCAATAGCCGTGACGAATCCACAGCAGGTCATCGGACGACTGCACGGCAAGCATCTGCTTCAGCAGTTCGCGATCGGCATCCACCGCCCCCGTACCATCGGCACAATCAACCCCATGTTCAAACAAAAACGCCCGGGCCGCCTCGGTCTGGATGCCGGCATGTACCAGCAGGTACGGACGCTCGTCAGTCTCGACCACCGCGTAGAGCGGCAGCGTCGCCATCCAACGCACGAGCTCCTCGTACGCCTCAAATTCCATATCGTTGAGCTGCTGACGGGTAGTCCAACCGCCGTTGATATCCCAGGTCTCGGCATCGAGAGGATCTTGGCCAATGATGGCATCGAGCATGATCTGCTCGTGATTGCCCTTGAGCACGCGAGCGTTGGGTAGCGAGCGCACGAGCTTAATAACGCCAACCGGATCGGGTCCGCGATCGATCATGTCGCCCAGCACGTACAGGGTATCGTCGGACGCCAGCGAAATCTTGGACAGGGCCTCGTCAAGCGCACGCACGTGCCCGTGAGCATCGGATGTCACATAGATCGCCATGGAACGCCTCTCTTTACATTGCGGCCGAAGCCCGGAGCCACAACTAAAACTTCAAGTTGAACTTAAACGTTATCCATTGTACTCCGTTGCAATAAAGCTGGAAAGGGTTGCATACCGTCAACGGTCGCCAGAGCACGCCTGTCAACCCGCGCCGCTCACGCCACGCCGTCTGGCCCAGCGTCCCGACCAGCGTCGCACACGCCGCAGCCTCGTGTCGAAAATGCGCACGCCCGCAATCCAAGCCCATAAACCCACCATCTTTGGGTACAAATGACTGCAGACAACTGACCGTGCCACGCCAACCACCCAGGAGCGGACACCATCCATGAAC
>CAJLOU010000048.1 GCA_905208345.1 uncultured Collinsella sp.
GCAAAGTTACCGGTCTCGAAAAACTCGATGATCTGCGGCCTGATTTTGATGGTGTTGGCGACCTGCTGGATGGAAAGGCCCATCCGGCGACGCTGCTCGAGCAGCATGTCACCAAAGCGTGCAGCCATCAGAATCCTCCAAACTCACGATCTTCACGTGCCATCTCGGCGTCGACAGACTCCAGCGCGGCAAGCCCCTCCTCATCCAGCAGGACCTCGCGCGGCTTAGAGCCGTCGGGTGGGCCGACGACACCCTTCTCTTCCAGCATGTCCATAATACGCCCGGCACGCGCATAACCAACCTTAAGGCGGCGTTGCAGGCCAGATGTGGAGCCAAGCTGCGATTCCACCACAATATGGGCGGCCTCCCAGATAAGCGGGTCGTCATCTTGCGGCTCGGCAACGCCCGTGCGAACAATGCCGCCGCCACCAGCCATAGACATGGAAGCGGGCGCCACAGCAGACAGAATCTCCTCGTGATAGTCGGGCTCGCTTTGCGACTTAACGAACTCGACGATCTCGTTGATCTCATCGTCCGAGACAAAGCAGCCCTGGATACGGCGGGGCTTGCCCCAGTCGACCTTGGAGAACAGCATGTCGCCCAAACCAGTAAGCTTTTCGGCGCCCATCTGGTCGATAATGACGCGGGAATCGATGCCCGTAGCCACGTTAAAAGCAATACGGTTGGTGATGTTGGCCTTAATAAGGCCCGTCACCACGTTGGAGCTGGGGCGCTGCGTAGCCACGATAAGGTGAATACCGGCGGCGCGGCCCAGCTGGGCGATACGGACGATCGAGGCCTCGACATCCTTGCCGGCGACCATCATCAGGTCCGAAAGCTCGTCGATGATGATGACCAGGTAGGGCATCTTTTGCGGTGGGTTATCGTAATGCTCAAACTCGCCGGCGGCCTGCTTTTCGTTATACGTCGAGATCTTGCGAACGTTGAGGCGCTCGAACACCTTCAGGCGACGCTCCATCTCGGACACGGCCCACTGAAGTGCACTGGCAGCCTGCTTGGGCTCGGTCACCACGGGCACGTAGAGATGCGGCAGGCCGTTATAGCCCGCAAGCTCGACGCGCTTGGGATCGACCATGATCAGGCGAACGTCCTCGGGAAGAGCGCGCATGAGCAAGGTCGTGATGATGGAGTTGATCATGACCGACTTACCGGAACCGGTGGTACCGGCAATCAGCAAGTGGGGCATCTTAGCGAGGTCGGCGACAACCGGAGTGCCCTCGGCATCGCGACCGATGGCCAGCTCGAGCGGGCCACCCTTCACATAGGGAAGCACGTCGCCCAGGTTGACGTTCTGACGCTTGCGATTGGGGATCTCGATGCCCACGAGCGAGGTGCCGGGAATCGGCGCGAAAATGCGCACCGACTGGGCGGCAAGCGAAAGCGCGATATCGTCCTCGAGGCTCGAGATCTTGCTCACGCGCTCGCCCTCGCCGGGCTGCAGCTTAAAGGTCGTGACCGTGGGGCCGGCAATCCAGCCGACGACGCGAGCGCTACGGCCAAACTCGAGCAGGGTAGACTGCAACGACTCGGCAGTCTGTTCCAGTTCCTTATCAGAAGACGCGGAGGACGCCGACTGCGGATTGGCGTGCAGGATTTCGAGCGGCGGGAGCTTGAGGCCGTCCTCTTGTTCGCCCTCGACACCGGCAGCAGTACCGTCCGCTCCCCCATCACCGGCTGCAACAGGAGCAGCTGAAGTCGTAGAGCTGGAGGCATCGGCAACCTTGGGATGCTTTAGGAAGTCGGGAATCTGCGGAGCTGCCGAAACGGGATTCACGGCAAACGGCGGTTCTGACTCGTCAGCATTGTCCGGGTCGTCTTCTATCGAAAACTGTCCGGTGACCTGTCCTGCCTTGGCACGGCGACGCGGCAGCAAGGTTGTCTTGGCGGTCTCGAGCGGAGTCTCGTCGTCCTCGTCATCGCCCTCGGTGAGTTCGATTTCGCTATCGGACCAAGACGGGTCGGGCTCGCTCGTGTTGAGCTTGGGCGCGGCCTTGCCCTTCTTGGCATGACGACGCGGCAGCAGCGTGGTCTTAGCGCGCTCGGCCTCCACGGCCTCGGACACGTCGACAAACGGGTCATCGTCCTCGTCGTCATCCAAAACCGGGTCGGCATCGCCTCCCATGACCGTGGTCACCGCGGCATCAGTTCCCTTCTGGCGCAGAATGCTCAGGTGCGGACGGGCGACGCCGGGAACCGACAGGGCCTCTTCGTCGCCCCACGGGCTCACATTGACATCGGCACGACGGCGCTCGGCAAAATCGGCGGCGCGATCGCGTGCGGAGCGCAAAACGCCGCCCACCGAAAAGCCGATAATGACCAGGCCAACGACGACAAGCCCAAGCAAGACAACCATGGCAATAGGTTTACCCAGGGCGTTTTGCAAGGTACTTGCGATAAAGGCGCCAATGTAGCCGCCCGACGCAGATAGGTTTTGCGGCGTAAACATGAGGTCGCACGAATCGCTCGTGCCCGGCACCATCAGCGACAGGATAGAGACAATGGCCACAAACACCACGGCGCCACCCGCGACCGAGCGAATGTTGAGCGGCGAGTCCTCACCCAAAAAGAGCGTGGCGGCAAACAGCAAGATGACGATCGGCAGCACGTAGGCGCCCAGGCCAAAGCCAAGGTGGTAGAAACCGGCAACCGCAGCTGTCACGGGCGCCGTTGCCGGGGAAATCACGGCAATAAAGGACGCAATCGCCAAAACGGCAATGACCACGCCGGCGATATCGCGATTGGCCGAAGGCTCGACCAGGGACTCGAACTCATCGAACTCGGACTCGTGGCCCTTATTGGCACGCAGATGGGAACCGGCACCCTTAGCAGATGCCGGTTGGTTGTTGGCTTTGTTGCCTTTGGCGTTTTGTGCAGATCCGCGCGCCAAACTAAACCTCCATGACGACCGGGATAATCATCGGACGGGTGCGCGTACGGCTCCAGATAAAGTTGGAGAGCGAATCGCGCACGGCTTTGCGAATGGCATCGGAGCCGCTGCTGGTAAAGGTAAACTTACCCTTCTCGATCGTTTTCATGATGGCTGCTGAGGCATCCTCGGAGAACTGGTCGTCGATGGCAAACGAAACACCGCGGCCCGAGAACTCGATAGCCTCGATCTTCTTATGCTTGAGCGAGACGATGGCAACGGCCGTGACCATACCGTCATTGGCGAGCTTTTGGCGATCGCGCAGGACAATGGGGTCGGTGTCGCCGATGCGCAGACCGTCAACATAGACGACGCCGGACTCGACGGGCGTACCGCGCTTGACGATACCGCCACGCATCTCGAGCGTGTCGCCGTTATCGAGGATAAAGATGTGATCATCCTTGATGCCCATCTTACGAGCAAGCTGGGCATGGGCGCGCAGATGCACGGCCTCGCCGTGAACCGGCATAAAGTAGGTGGGCTTGGCCATGGCCATGAGGAGCTTGAGTTCCTCCTGGCTGCCGTGCCCCGAGACGTGAACGAGGGCGCGGGACTTATCCCAGACGTCGCAGCCAAGCTTGGCCAGGCTGTTGACGACCTGCTGAACGGCCTTCTCGTTGCCGGGAACGGGAGTTGCCGAGAGAATGACGGTATCGCCTTCGTGGATAGAAAGCGTCTTGTGCTCGCCGTTGGCCATGCGGGACAGGGCCGACAGCGGCTCGCCCTGCGAACCGGTGCACATGACGACGATCTTGTCGTCGGGCAGGTTATCGATATCGAAGGCATCGATGATATCGGCATCGTCGATGTTGAGGTAGCCCAACTCGCGCGCCACGCGGGTGTTGGTGAGCATGGAACGTCCAGTCACGACGACCTTGCGGCCGCACTTGCGGGCGGCGTCGCAGATCTGCTGCAGGCGATGGATGTGGCTCGAGAACGACGCGACGAACACGCGACCCGGGGCGTTCTTGATGGCATGCAGCAGGTTGGGACCAACCTCGGCCTCGGACTTGGTAAAGCCCGGAACCGCGGCGTTGGTGGAGTCGGAAAGCAGCAGGTCGATGCCCTGCTTGGCAAAGCGGCTGATGGCGGCATAGTCGGGCGTGACGCCGTCGATGGGCGTCTGATCGAGCTTAAAGTCACCCGTGTGCATAACGGTGCCCTGGTTGGTGCGAATGAACACGCCCAGTGCACCCGGAATGGAGTGCGTCATGGAGAAGAAATCGAGCGAGATGCCACCGAGATTGACATGGCTTCCGCCCTTGACCTCGCGGAACTTAGGTGCGCGGATGCGGAACTCGGAGAGCTTGCCCTCGATAAAACCGAGCGTCAGCTTGCTCGAGAAGATGGGCACCTTGTTGTTGAGATCCTGCAGCAGGTACGGAAGCGAACCAGTGTGGTCCTCGTGGCCGTGGGTGACGATGATGCCGCGGAGCTTCTCCTCGTTCTCCAGGACATAGGTGTAGTCGGGAAGCACCAGGTCGATACCGGGCTGAGAGTCGTCGGGGAACATGAGGCCGGCGTCAACGAGCACCATGTCGTCGCCGCACTCGAAGACCGTCATGTTCTTGCCGATGCCGTCAAGGCCGCCGAGCGGAATGACCTTCAAGGGAGATGATTTTTTAGCTGCCATAGGTTCGTGTGGTTTCCTTTCTTCGAAACGGGTCTGGAACAACCGACGGGGCGCTTCTGGCAAACCGACCGCCGGGAACGTACAACAAAGCATCACAGAGTCGATGCAATAACCACAGTATGATACCCATTTGCCCACCAACAGACCACCCATGCATCAAAGCCCCATCTGAACCTGTGTATCCCGCCGGTCAGGGCTCAGCGGCCCCGGCACGGGCTAAGTTTCCTGCTCTACAGTCCTGCTCACGACGGAGGCCACATTAAGTGGCCTCCTGTTCGTGCGGAACTCGCGATAAACTTAGCCCGTGCCGGGGCCGCTGAGCCCTGACCTGCCAATATGAGACAGGTTTATTTTGGTCGGTTCTATCTGGGGAAATGCTGCTACGCCTATCTATGGATCTGAAATCAGACAACTGAATAGACCATCTAACTAAATAGCGAGCGGCACTAACTAGCCCTTTTGCGCCCGGGAGGGGCGCATATGAAGTTTATCGCGAGTTCCGCACGCAAAGGAAAGCACTTAATGTGCTTTCCGTCTTGCGCAGGACTGTAGAGCAGGAAACTTCATATGCGCCCCTCCCGGGCGCAAGCAAAAGGGCGACCCCTGTTCGGAGTCGCCCTTGTTGAGCTGCTTATGTGTAGCTGTTACTCGGCGTCGTGGTGACGGCGGGGCTTGCGGCCTCCATTGTCACCGGGACGGCGCGGACGGTCGTTGCGCTCGGAGCGCTCGCGACGCGGACGCTCACGACGCTGGAAGTGCTCGCCGTCGCCCTCGGAGGCACCCTCAGCACGTGCCGGGGCCTCGGGCTTATCCAGACGATCGAGCGAGATCTTACCGCGATTGTCGACCTCGATGACGACGACCTTGACCTCGTCGCCGACGTTGAGGACGTCCTCGACCTTCTCCACGCGGCCCTTGGCGACGCGGGAGATGTGCAGCAGGCCGTCCTTACCGGGCAGCAGGTTCACGAAGGCGCCGAAGGGCTGGATGGAGACCACGCGACCGGTGTACTCCTCGCCCGGCTCGGGAACCTTGATGATGAGCTTGATGCGCTCGACGGCCTGGTCGACGGATTCGCCGGTGCCGCCGACAAAGACGGTGCCGTCCTCCTGGATGTCGACCGAGGCGCCGGTCTCGTCCTGGATGCCGCGGATGACCTTACCGCCGGAACCGATGACGTCGCGGATCTTGTCGGTCGGAACCTGAATGGAGACGATGCGCGGAGCGGTGCTGCGCGTGGTGTGGCGCGGCTCGGGGATCACATCGAGCATCTTCTGCAGAATGAAGGCGCGACCCTCCTTGGCCTGCTGCAGGGCGCGGGCCAAGATGTCGAAGGTGAGGCCGGTGGCCTTGTTGTCCATCTGGAGGGCGGTGATGCCCTCGGTGGTGCCGGTGACCTTAAAGTCCATGTCGCCCAGGAAGTCCTCGAGACCCTGGATGTCGGACAGGACCACGGTCTTGCCCTCCTCCTGGATCAAGCCCATGGCAATACCGGAGACCGGGCGCTTAATGGGCACGCCGCCGTCCATAAGGGCGAGCGTGGAGCCGCAGGTCGAAGCCATCGAAGAGGAGCCGTTGGACTCCATGACCTCGGAGACGACGCGGATGGCGTAGGGGAACTCGTTCTCGTCGGGGAGCACCGGAAGCAGGGCGCGCTCGGCCAGGTTGCCATGGCCGATCTCGCGGCGCTTGGGGCTGCCCATGCGGCCGGTCTCGCCGGTGCAGAACGGCGGGAAGTTGTAGTGGTGCATATAGCGCTTGCCCTCGGTGGGCTCGATGGTATCCAGACGCTGGCCCTCGTTGAGCATGCCGAGCGACAGGACGGAAAGCACCTGGGTCTGGCCGCGCTGGAACAGGCCGGAGCCGTGAACGAGCGGCAGGTAGTTGTCCTTCACCATGATGGGACGGATCTCATCGGCGGCACGGCCGTCGACGCGCTCACCAGTCTCGACGACCATGGTGCGCATGGCCTTCTTCTCGAGCTTCTTGAGCGCCACGGGGATCTCGCGCTCCCAAGCGGCCTGCTCCTCCTCGGTAAACTCGGCGCGGATGGACTCCTTCAGAGCCTCAACCTTACCGATACGAGAGAGCTTGTCGGCATCACGAAGGGCGGCCGCCATCTCGTCGTAGTGGGCGAAGATGCGCTCCTGGACCTCCTCGACGGGCTGGTCGAGCGGGTACTCCTTCTTGACGATGGGGCCGTTGACCTGCTCCCACTCGGCGACAAACTCGTCCTGGGCCTGGCAGAAAGCAGCAAGGGCCTCCTGGCCAAACTTCATGGCGGCGAGCATGTCGTCCTCGGAGATCTCCTCGGCGCCGGCCTCGACCATCGAGATGAAGTCGGCAGAGCCGCCCAGCTCCAGGTCCAGATCGGAGTTCTCGCGCTCCTCGTAGGTGGGGTTGACGATAAACTCGCCAGTCTCCACGTTGCGGCCGATGCGCACGCAGGCAAGCGGACCCTCGAAGGGCACGCCACCGAGCGTCATAGCCAGGGAAGCACCCATGACGTTGATGACGTCGAAGGGGTTGACCTGATCGGCGACGAGCGAGGTGGCGACGATGTGCACCTCGTTGCGGAAGCCGTCCGGGAAGCTCGGGCGAATCGGACGGTCGATCATGCGCGCGGTGAGCGTGGCCTTCTCGCTGGGACGGCCCTCACGCTTGAGGTAACCACCCGGGATGCGGCCGGCGGCGTACATCTTCTCGTTGAAGTCGACGGTCAGCGGGAAGAAGTCGTAGTTCTTGCGCTCCTTGGAGACGACCACGGTGTCGAGCATCGTGGTGTCGCCCTGCTTGACCAGGCAGGCGCCGGTGGCCTGCTTGGCAAGCTCGCCCGACTCAAAGGTGTAGGTCTTGCCGTACAGCTCAAAGGTCTTAGATACGAGTGTCATTGTTCTCCTTACCCCACAGGCCCCTTGCCTGCGGGCTTCTCATGTGACGCGGGCCCCCTGCCCCCGCCACGCTTCAGAGCGTGATTGTTCACGCCCTTACACAAAAAGAGCGCCCCGCTGCGCAGGACGCTCTTAGCATGTACAAATCCTTACTGGATGTTGTCGCGGATGCCCAGAGCCTTGATGAGCTCACGGTACTCGACGATGTCGTTCTTCTTGATGTAGGAGAGAAGACGACGACGACGGCCGACGAGCATGAGCAGGCCACGACGGGTATGGAAGTCCTTCTGGTGGGACTTCATGTGCTCGGTCAGCTCCTTGATGCGCTCGGACAGGATGGCGACCTGAACCTTGGGGTTACCGGTGTCGACCGGGGTGTTACCGAACTGGGCAGTCAGCTCCGCCTTGCGCTCTTTGGAAACAGTCATTGTTTCACCTTTCGTTTTACGTCGCCCGCGGGCGACTCGATTCGCCTCGGACTGGGAAGCCGCCGGTGGAGCGAGCAACCAAGGTCGAGGTACCAACAGGTCGGTATGTTACCACAAGCAGCCCACCCCTGCGCATCATCACCGACCCAACATGAATTCCATCGCACGGAGGCGCTGATCGGTGTGCGTCGCAGCCCAAACATGCGAAAGCCCCAGCAAAAAGGCTGCGGTATGGGGGTCGATCCTCTCGGCCATGAGTGCATCGAAGGTCATGGACATGAGGGCGCGCAGCCATGCGACCTCGCCGGTCGACACCAGCTCGGCACCCGGAACGCTCGACGCGCACGACCCGCACAGAAGCCCGCCGGCTTGGGCCGAAAAATGCGAGAGCATGGGATCGCCGCACGAGACACAAGCCGAGAAATCGGGTCGGTAACCAACGTGCGACAGCAGTTTAAAGACAAAGGCCGCCACGAGCAGGTCCATGTGTGCCGAATCGAGCCCGCTACCGACAAGCGTGAGCGCCCGCTGCGTAATGGCAAAGGTAAATGGATCCTCGGCATCCTCGAACGAGCACACACGCGCAACCTCGGCAATCGCGCTGGCGGCACAGGTCGTCTCGTAGTCAGGAGCAGCACCGAGCGGCGCCTCAATAAGCTCCGCCTGAGAAACAACGTCGAGCGAGCGGCCATGCGCCAATAGCATATCAACGGTGCAGAAGAGCTCGCAGCGGGCCGCAAGGCGACCGCCAGGCTTACGTGCGCCCTTAGCCACGGCACGCACCTGCCGACCCCGCTCGTCAAGCATCGTCAGGATCAGGTCCGTCTCTTTGAGCTTGGTTTTGTCGAGAACGAGCACCTTCGTGCGATATGTCCGGGAGCCTGCCATGCGCGCCGTGCGTCCTTAGTCCTCGGCGTTATACCCAAAGCGGCGAATCTGGGCCTCGTCGTCACGCCAGCCGGCCTTGACCTTCACGTCCAGCTCCAAAAAGACCTGCGTGCCAAAGATGCGCTCAAGATCGCGACGGGCGTCGATACCGATATGCTTGATCATCTCGCCGCCCTTGCCGATGATGATACCCTTTTGGCCCTCGCGCTCAACGTAAATGGTGGCGTGGACGCGCAGCACCTTCTTGGTCTGCTCGAGCGCATCGCAGATCACGCCAACGGAGTGCGGAATCTCATCACGGGTGCGACGCAAGACCTTCTCGCGCACAAACTCGGCAACGAGTGTCTCGTCGGAAGCGTCAGTACCCATGTCCTCGGGGAACCAACGCGGACCCTCGGGCAAAAAGTGCGCAACGGTCTCGATGAAGGCATCGACGTTGAAGTTCTTGACCGACGACGTCACGATCTCGTCGTCATATTCCATGAGCTCGTGGGCAGCCTTAAGCTGCTCCATGACCTGTGCGGGGTCGGCCTCATCGGCCTTGGTGAGCACCAGGACCTTCTTGCAACGAGCGCATCTGACACGCTCGGCAACCCAGGCGTCTCCCCTGCCGATCGGCTTGGTGGCATCAATCAAAAACGCGACGACATCGACATCGTTCAGCTCGAACAGCGCACTCTTGTTGAGCTCGGACCCCAGGCCGTCCTTGGGCTTGTGGATACCCGGGGTATCGACAAAGACCAGCTGGTAGCCGGGACGGTTGACGACGGCGCGCATGCGGCGGCGAGTCGTCTGGGCCACCGGCGAGGTGATGGCGACCTTTTTGCCATAGCAGGCATTAAGCAGCGTGGACTTGCCGGCGTTGGGACGACCGACCAGGGCCACAAAACCGCTGCGGAAACCGGGCTCCACGTCACCAAAGCCCGCGAGGCTGTCGCCCTCGTCGCACAGGGCGTCGAGCTCCTCGTCGCTCATGCCCTCAAACGGGTCGAACTCCTCGACATCCTCGAGCTCCTCGGTATCCACCGCGTCCAGGGACTCGTCGTCCAAAATCTCATCGGCAGGCTTCATATTGTCGGACATGGGAATCCCTTTCTAAATAAAGCCGAGCGCGTGGGCAAATACCAGCAAGCCCACAATCGCGGCGGTGATGGAAAGAACGTATACGGAGGCGGCGGCGATGTCCTTCGCACGCTTGGCCAGCGGATGGAGCTCCTGGGTCGCCAGGTCGACGATGGCCTCCATGGCGGTGTTGCAAAGCTCGCCGTGGATCACCAGGCCGCAACAGATGATAATCGTGGCCCACTCGGCAATGTCGAGCCCCACGATGCAGCCTGCAATGACGGTGCACACGCCCGCCACGAGCATGACCTTAATGTTGCGCTCGGTCTTGACGGCGGTGACGAAGCCCTCCATAGCGTAAGAAAACGACTTTAAGAAGGACGGATGGTCCTTGTTCGATCCGGGAATCATAGACGGCTCCTAGTCGTGGGCGTGGTTGGTGATGGGGCCGACGTGGACTAGCTTGGGGTCCTCGCCGCGCTCGAGCGCCAAATCGCACAGGATGGCGTCCTCGCGGGCCTCCATGACCTCGGCCTCGTCGTCCTCGATGTGGTCATAGCCCAGCAGGTGCAGCATGCCGTGTACGAACATCAGACGGCACTCGTCAGCAGGGCTATTGCCAAAGCCTGGGGCCTGACGGGCAATGACCTCCGGGGCCAAGATGATATCGCCGAGCTCGAGCGTCTCATCGGCGGGAATGTCATCGTCAAAGGCCGAATCGCACTCAAACGAGAGCACATCGGTGGTGCGGTCGATACCGCGCCACTCGTGGTTGAGCTCGTGCATCTCGTCCTCATCGACATATGAAAGGGAAATCTCGACTTCACGCACAACGCCCTCGGTGGCAAGCACGACCTCGCAGATGTGCTCTACCTCCTGCGCGTCGAGCAGCGTATCGAGCTCGGCATCGTTGCTGATCAATACACTCAACGGGACTCCTTTCGGTCGCGCGGGCGCTGCTCGCGCACGTCATCATAAGTATCGTATGCCTCGACGATACGTCCCACCAAGGCATGGCGCACCACGTCGGCACGCTCGAGGTGCGAAAATGCGACATCGTCGACACGGCCCAAAATCTGCTCAACGTCGGCAAGACCGCCGCGACGACCAACCAGGTCGCGCTGACTCAGGTCGCCGGTAATCACAAACTTGGAGTTGAAGCCCAGGCGCGTCAGGAACATCTTCATCTGCTCGGGCGTGGTATTTTGCGCCTCGTCGAGTACCACGAAAGCATCGCTCAGCGTGCGGCCGCGCATGTAGGCAAGCGGGGCGATCTCGATCACGCCGCGCTCCATAAGCTCATCGGTGCGCTCGCGATCCATCATGTCAAAAAGGGCGTCGTAAAGCGGGCGCATATACGGGTCGATCTTTTCCTCGAGGGTGCCGGGCAAAAAGCCCAGGTTCTCACCCGCCTCGACAACCGGGCGCGTCAGGATCAGGCGGCCTACCTCATGGCGCTTGAGCGCGGCAACGGCGAGCGCCATGGCCAGATAGGTCTTACCGGTACCGGCGGGACCGAGGCCAAACGTGATGGTAGAAGAGCGGATGGCATCCACATAGCGCTTTTGGCCGAGCGTCTTGGGGCGGATAACGCGACCGCGATACGATAGCAGCACGTCATCGCGCAACGACGAGGCATCATGCTCGCCGTCGCGCAGAACGGCCAGACAGCGCGAGACATCATCGGCAGAAAGCGTGCGCCCGGCAGCGGCCTCACGAAAGGCATGTTCGAAAAAACGCGCGACCAGCTCGACCTCGTCCGGATCACCGCTCACGGCAACGCTGTCACCGCGGGCAACCACATGGGCGCGCACCAAGTTCTCGAGTGCACGAAGGACGCCGTCGCCGGCGCCCAAAACGCGCGAGGGGTCGATACCCTCGGGAACGGTAAGTCTAATCTTCGAGGCTTCCATGAACCTCCCTGCGTGCATGGACCAAGCCGGAATCATCGACTCCGATGATAGCAACATCGAGCAGGCACGGGGCTGCGAGTCCACAGGTATCATCGAGACGGGCATGATGGAACGAGCCGAGCGTCAAATTGTCGCCATACTCGAGCACCGCACGCTCGACCGTGCCCACGCGGCGGCGGGCATCGGCGATCGCAAGCTCCTGTGCGGCGGCACGCATGCGACGGCTGCGTTCGGCCATGACCTCAGGGGGTACCTGGTCGGGCATGTCGGCGGCGAGGGTGCCGGGGCGCTTGCTATAGCGAAACACGTGCATGCGCGAAAAGCCCACGCGACGGCACAGCGCCAGCGACTCCTCGAACTCCTCGTCCGTCTCGCCAGGAAAACCGACGATGACATCGCACGAAAGAGACGCCTGGGGCAAGTTGGTGCGAATCATGCGCACCGTATCCTCAAAGGCCTCGGCACTATAGGGACGACCCATACGATGCAGCGTCGCCGTGCAGCCAGACTGCACGGGAAGGTGCAAAAACGGCGCGATACGCTTCGGATAGCGAGCCATCACCTTGAGCAAGCGCTCGGAAATATCCATGGGCTCCACCGAGGAGATACGCACATGGGCGATCTCGGTGCGCTCCATGATGGCCTGGAGCAGCTCATCGATCTCGACATGTTCATCGGTCGCGCTCTTGCCGTCATAGGCGCCCAGATTCACGCCGGTCAGCACGACCTCGGGCACGCCGGCCTCCTGAGCTTCACGCACCTGTTCGAGCACGGACTCAACGGGCACGGAACGCTCGGGGCCGCGGGCCTTCCACACGATGCAATAGGTACAGCGGTGGTTGCAGCCATCCTGGATCTTCACGCCCAGCCGCGAACGACCGAGCGCATCGACCACGTCGCCATCGCTGCAGGCGGGCACGCTATCGGATTCGACGCCCAGCACCTCGCAGACGCGCTCGGCGACGTCAATCTTGGACGGTTCGGCGATCACGCGATCGGAAAGCTCCAGCAGCTCCTCGGGATGCAGGTTGACGACGCAGCCGGTTACGACCACGTAAGGCTCGCCGGGATAGGCCAGGGCGTGACGGACGGCCTTGCGGGTCTTGGCCTCGGCCTCCCCCGTCACGGCACAGGTATTGATAACGATCAGATCGGCGTTCGGTGGCTCCACCATCGCAAAGCCCAGGCGCATAAGATCGGCAGTGATACGGTCGGACTCAACCCGGTTGACACGGCAACCGAGGTTGACGACGGAAATATGGGGTGCGAGCACACGGGCTCCTTAATCGAGGATGTCGTCGAGGGCACTCTTGATACGGTCGGTCACCGACTTCTTACCGGATGCGACGTCATCGCCCATCTCGTCGGCGAAGGCGCGAAGCAGCTCGCGCTGCTTGTTGGAGAGATTGGTGGGGACGACCACGCGCAGCTGCACGATCAGACGACCGCGCGAACCGCCACCGCCGATACGCGGCATGCCGTAATTGTTGACGCTCACGGTGTCACCGTACTGTGTGCCGGCGGGGACGCACAGCTTGACGACCTCGTCAGGCATAATGCCCTCGACCTCAATCTCGCAACCGAGCGCGGCCTGCGCAATCGAGATATCGCTCACCAGGTACAGGTCGTCCCCGTTGCGCTTAAAGCGCTCATGGTCGGCAACGCGCACGTTGACAATCAGGTCGCCCGAAGGCTCGCCGCGAAGGCCGGCCTCGCCAAAACCACTCACGCGCAGCTGGCGACCGGTCGAAACACCGGCGGGAATATCGATGTCAATTCTCTCGTGAGACGGCGTGCGACCCTGGCCATCACAGGTGTCGCAGGGATGATCGATGACCGTGCCTTCGCCGTGGCAGTCGGGACAGGGCGAAGAGGACTGGACCTGGCCCAGGAAAGAACGCTGGACCGTCGTCACATAGCCCGTGCCGTGACAACGGCTGCACTGCTTTTCGGTCGCGCCCTCGGCCTTGCCGGTACCATTGCAGTCATCGCAAGGGGCAAGACGGTCGTAGCTGATCGTCTTTTTGCAGCCGAGCGCCGCCTCCTCGAGCGTCACCGAAAGCGAGATGGCCATGTCGCGTCCGCGACGACGCTCACGACGGCTGCGGGCGCCACCGCCGGCACCGCCGCCAAAGAACGACGAGAACAAGTCGTCCATGCCCATGCCACCAAAGATATCGTTGATATCGACATAGCCAGAGCCGCCGGGGCCGTCCGCGGTGCCGTAACGGTCGTAGTTAGCACGCTTCTGCTCGTCGGAAAGAACGGAATAGGCCTCGTTGAGCTCTTTGAACTTGGCCTCGGCCTCGGGGTCGTCCGAAACATCCGGGTGTACCGTACGGGCCTTCTTTAGAAACGCGCGCTTAATCGTCCGCGCGTCGGCATCCTTGTC
>CAJLOU010000049.1 GCA_905208345.1 uncultured Collinsella sp.
CGGGATTGGTCAAAATAGTTTGACTATTAGCGGCTAAAATCGCCCGGCGCTAACATTGTAAATGAATGTATGTGAGAAAGCTAACAACTACTTAATAAGAGTTGCGTTTGGCATCAGGCAACGAAAACCGTTGCATTTTGTCTCTTGCAACTAAAAGGGTTGCGTTTGGTATATAGCAACGAAAACAGTTGCATTATGTCTCATGCAACTAAAAGGGTTGCTTTTGGTGTCTAGCAACGAAAACAGTTGTGCACGGGCAAGATAACCCTCACGCTTTGCGAATGATATCTTTGTTCCTGCAAATTAAAACACGCAATGTTATAGATAGACGAAATCTGATTAGCGGGCGACGATGAATGCCACATCTCTATTATCACGGGGACTGCCGCCCCAGAAAAACCCGATATGGCAATCGACGCTGATAGCAGTCTTAAAGAACATGACGTCGCCCTCACTCGACCTAGAACCGTTCGAGAATCTCCTCGGCGTTCTCTCGCAGATAGATATCTAGGTCCGGCACGGCAAACTGCACGTAGCCCCTCTGTGGTGCCTGAATAACCTCTCTTTGTAGCAATTTTGCCCTAATGGAGCTGACCTCATTGGTCTTTTTACCCATGCGCTTAGCAATCTCGGATGATTTGGACTGTTGTTTATCCTCGCACATGGCCAAAAGGTATTTGATATCGTTGAGCCCCAGTCCAGAAATCGCGGGCTCGTGAACAACATCGTGAAAACGAGCCTCTGCCAGCGCAATGCCTTCAGTGACGTCGCGCTCGCTCACAATGGCACTTTTGGCACGATGCAAGTTGGCGCGCTGCCAAATGGAATAACCGACCAGTTGCACCAGATAGGCATAGCCCTTAGTGGCCTTAGCGGCTCTCGACAGGAGATTGTCCTCTATGGTCAAGCCAGTCGCGACAAAGCTATCGCCCATAGAGAGCGCTACCTCCACCTGGTTGATAGGCGCCAGATCTTCGGGGAGGGCACGACGCAAGAACGTAAGCGCCTTGCCGTTAATAAGATCCATAACACCGGCGGGTAACCCGGCAAAGGCAAGTGCGATATCTACTTTTTCCCCTATCAAAAGCTGAACCGTAGACGCAATGGCACGCATATCGTCAATCGGAGCGTCCTGAACTTCATCGATGGCAATAAAAAGACCCTTGGATGACTTCGCTGCCGAACTCAGTAACTTTCTAAGGCTCGGCTCTTTGGGCGCAACGTCAACTTTCGCGGAAACAAAGCCGGCGTTTACGCCGACCGAAGCATTGGCCGCAAGGGAAGAATCAGCAACCTGATCCCACAAGTCCAGCAATAAGTTAGGGCCAGCAGAGACAATAGCGGTCTTCCATCCAAGCTCTCGAGCACGATCCCTAAGATCGCAGAGCAAAACAGTTTTTCCGGAGCCCCTCGGTCCAGCAATGCGCATGAGCCTCGCAGGTGCACCAATTCCCGCATTCAAGCTCTCGGTAAACTCAAGGGCAATATCATCACGACCAATTATGCGCGGAGGCTCAGCGCCGGCAGTGGGACGAAACGGATTATGGAATGCTGTGGCGCTCACTTGTTTGCCTTTCTAGGGAATCGATTATTGGTCAATCTTAGCTTTAAAAGTTTATCGTAGACTATATCCGATTATATCCAGTTGTATAAGTCTGTATAAACGTATCGCGGAAGTATCGAGCTTTCGTAATTTGTCTTAACGGACAGTCCAACGTTACTTTCTTCCAAGCTCATAGCGAAAGAAAGTTAAGGACTTCCTAAAATCCATTTTCTAAAGCGAGAAGTACTCGCTCTCAGCGGATAAGTTCGGCCCCAACCACGGATCGCCCGTCAAGAAGAACTCCGGCCAGCGCTGAATGAACAGTGCCTGTTCACGTTTCCAGCGGCGCAGCTTTTCCTCGTTGGCCTCTTCCTTGCCACGTGAGGTGAACTCGTAGTGGTACAGCTCGGCATAGGGCGTAAAGATGGTGCGGAAGCCCGCCTCCCCCTGGCGCCAAATGCCTCGACCGCGAAGCTGTCCAATTCAAGATGGTCGGCATCGGTCCAGGCTCGGAAGCCTCTGAGACGCCCGACTCGTAGTACGTGACCTTGTCTATAAACAGGCTTTCCGCACTCACAGCATAAGAAGGCCCGTGCAACAAAACACAAAGGTAGGCCAGAGCAACAAGCAGGATGCAACGGCGATGATGGCCCAACAAGACAACAGGCATGAGTGCGCCGATCTACACGGCAAGCCAATAAACAGGGTTGGGAAATGCCTGGTGGCAGTACTCATCAGCGTATTAAGATCAAATCCTAGCCCAGACTCATAACAGATCGAATCCCTGCAACAGCGGGAAAAGTCGACGTAAATCGTTTAAGTATGCGGCAAGCGGAGAGAGTGTATGGGCGCTCGCACGCGTCTTTGAATCTTCTAATGAGCAAGAAGAGAGGGATCTAGGAGAGACCTAATAGTTCTTGGAAGCTGGGAATTATCGAACTCACCATCTTTAAACAAGAGGGAATCATATAGCTTCTTATCGTTCTGTCTCGAAAAGATATGAGTGACCAGATGCACATCGTGGGCCTTTGAAAAACAATCTTCGTCCCTTAAAGATTCAGCAATATAACAACCGCCCCTATAGTTCATGAGTAAGGAAAAGTTCAAGTCTGTTGTTCCAAACTTATAGCACTGCGATTTTGTTGATATGTCTTCGAGCATAAAGCACGCGGAGGTTGCAAAAGAGGCAAGCTGAACAATATGGTTGACTTTTCTGCGACACAGAGCGTAGGGATGGCGATTCGAAAAGTCGATCTGCGACGCAGCAAGTTTTCCTCTGGATGCCAATTTGAAAAACTGCTTAGCCGACAAATGACTATCTACGCCAGTTAAATGCTTGAAATTTTCGGCCTTATAAATAACTTCGATATACCTGTCATCGAAAACGTACATGAATGACTTTCCGACAAGAAAACCGCGATAAAGTTTTGCTGCCTGATTAATTTCCGCAACTATCGCCTTCCGATCTTCAGCCCTACCCATACTGCCCCAATCAAAAAAGCCGGGATAACCCCGGCTGATAATCAAAGAGGCGGTTTTCTGCTGGCTGTCAGCCGCGGCATCCTCACGGAAACCTAGTTGTCGCCGGAATTATAGTCCCCGGCGCGGACTCACCTTATCTCCCCGGTGCGGGCTCGATATCCTCTCGGATATCTAATCGTCTTGGACTTTTTACCTGCCCAAGCACAGTACAGCTTTTACGTGCCGCCACACGGAGCTTAGCTCAAGATTATTATCTATAACTCAAGCCACTAAAGCAAGCTACGCACGGGCATGGTCAAATTAAATTCAAACCTTGGTCATCAATCACATCTACCGCGGGCCGATAACGCCCGCCTCATGTGCTGCGATATAATCAATCTCACTAAATGCCAAATCAGCAAGCCGAAGGAGCTAACGTGCTAACAATTCACTATGGTGATATGGAAAACGTTATCTACAACACGTCGGTTTACTTCGATAACGTCTATTCGCCCCAGTGGTTTCAAGATGCCTTTGCTCAAAGGGTCATAAAATCCATCGACAAAGGCACCGTGGTAGGCCCCAATGCAATCGATACCAAGATTCTAGGTATCATTCCTCCCGAAAAACTATCCAGCGGCACCAAAACACTGCTGCTTATGTACTTTATGCCGGAGAACGTATATAACGCCTCAAATTGCGGTGATAATTGCGCCTACTGGATTCTGCGGATCGCCGCGCAAAAGGATTTAGCAATCAATCTCTACCATTTAATGGATTTTGGAAACGGCAAATTCACGGCTGTCATTGCGAACACAGGCGATGTCGTTCACACGATGTTTGACCTTGTCCCCATAGCTGGAAAATGCCTTAGGGAGAACTCCTGATGCGCGGATCATACAAGGTAATTATTCAAAATAACCGTGTTCAGTTTAAACTGACCATCAATAGAAATCTGACCATCATCCAAGGAAACAGTGCTACAGGGAAGACAACTCTGCTTGATATGGTGGCAGCCCATGAAGAGCTTGGGGCACAAAGCGGCGTAACAGTAAGTTGCAAAGTGCCCTGTAAAACAATATCTGGAAAATATTGGCGCAGAGATCTCCAAGAGATTTCCAGCAGTATTGTTTTTATTGATGAGGGCAATACTTTTGTTCGATCAAGAGAATTTGCCCATGAAGCAAAACGTAGTTCAAACTACTACGTAATCGTCGCCAGAGAGTCACTGCGCCAACTGCCCTATAGCGTTGATGAAATCTACGGTCTTAAGAACACCAACCGAACCACAACGAAGTATCCCGTTTACTCTCGTGTCTACACCTCTACATATCGTATTTACGATGATACTGAATTTAGAGGCGAGAGGCCCGAGCTTGTCATCGTCGAGGACACAAATTCGGGCTACGAATTCTTCAGTTTGCTATGCAAAAAGAGCAGCATTAAGTGCATCAGCGCGGGAGGAAAATCAAATATTTGCAACTGCATTATGGACGCACCGGAAAACGACATCCTCGTGATTGCCGACGGCGCCGCCTTTGGACCAGAAATTGCGGAAGCAGCTGCTCTATTGCGCCGAAAGAACATCAAGCTATTCCTACCGGAATCGTTTGAATGGCTCGTGTTGAAGTCGGGATTATTCAACAGCAAACACATTAAGGACATGCTGCTTAACCCCGCCGAACATATCGAAAGCTCAAAGTTCTTTAGCTGGGAGAGGTTCTTTACTGCGGAACTCATTGAATGCTCACGAGACACACGTTTTCGATATGACAAGAGCTGCTTGAACGAGGAGTACTTGAACCCCACCGCCTTTGCAGCTCTTGAGGATACTTTGCCGGAACTTGGCATTACTTCGCACTAAAACGAGAAGTACTCACTGTCGGAGGATAGGTTTGGTCCGAGCCACGGGTCGCCATCGAGGAAGAACTCAGGCCAGCGCTGCATGAACAGTGCTTGCTCGCGCTTCCAGCGACACATCTTTTCCTCGTTGGCCTCTTCTCTGCCGCGCGAGGTGAACTCGTAGTGGTACAGCTCGGCATAGGGCGTAAAGATGGTGCGGTAGCCCGCCTCCCATGCGCGCAGGCAAAAGTCTGCGTCGTTAAAGCCAACGGCGAATTCCTCGTTATAGCCGCCGACCTGCTCAAATACGTCGCGTCGGACCATCTGGCTGGCACCCGTTACGGCGCTAAAGTTGCCCGGGCGCACGGCACGGGCAAGATAGCCCTCGCGCTTTGCCGAGAAGTCCTGGTTGGCATGGGCAAGTGCGCCGCGCACGCCAACCACAATGCCAGCGTGCTGCACCAGATGATCGGCAAAGTAGAGTTTGGCACCCACCACGCCCGCTTCGGAACGCTGCAGATAGCCCATCATCTCTTCAATAAAGTCGGGACTAATGACCTCGGTATCGTTGTTGAGCAGCAGCAGATAATCGCCTTTGGCGTGCTCCACGCCAAAGTTAATGATCTGGGAGTAATTGAACTCACCCGGCCAGTACACAACGCGCGCGATGCCCCTGCCTTCGGATGCTGCAGCCACGCGCTCTGGCAGGGTTTCGTAATACGCAAACGTCTCCGGGGCTTCGCTGTTGTTCTCCACCAAGACGATCTCGTAATTGGCATACGTTGCCTTCTGGGCGATCGACATCACACAGGCGTCAAGCGTCTCAATGTGATCCTTGGTGGGAATCACAATGCTCACCAGCGGCGCAGGCTCCGGCAGCGCATAGCGCATGCGGTAGACAAACGGCGTCTCGGTATCCTCAACCGTTCCGCAAATGCCCAGCGCGTTAAAGTGGCGCTGCAGCGCAAGACGACCGGCTTCAATAGCATACGGCTTGCTATCGGCAGAGCCATCGGCGGTCGATCCCGGATGCACGCGCCAGTGATACAGCACATGCACAACATGCTCAAACCGCGCGTCCGCCGAAAGGCAGCGAAGCGTCAAGTCGTAGTCCTGGGCACCCGCAACGTCTTCCGGGGACGTGCCAATACGATCGATGAGCGCCTTCTCCACCATCAGGAAATGCGTCACGCAGTTATGGCTATAGAGCAGGTCGACGTTGAGCCGCGTCTTAAAGACCGGCTGGCCCCACTCCCCCGTTTTCTGGAACATGTCCTCGTCGCAGAACAGGACCTGGGGACGCTTGTCCTCGGCCGCCTTATTCAGCGCGGAAACATACTGGAATAACGCGTCCGGTTCCAGAATGTCGTCATGGTCCAAGAACGCGATGTAGTCTCCAGCCGCCTGCTGAATACCAGCGTTGGTGTTGAGCACAATGCCGCCGTTGCCGGGCAGCTCAATGCGACGAACGCGCTCATCGTTGGCACTTGCTGCAAGATTGGCCACCGCATCCCATTCGGGCGAGGCGTCCATAAGCAGCAATTCCCAGTTGTCATAGCTCTGGGCTAGCACCGAGTCCAGCAGCTCGCGCAGGTAGACCCGATCAGTCTTGTAGCACGGCACCACAATGCTCACGAGCGGTCTATAGGCAAAGGCCGCCGAAGCGACACGCTGGCACGCCAAATCGCCCGGCTTTGCGCGATGTTGCTCAAACCAACGTCGATAAGCTGCGTCGTCTGCACGCGCGTCCTTCATGCGGTTCCAGCTGTCATCGAACATGCCGTTGTACAGGCGACCATCCATGGCGCAAAACCCGCTTTGGATCCGCTCTGTGGGATCGTTCACGATCGCGACAAAATCTCGTATATCCTGAGGCATCTCAACACTCAGATACGTTTTATTGACGCGGCAACCGTTGCGCTGGGGAACATCGACCTGCGATTCAAACACATGCACGGTGACATCGATGGCATTCATATGCGTATCAAAGATCTGGAGCTCAGGTGCGCACTGGGGGTCTCCAGCCCAGGTAACCTCATAGCGCCACACCGCGCCGGCGTCTGCCGGCAAATAGCGAATGGCATCGATCTCGTAGCGACCGCAGCATTCGCCACGCTGCGCATCGCGGATAAGCGCGCACAGCGAAGGCTTTGCTTTGTAGTTAATCTTGGATTCCAGCTTGGCCACGCGGCTATCAAGGCGAATGGAGCCCAACCTTTGGCCATCGGATGCAAAAACGACATCCATCGACGAGCCATCCAAAAACGGAAGCACCAAGACGGCAAGCTCGCGCTCGTAGTCGGCAACCGAAGGACAGATTGCCAGCACGCGGCCATGATCGACCGGGAGTGCCAGCGATGGCACACAAGAGCCGCTCGTCGTCGCATGGGCAAACGCTTGAGAACCCTCCCGCTCAATAAGCGCGGTGACATCCTGACCGGCAAAACGAAGCAGCACATACAGACGGCCCTGACTGCGGCAAAGCGCCAAACGCTTGATACTCATCTACACTTCTCGCTTTCCCAGGGCGTTCGCTGCCATGCGTTTGCAGGCACCCAGGCGCCCAAACCTCAAGACGTCGTAATCGAACATGAGCTTTTTACATGCACGGGCATTGGGGGCCTTGCTGGTAAGCGCCGCACGCACCATAGCGGCAACAGAAGGAGCGCATTGTGCGAGCGCAGCATCGCCGCCCACGGCAGAACCGGCAAGCGCCGTGGCAACGGCAGCAAACACCTTGCCGCAGTCCGAACCCAGCAACCTGAGCGCATCGTACAGCACCAGATCGCATAGGAAGTACGCCAGGTCATCGGCATACTGGACATCGAGACCGTCGCGCTGCCAGTCAACCAGCACAGCGGAGTAAATCTTCACATGCTCCAGCAGACGCGTCTCGTCGTCATAGCGCATGGTATCCATGAGCGAACCCTTGCGCGCCACGCGGTAGTCATACAGCTTGCTCGAGATAAGCGCGGTCTTGCGCGAACGACCGTACACGGCAAAATCGAAGACCTGGTCCTCGCCATACTTAACGGTTTCGTCGAACACGATCCCGTTGCCCAGCAAAAACTCACGCTTGCAGGCAGTGCGCCATGCAAAAGGGCGAGAAGCTTCCTTAAACAGCAGGTCGGAGCTATAGCCTTCAAACGACACATCGCGCGGGCTCAGCACATAGTTAAGCCACGGATACCCCGCCTCCAGCGGATACGGATTCGCGCCAAAGGTCAAAACGTCGCAGTCCTCGCGCTCAAAGGTATCGACGATCACGCGGCATGCATCGGGCGTAAAGCGGTCGTCGGAATCCAAAAACGCGACGATAGACGCCGTGGACGCAGCGATGCCTGCATTACGTGCACTCGACAGGCCGCCGTTCTCCTTATCAACCAGCCTAAAGCGCGCGTCCTTATCGCAATAGGCAGCCGCAATATCGCGCGAACCGTCCGGCGAGCCATCGTTGACTAACACGCCTTCCCAATCGGGCATGTCCTGCGCAAGCAGGGAGTCCAGGCACCAGGCCAGGCACTCCTCCACTTTGTAGATGGGAACGACAACGGAAATCTTGGGGGTAGCCATAATCACTCGCTCCTACTGTGCGGCGGGAACGTCATCAGGGTGCGGGTTGTCGCCGTAGGTGCGCTGATACGTCAGCACGCGCCACACCAGCGGCAGGCCGCCAATCTTAAAGTAATGCTTAAACGTATTGATCTTGCCCGGCTTCTTAAAGCCAAAGCGCGAATCGATATAGGCGCGAGGCGACTTGACCATCAGGCGCAAGTCGGTCTCGCCACGCGGATCAAACAGCGACAGGTCAAAGCGACCGGCATCCCAATCGGCCTTGAGCTCGGACGAGGCTTTCTTCCAAAACTGCTCACGCAGCTCATCGACCAAACGCTCGTCATTCCAACGGTACGTATCGACCTTCATGCGCATTAAAATGCCCTGAAGCTGAGCCTTGAGCTCGGGACGCTCGTCCAAAAAGCGCTGCATCTCGACATACTCGTCGCACACGCAAAACACCTTGTTGGGCGAATTAACGGAGCTCTTCTCGTTATCCTGGCGATAGCACAAAATGGGGTCCGCAATAAACGCGGCACGCTCGGCGCAAGCCCAAACCTTAAAGTTAAAGCCTGCGTCCTGATACGAGGCACCCGGCGTGGGAAGGAACCGAATCTGATTGTCGTTGAGGAACGCGCGCCGATAGATAGCCGACCAAATGGAAGGTTTGCGGTAGAAGATGCCCGGGCGATCGACGGGGCGATACGCGGCGCCCGTCATATGCTCGTCGATGATCCCAAACAGCTCACGGCGCTCGCTGGGCGTGGACCAATACAGGTAAAAGTCGCCCTTAACGACATCGGCATGCTCAGCATCGGCCTTGGCGACCAGCTTTTGGAGCGAATCCTCAAACATAAAGTCGTCGGACTCAAGGATGCCCACGTACTCGCCGCGCGCCGTCTCCAGGCCGCGGTTCATCGAGTCGCCGTAGCCGCTGTTGGCTTTGTCGATCATCTTTACACGGGGGTCGCGCTCCATGTACTCGCGGATGATATCTGGCGAGCTATCGGTGGAGCCGTCGTTGATGCAGATGATCTCGATGTCCTTGAGCGTCTGCGCCACGGCGGAATCGAGGCACTCGCGCAGGTAGCGCTCAACATTGCAGATGGGAACAAGCAGCGAAACTTTAGGGGTATCAGAGTTCTGCAAGAGAACCTCCTGTTGAATAGCGTGTAACAGGGTTATTTTAGCAGCCGAGTTGCGGCGGGCGGCAGCGCTTGGAATTAGATAAAGCGCTCCAGGCAGGCTTTGAGACCGCGAGTCGAAAGATAGAACAGCGTGGCATCTGCCATCGAAACGCTCGAGATCGCTGCAACGAGCTTGTGGGCAACACGGCAAACGGCGCCCTTGGCAGGCATATCCGCCCACTCCGTTCCCAAAAACGTCGCGAGGTCCATGTTGACGCGAGCCGCCACGCGATGGAAGTCATCGGAATCCAAGCGCGCCAAATCAAACACGATAAGGTCCAAAAACCAAGTTATCAGCTCGCCGGGACACAGGTCCAAAAAATCGTAGGCCGCCCAGTCCTCCAAGACCTCCTCGAGCATCCTCATGTGGGCGTCAAGCTTTTTGGCGCGAGCCTCGGCACTGTTGAACTCGTGCGTCGCCGATTCACTCTCCATCACGTAGTGGTAGAACTTGTCCGGCATGACGACGGTCTTGTGGGCAAGCGCATAAGCCGCAAATTGGAAGACGACGTCCTCGCCCAAAGCCAGACCGGGGGCGAAGCGAATGCCTTCGCGATTGAGCAGCTCGCGCGAAAAAGCCGCACGGCAGGCATAGGGCTGCGCATTCGAATGGAACAGCAGTTGGGGATCACGGGCGCCGAAGGTGCCAGCTTTGGGGCTCATGAGTTGCTGGACACGTTTGGGGGCAGCATCGGCAGGTTCACAGACGCCGCCAAAAACGGCGGCCTCGGCATCCGCAGACTCCATGGCATGCAGCACGCGCTCGACCGTCTGGGCATCGATGTAATCGTCGGCGTCCACAAAAAAGACGGTCTCGCCCTCGGCGACATCGATACCGGCATTTCGAGCACACGAGACACCCGCGTTTTCCTGGTCAATCACCAGTACGCGATCGTCGGCCTGCGCGATCTGGCGCAACACGTTCAACGAATCATCAGTCGAACCGTCGTTGACGCAGACAACCTGAATCGAGCGCTCGGACTGGGCCAACAGCGAATCGAGGCATCGCTGAATGGAGCGCGCAGAGTTGTAAACGGGGACGACAATGGTAGCTTTAGGACACGAGGCCTCTCCCATGTCGACCTACCCCCTCAGCGATTCGATGAGGAAGGCAGCGACCACGCCTGGGCCTCCAACCGAGGCGTAATACTTAGCACGCCCCAAGGCACCATCCGTCGCGAAACTCGGCTGCTCGTCAACCCAGCCCTCAGGATCTTTGAGGATGGCAGCGAGATTTGCGCGCTTCCACGGCTTGAGGTCGTCAAGCGAAAAGTCCCCGGCGTCCAAGGCCGCTTGGAACTCCTTGGCCATCTGAACCAGGAACTCCTTATAGAACTTAGGCGCCAGGCGCACGTAGTTCCACATGTACGAATCGTACTTAATGAGCTGATTGAACTTGAGCATGCGCTCGACGTCATCACTTGCGTGGTCGAGGGCATAATCCTCTCGAATCCAACGCTCAATCTCGGCATACTCGGTATTGACGCAAAAGACCTTAGCCGAAGAATTGACCGAGGAATTCTCGTTGTCCTGGCGATAAGACAACACGGCATCATGCAGGTAAACAGCCTTATCGGCGCACGCGATCACCTTAAAGGCGAATGACGTGTCCTGAAAGGATGCCCCCGGAGTCGGCAGGAACTTAATGCCGTTGCGCTCAAGAAAATCGCGACGGTACACGGCCGACCAAATCGACGGCTTTTGCTTAAAGAACTGAGTCGTATCGCTCGGGTGCACCGGCTTGCCGCAATCCTGAGGTCTAAACATCTCGTGCAGCGAACGGCGCTCCTCGGGCTTAGACCAGTAGAAATCAAAGTTCGCCTTCGCGAAGTCGGCATTATTGCTATCGGCGGCCGAGACAAGCTTTTCGAGTGCGTCGGGCGCCATAAAGTCATCGGACTCCAAGATGCCAACGTACTTGCCACGCGCCATCTCCAGGCCGTGGTTCATCGAGTCGCCGTAGCCGCTGTTGGCCTTGTCGATCATCTTGACGCGCCCATCGCGCTCCATATACTCGCGGATAATCGCCGGCGAGTTGTCGGTCGACCCGTCGTTAATGCAGATGATCTCAATATCCTTGAGCGTCTGCACCAGGGCGGAATCGAGGCACTCGCGCAGGTAGCGCTGAACATTGTAAATGGGAATAAGCAGCGACAGAACAGGGCTGCCAGAGGCGTTAGTAGACAAATGTGCTCCTTAGGAAATACCTGTCGTTTCATGGTATCAAAGGGTCAGCGCGCCAGCGGGCGTTTATATAATCTATGGAGCCTCTTGCGGGCAAAGCAGCCCCACGTCATGCGGCGGGCCCATGGCAGGTTCCTGCGTTTTATTCAAAGCTTGCCGCCAAGGTGCGCCGAGCCTTTACAATAGGACCGTCCCAAGGACGTATTCGATAGCTTCCGCGCAGCACTCGCCCGCCGCGCGTGAAAGGATATATTGCCCCATGCCTTCAACCCTTCCCGCCCCCATCGACAAGCTCGCCATCGTCGTCGTTACGTACAAGCGCCAGGAACTCCTGGCCAACTTGTTCGACTCCATGACCGAGCTCACGGCAACGCCCTGGCGCATCGTGATTGTCGATAACGAGAATTCGCGCGAGACCGAGGCCATGTGCGCCGCATTCAACGAGCGCCTGGCCAACCTGTGGGGCATCGACACCGAGCAGCCTGACGCGCAGGGCGGCACCGACCGTGTCATCTACGCCCCGCAGCTCGAAAACGGCGGTGGTGCGGGCGGCTTCTCCGCCGGCACCAAGTGCGCCTACGACCTGGGCGCCCAGTGGTTCTGGGTAATGGACGATGACGTGCTCGTCATCCCCGAAGGCATCGAGCGTCTTGCCAAGTGGACCGACCGTTACGATGTCATCCAGGGTTCGCGCCTGGACTTCGACGGCGGCGCGTTCTTTTGGCAGTACCAACTGATCCTTTCGCTCGGCATTCCAAACCCTGTCGCCAAGTGGGATCTGGGTCCCGAGGGCTACCGCACCATGAACCAGCTGTGCTTTGAGGGCGGCATGTTCTCGCGCCGCGTGGTCGACAAGATTGGCCTGCCCGACGCGCGCTTCTTTATCTACGGCGACGATGCCTGCTATGGCTACGTGGCCAGCCAGCACTTCCCCGCCGCCGTTGTTGCCGACGTGGTTCTCAAGCGCGCCCGCGCTGTCTCTAACTGGGATATCGCCGGCAAGCGCCAGCTCAACTCTACGAGCGACACCAACCGTTACTACATCATGCGCAACCGCGGTTATCTGGCCCGCTACATGCAGATCTACGGCGACTATCACCCCGTGCTGTTCCGTCTGGGCAACGCCGCGACCTTCTGCAAGGAATTTATTCGCCTGGCCGCCGTTGACAAGTGCTTTAAGACCGGAATTCCGGCGCTGCGCCGCGGCATGAAGGACGCCCGCAAGATCATCAAGGACCCCAACTGGAAGCCCATGCCGCCCATGAAGGACACCGAGTAACGGAAGTCGGAAACACCTCGGCGCTTAAAGCCGCTGGCACACCGTAGCCACATGCTGCCCATCAAAACCGAACCCCCAGCGCATGCGACCCACGCCGGGGCGTGGCACACGGATTTCGTCGATGCCGTCGCGCTCTATGTCAAGTAGCGACTGTACGGCCAGCAATTCCAGACCCAGCGCATCCACGCCGGGGTCATGCATCATGTTGATCGTAATGAGCGGGCGCTCGTCCAGCATGCCAATCGTGTCTGCTACGTCGAGCACAGCACCCGTAGGAAAAACCTGGATGTCCCGGCGATCCGCGCCACACTTTCGCCTCGAAGCAGGATTGGCATAGCCCGGCAATCCAAAGCAGAGTCCTTGCAAGAGTAGGTGATATGGCAGCGGCGTATCTGGGTCGGTCCCACCGATTCCCGAATCTCCCAGGATGCGGCTTAGCGCCCGCCTCACGGTATCCTCGTCCCCACAGCACAACCCGTCGCGAAACGCATCGACGTCTCGAATGTCTTCGGCAGCGCACTCAAACCACTCAACAATTACTAGACGCAAGACCTGGCGAAGCTCTTTATTGGGCAATCGCAAAACACGGAGGCGATCGCCATGCTCTGGCCCCTCAGTCATATCTGTCGTCAGGAAACCGGACAGATACAGCGCTGTCCACATGCCATCGTCAGGCGAGACATCTGACTCTGCAGTGCCCAAACAAAGCGGGACCTCAGCGCACCCATGGGCCTCGAGCAAATCAAACAAGACCGAAAGGCGGTCGAGATTCCACCCGGCAACTACCCTACTCAGGCAATCGGCATATCCATACAGATCAGCACGCACAGGCGCCGTGCAGCCTCGGTCCAGAAAACCGATCACACGCTCTGGACTCGAGCAATAGGCCCTGCCAAACCGATACCCCTCGAGCCATTCACGCGCATCATCCAGGTATTCCTCGCGCCCAGCATGATTCA
>CAJLOU010000050.1 GCA_905208345.1 uncultured Collinsella sp.
AGCAGGTGATATGCAACGGTGGTACAGCTGGCCGGCTCTACAAGCGCTATCTACAAGAACGCACCGGGCTGCCCGCCATCGTTCTACCGTCGACAAGTCCCGCCAATGCGGCATGGCGCCTGGAACGCCTTATCGAGCGCTGGCGCGAGGCCGTTGATTGGGGCGCTCTGTAATTTAGATATCTGACTGGGCGCGGGTGCCGAGGCGTTTCATGATGGCATGCCAGATCGGTGCGGGCAGCGCGGGCTTGACGCGCACCATGCCGTCGGCATCGACGCTACCGGCATTGCCACCGCCAAGCAGCTGCGCATGTTCAATGGAGCAGCCCATGCGCACAGCGCCCACAAGCTTATCTATCGCTTCCGAAAATGGCCGACGCAAGAGGCCCATACGCGGGGAGTGGCGAAGCGCTGCGATGCCGCTGCCGGCACGGATGACAACGCCGTCGCACCATGGCAGGTCACGTAGAATACATGCCCGGTATAGGCGGTCGAGGGCTTCGTCCGCCTGCTTGGTGTTTTTGGACAGGACCTGAACGACGACATAGACGCGCGCGTCTGTATTCTTAAAGCGATCGAGTATCTCCTCGACAGCGATCATAGCCTCATCATCAAATGCATCATCAACAGCGAGCACCATGCCATCGACTGCACCGGCATCATCCGCCTCCAAATCGATCGGGCGGGGGAGCGCGGTACCAGAAAGCTGAGCATAGGCAGCGATGGCATCCTGCAGGTCCCAGAGCAAAAACTCAAGATCGGCGCTATTGGGAATGCTGATATACGCAATGGTTTGCAACGTTTTTGGTACATCGCCGCGTGCGGTCGTCTCCATGCCGCCTCCTTTCCGGTTGGTTTCCGTTTAGGTTACACCGTCTGGTGGCGCTCCGCCGCGCTATCCTAGTGCAACCCTTACGAAAGGAACGCCATGCGTCTGCCCATGAATACCTCGCTTGCCACGCTCAAGCCCTCCGGCATCCGCCGAATCAACGCGCTCGCCGCCCAGCATCCGGGATGCATTGCGCTTGCGCTCGGCGAGCCTGATTTTTCCACGCCCGACGTGATTAGCGCCGAGGTGATCGCCGCGCTGGACCGTGATGACACGCACTATCCGCCCAACAACGGCCGCCCCGCCCTGCGTGAGGCACTGTCCGCATATATGGGCGACGCGGGCCTTGCGTTTTCGGCAGACGAGGTCATCCTGGCCGACGGCGCGACCGAGGCCCTGTCGGCAACATTTATGGCCATGCTCAACCCCGGCGACGAGGTCATCATCCCCACGCCGGCCTTTGGCCTGTACGAGAGCATCGTCGTGGCCAACCACGCCCAGGCGGTCTTTTTGGATACGGAGCCTACGCAATTCCAGATTGACGAGGAAGCGCTTCGCGCCTGTGTGACCCCGGCGACCAAGGCCATCGTCATCTGCTCGCCCAACAATCCCACGGGCTGCATTCTCAACGCGGCATCGCTCGACGCCGTGGCGCGCGTGGCGGAGCAGGCGGGCATCTACGTAGTCTGCGACGACGTATACAACCGCCTCGTCTATGTGGACGGCTACGAGCGCTTCGCCCAGCGACACCCGGAGCTGCGCGAGCAGACAGTGACCATCGAGAGTTTCTCCAAGCCCTGGGCCATGACCGGCTGGCGCTTGGGTTGGCTCGCAGCGGCAGCCCCCGTCATCGCCGAGATCGCAAAAGCACACCAATACCTAGTATCGAGTGCCGTTTCATTTGAGATGGACGCAGCAGCGCGAGCCCTGACCGTCGACCCAACCCCCATGCTCAAAGTCTACCGAGCCCGCCGCAAACGCGTGCTCGCAGCCTTAAACGCTATGGGCCTCGACGCAGTAGAGCCCGCAGGAGCCTTCTACACTTTCCCGAGCATCAAAAAGTTCGGACTAACCAGCGAAGCCTTCTGCATCAAAGCCATCAAAGAGGCAAACGTAGCCCTAGTCCCGGGCGACTGCTTCGGCACCGAAGGCCACGTCCGCTTAAGCTACTGCGTTTCCGACAAAAATCTGGACGAAGGGCTCCGCCGCCTGTCCACCTTCATTTCAACCTTGTAGCCCTCAGGGATGCAACACATCAGCCCACCGACATAAGGGTTATGCGTGGGGGCGTCAGCCAACGGAAAACCGGGCTGCCCCATAGTTGACGCAGGCCGCGCCGCCAAAGGCCAGGCGCAAGGTTTTCGTAGATTCCGCACGAGCCGAAGAGCACTTAATGTGCTCTTCGTGCGAGCCAGGACTTGACCGAGCGAAAACCTTGCGCCTGGCCTTCGGCGGCGCGTGCCGGATGGTGGAATTGTGTGCAGCCCGGTTTTCCGTTGACCGACGCCGGGGTCCCCGCCATAATACTTTCGGTTCACGCACGAATCCGCTGCCAGAGACAGCCGGTGCAAACGGGCATCGCCCGCGAGCTTAATGGGATATCCCGCCAGCCGAGGTGGTCGAGTAGATATGTCTTCTCGCCCCCGTCGCTCATGCAGCGCGGGGGCTTTCTTTTTGGACATGCCCCCGTCACGTCCTTGTGGCGGACCGTGCCCGGAAAGAATTCGAGGAGGTGTAATTCATGCCCCAGCAGTACAAAATCGACAAGGTTGCAGAGATCGAGTCCCGTATCGCCGAGAACGCCGGTCTGTTCGTCGTCAACTACAACGGTCTGACGGTTAAGCAGGCTCAGGAGCTACGTCATCAGCTTCGCGAGTGCGGCGCCGAGATGAAGGTCTACAAGAACAACCTGGTCAAGATCGCTCTCAAGAACCAGGAGCAGCCCGAGCTCGACGAGATCCTCGCCGGCCCCGTCGCTTATGTGTTCTACGAGACCGAGCCGGTCGAGGCCGCTAAGACCCTTAAGGACTTCTCCGCTAAGTCCAAGGGTGTCCTTGAGATCAAGGGCGGTATCTCCGACGGCAAGGCCGTTTCCGCTGATGATGTTAAGGCTATCGCCGAGCTGCCCACCAAGGATCAGCTTCTCGGCCAGATCGCCGGTCTCATCTCCGGTTTCGCTCGCGACATCGCTGTCTGCGTCAACGGCGTTTCCTCTGGTCTCGCTCGTTCGATCCAGCAGGTCTCCGAGCAGAAGGCAGCCTAGTCGCTGTTTTCACCCGCGGCGTCAACGCCGCACCCCTGGCGCATTCGCGCCGTGTTTTAACTGATCTCCGTGCATCCGCACGGAAACCGAAAGGACTTAGAAATGGCTAAGCTTACCACCGATGAGATCATCGATGCTCTTAAGGAAATGACCCTTCTCGAGGCTTCCGAGCTCGTCAAGGCTATCGAGGACACCTTCGGCGTTTCCGCCGCTGCTCCTGCCGCTGTTGTCGCCGCTCCCGCTGCTGGCGCTGCTGAGGCCGAGGAGAAGACCGAGTTTGACGTCGTGCTCGAGGGCTTCGGCGACAACAAGATCCAGGTCATCAAGGCCGTCCGTGAGCTCACCAACCTTGGCCTGAAGGAGGCCAAGGAGGTCGTCGAGGGCGCTCCCAAGGCTGTTCTCGAGGGTGCCAAGAAGGAGGACGCCGAGGCTGCCAAGGAGAAGCTCGAGGCTGCTGGCGCTGCTGTCACCCTCAAGTAATCAGGCTCTCTCGCCAGATTTCTTTGCAGACGGGGTTCGCATTGCGAGCCCCGTCTTTTTTGTTTTTGTCCCCTCATTTCTATTGCTCGGCATGCAGAACACCGCTGTCTTTGCCGTGCCAATCCCGTTACCGCTGGGGCGTAAAATTGCACCATTCGAGCAATAATTTGCGTTGACCTGCTGAAGAATTGCGTTTGCCTTACGGCGACGTATGTCTCCGGCGGTAAGATACTTCGGTATCGCAATTTGGTCTGCGGCCGCTGTGCCGCACGCACAGGGCGCATTCTGCGCCTGCGAAAGGATCCTTGAATAACATGAAGGCAATCATCCCCGCCGCCGGTCTTGGCACGCGTTTTCTGCCTGGCACTAAGTGCACGCCCAAAGAGATGCTGCCGGTGCTCGACAAGCCGGTCATCCAGTACGTCGTTGAGGAGGCGCTCGACCCCGATGAGGTCGACGATGCTATTATCGTCACCTCTCCTGGCAAGCCCGAGTTGCTGAGCTACTTCCAGCCCGATCGCTCGCTCGAGAACCTGCTTCGTGAGCGTGGCAAGGACGCCTACGCCGACGCCGTCGCCCATGCTGGTGGTATGCCGGTCGACTTCCGTTATCAGTACGAGCCCAAGGGCCTTGGCCACGCCATTCGCTCTGCCGCCGACGCTGTGGCAGGGGAGAACTTCCTGGTTCTTCTGGGCGACTACGTTGTGCCTAACCGTGACATCTGCGACAAGATGCTCGCCGTTTCCAAAGAGCACGGTGGCGCTTCGGTTATCGCCGTCGCTGCTTGCTCGCCCGAGGAAGTCAGCCGCTACGGCGTTATCGCCGGCGATCGCGTTGGCTCGCTCGAGGGCTTCGAGAATGCTGCCGACGACGAGCCCGGTGCCGTTTGGCGCATCGGCGGTCTGGTCGAGAAGCCTGCTCCCGAGGCGGCTCCGTCCAACCTGTACATCGTCGGCCGTTATCTGCTGAGCCCGCTGGTCATGGACCTGCTGGCCGATCAGCAGGCCGGCAAGGGCGGCGAGATCCAGCTCACCGACGCCATGGCCCGCTCGCTCGACCGCGAGGCCATGTACGCCGTCGTCATCGACCCGCTCTCGGGCTACGATACCGGCACCCCGTCTGGCTGGATGGCCACCAACGCCCTCATGGCCGCAAGCGATCCCCGCTTTGCCGGCGCCTTCTGGGACGCCATCGACGAACGCGGCGGCTTGATGCGCAAATAAGCCTTTGGGCATCGACATGTACGGGTGCGGACTTCGGTCTGCACCCGTTATTTTATGCGAGCCGCAGCTTGACTCCGGAAAGCGCGTCCCACTATTTGGCCGAATTCTGGGATGCGCTTTCCGTTTGGGACCCCTAGCGGAAAGCGCATCCCAGAATTTCGGCTCAGAACGGGATACGTTTTCCCGAACAGGGCTCAACCGGAAAGTACGACCCAGTTTGAAGCCTCAAAACGGGACGCAGTTTCCGCCTGATCAACCCTTGCCGCCATTCCGCCGTTCAGCGTCCCGCATCAACAGTCTCGTTCACAGAAAATATATGAACAGGTGTTCGATACACATCCATCTACCTGCGCCTTTTCTGTCGAAAAACTTTGCTACTCCAAAAACTTAATCGCGTCAAGGCTTTTCTTGCCCAACGGTCGGTACCTGATAAACTATTAGGTTGCGATAACTGGCGAAGCTATGCCTCGCCAACCCACCGAGCATTTCCGTGAAGGAGGAAAAACCTGGTGACCTACGCATACACTGCCACTGAGCGCAAGCGCGTCAGCTTCGGGAAAATCCCGGAGGCCATGGAGCTCCCCAACCTTATCTCTGTTCAAAGGGAATCCTTTGAGCGTTTTAAGGACGAGGGCCTTCGTGAGGCGTTCAAGGAATCCAGCCCCATCCAGAGCCAGAACCATGTTCTCGAGGTTACCTTCGGCGAGCATCAGTTCGGCGACCCCGCACACACCGTCGAGGAGTGCCGCGAGAAGGATATGACCTATCAGGCTCCGCTTCTGACCGACGTCCGTCTCACCAACAAGGAGACCGGCGAGATCAAGGAGCAGCTCGTCTTCATGGGCGATTTCCCCATGATGACCGATCAGGGCACCTTCATCATCAACGGTACCGAGCGTATCGTCGTCTCGCAGCTCGTCCGCTCCCCGGGCGTGTACTACAGCTCCGAGATGGATTCGGGCAAGCAGATCTACAAGGCCCAGATCATTCCGTCCCGCGGTGCCTGGCTTGAGTTTGAGGTCGACAAGCGCGACCAGCTCATGGTCTCCATCGACCGTAAGCGCAAGCAGAGCGCCACGATGTTCCTGCGCGCCCTTGGCATCGCCGTCACCAACGACGACATCATTGAGCTGCTCGGCAACTCCGATGTGATCAAGCGCACCCTGGAGCGCGACACCGCCCTCACTCGCGAGGACGCCCTCATCGAGATCTACCGTCGTCTGCGCCCGGGCGAGCCTCCCACCGTGGACGCTTCCCGCAGCCTGCTCGAGGGTCTGCTCTTTAACCCGCAGCGCTACGACCTGGCCCGCGTCGGTCGTTACAAGGTCAACAAGAAGCTCAACCTCACCACCGAGGAAGAGGTCACGGTGCTCACCGACGAGGATATCGTCGCGACGCTGCGCTACCTCCTGTCCCTCGCTGCCGGCGAGCAGGGCTTCAAGGTCGATGACATCGACCACTTTGGCAACCGCCGCATCCGTACCGTCGGCGAGCTCGTCGCCAACCAGTTCCGTATCGGCATGAGCCGTATGGAGCGCGTCGTCCGCGAGCGCATGAGCTCCCAGGACATCGACGAGATCACCCCGCAGTCGCTCATCAACATCCGCCCGATCGTGGCCTCCATCAAGGAGTTCTTCGGTTCCTCGCAGCTCTCGCAGTTCATGGACCAGGCGAACCCCCTGACCGGTCTGACCCACAAGCGCCGTCTGTCCGCACTCGGCCCTGGTGGTCTTGCCGGCCACAAGTCCGGCTCCAGCCGCCGCACCAACGTGCCGACGGCCGTCCGCGACGTTCACAATTCGCACTACAGCCGCATGTGCCCGATCGAGACCCCCGAAGGCCCCAACATCGGCCTGATCGGCTCGCTCGCCCTCTACGCCCGCGTCAACGAGTATGGCTTCATCGAGGCCCCGTTCCGTCGCGTCGAGAACGGCGTTGCCACCGACCAGATCGACTGGATGACCGCTGACGAGGAAGAGAAGCACGTCATCGCGCCGGCCAACACGCCGCTCGATCCCAAGACCAACGAGTTCATCACGACCGATGCCGAGGGCAAGATCGTCCGTCCGCACACCGTGATCGCCCGTACCCGCGACTTCGACGGCTCCTTCGGCGCTCCCGCCGACGTGCCTGTCGAGGACGTCGACTACATGGACGTCTCGCCGCGTCAGATGCTCTCCGTCGCAGCAACGCTGATTCCGTTCCTGGAGCACGACGACGCCAAGCGTACGCTGATGGGCGCTAACATGCAGCGTCAGGCCGTGCCGCTGGTTCACCCCGCCGCTCCCTATGTCGGTACCGGCATGGAGCGTCGCGCCGCTCTGGACTCCGGCGAGGTCACCCTGGCCAAGAACGCCGGCGAGGTCATCTTTGCCGACGCCGCCAAGATCATCGTCAAGCATGCCGGCGGCATGGACGAGTATCACCTGGCCAAGTACCAGCGCTCCAACCAGTCCACCTGCATCAACCACCGTCCGCTCGTGCGCGTCGGTGACACTGTTGAGCAGGGCGAGCCTCTGGCCGACGGTCCCTCGACCGATCATGGCGAGCTCGCACTGGGCCAAAACCTCACCGTGGCCTATATGCCGTGGGAAGGCTTTAACTACGAGGACGGTATCGTCGTGTCCGAGCGCCTGGTGGCCGAGGACCTGCTGACGACCATCAACATCACCCGTCACGAGATCGATGCCCGCGACACCAAGCTCGGCCCCGAGGAGATCACCCGCGAGATCCCGAACCTCTCCGAGGACATGCTTGCCAACCTCGACGAGGACGGCATCATCCGCATCGGCGCCGAGGTCGGCCCTGGCGACATCCTGGTCGGCAAGGTTACCCCCAAGGGCGAGAGCGCTCTGACCGCCGAGGAGCGCCTGCTGCGCGCTATCTTCGGTGCCAAGGCCCACGATGTCCGCGACACCTCCCTTAAGATGCCTCACGGCGCTTACGGCCGCGTCATCGACGTCGTCCGCTTTAGCCGCGAGAACGGCGACGACCTGGCCCCCGGCGTCAACGAGCAGGTGCGCGTCTACGTCGCCCAGCGTCGTAAGATCCAGCAGGGCGATAAGATTGCCGGCCGCCACGGCAACAAGGGTGTTATTTGTAACGTTCTGCCGGTCGAGGACATGCCCTACATGGCTGACGGTACCCCGATCGACGTTATCCTCAACCCGCTGGGCGTTCCTTCGCGTATGAACGTCGGCCAGCTGCTCGAGTGCCACCTTGGCTGGGCTGCTGCCTGCGGTTGGGATACCGAGCAGGCCGACTCCGACAAGTACGTCCCCGGTCCGTTCTTCACCGCGACGCCCGTCTTCGACGGCGCCAAGGAGGACGAGATCGCCGAGGTCATCCGTCGTGCTAACAAGAACATGCTCAACAAGGCCACCGCTGCCTTTGGCGATCACATGCGCCCCGAGTTCGTCACCCAGCTTGACGAGCGCGGCAAGACCCGTCTGTTCGACGGCCGCACCGGCGAGGAGTTCCGTGAGCCCATTACCGTGGGTACGTCCTACATCCTCAAGCTCGGCCACATGGTCGACGACAAGATCCACGCCCGTTCGACCGGCCCCTACAGCCTGGTTACCCAGCAGCCTCTGGGCGGCAAGGCCCAGTTCGGCGGCCAGCGCTTCGGCGAGATGGAAGTTTGGGCACTGTACGCATACGGTGCTTCCAACGTCCTGCAGGAGATCCTGACCGTCAAGTCCGACGATACCGTGGGCCGCGTCAAGACCTACGAGTCCATCGTCAAGGGCGAGAACGTTCCTGTCCCGGGTATCCCCGAGTCCTTCAAGGTTCTCGTCAAGGAGATCCGCTCCCTCGCACTGGACATCGAGCCCATGCACGATGCCGACGAGGACGCCTCCGCCCCTGTGACCGCCGAGGAGACCTCCGCTCTCGACGACCTGGCAGCGCTCGCCGGCGTTGACGCCGACGTCGAGGCCGAGGATGCCGAGACCGCCGAGGCACCCGAGGCTGTCGCCGCCACGACCACTGATAAGGAGTAGTTGACTGTGGCAGATTTCGAAGCTACTGATTTTGACTCGGTAAAGATCTCCCTTGCCTCCGCCGACCAGATCCGTTCCTGGTCGCACGGTGAGGTCAAGAAGCCGGAGACCATCAATTACCGTACCCTCAAGCCCGAGAAGGACGGCCTGTTCTGCGAGAAGATCTTCGGTCCCGCCAAGGACTGGGAGTGCTCCTGCGGCAAGTACAAGGGCATCCGCTTTAAGGGCATCGTCTGCGAGCGCTGCGGCGTCGAGGTCACTTCGGCCAAGGTGCGTCGCGACCGCATGGGCCACATCGAGCTCGCTGCTCCCGTGTCCCACATCTGGTACTTCAAGAGCCCCACGAGCTTCCCGATGAGCCGTATGCTCGACATCAAGTCCAAGGACCTCGAGAAGGTTCTGTACTTTGCCAGCTACATCATCACCGAGGTCGACTACGAGGCTCGCGAGGCCGACGCCGACGACCTGCGCGAGGAGCTCGCCGCCGATCTGGAAGAGATCGATGCCGAGTGCGCTCGCCAGATCGAGTCACTCAAGGAGCAGGGCAACCCCGAGAACTTTGACGAGTTCTCCGACGAGGAGCCGCTGACCCCCGAGGAGATCGCCTCTGGCATCGTCGACATCGAGGAAGAGTGCAAGGACGAGAAGCAGCTCCGCACGGACGCCTTCAACGCCTTCATGAAGCTCAGCGAGCGCGACCTCATTTCCGATGAGCCGCTGTTCCGCGAGATGACTCGCTACTACTCCATGTACTTCAAGGGAGGCATGGGTGCCGAGGCCGTCCGCGACCTGCTCGCTGCCATCGACCTCCCCTCCGAGGCCGAGAAGCTCAAGGCCATCATCGCCGACGAGGATTCCCAGAAGCAGAAGCGCGAGAAGGCCGTCAAGCGCCTTGAGGTCGTTGACGCCTTCCTGAAGGGCGGCAACAGCCCCGCGAACATGATCCTGGATGTCATCCCGGTCATTCCGCCCGATCTGCGCCCGATGGTCCAGCTCGACGGCGGCCGCTTCGCCGCGTCCGACCTCAACGACCTGTATCGTCGCGTGATCAACCGTAACAACCGACTCAAGCGCCTGCTCGACCTGGACGCCCCTGCGATCATCGTGAACAACGAGAAGCGCATGCTCCAGGAGTCCGTGGACGCCCTGTTCGACAACGGCCGTCGTGGTCGCCCGGTCTCTGGCCGTGGCGGTCGCCCGCTCAAGTCGCTCGCCGAGGCCCTCAAGGGCAAGCAGGGCCGTTTCCGTCAGAACCTGCTGGGCAAGCGTGTCGACTACTCCGGCCGTTCGGTCATCGTTACCGACCCCAAGCTGCTGCTGCACCAGTGCGGTCTGCCCAAGACCATGGCGCTGGAGCTCTTCAAGCCCTTCGTCATGAAGCGCCTGGTCGAGCTTGGCAAGGTCGAGAACATCAAGGGCGCCAAGCGCGCTATCGACCGCGGTGCCACCTTTGTGTGGGATATCCTCGAAGAGGTCATCGACGGCCGCGTCGTGCTGCTCAACCGTGCACCGACCCTGCACCGTCTGTCCATCCAGGCCTTTGAGCCGGTGCTGGTCGAGGGCAAGGCTATCCACCTGCACCCGCTGGTCTGCTCGCCCTTCAACGCCGACTTCGACGGCGACCAGATGTCTGTCCACGTGCCGCTGTCCAGCCAGGCTCAGGCCGAGGCCCGCGTGCTCATGCTCTCTGCGAACAACCTGCGCTCGCCGGCATCCGGCAAGCCGGTCAACATCCCTTCGCAGGACATGATCATCGGTGTGTACTACCTCACCCAGGTTCGCGAGGGTCTGCCGGGCGAGAACCACGTGTTCTCGAGCTTTGACGACGCGCTGCACGCCTATGACTGCCGCTCCGAGGTCGACATGCAGGCCAAGATCCAGGTCCGCGTGTCCGCTGCCGATGCCAACGTCATCAACGAGGACGGCACCCGTATCTTCCGCGTCAAGAACGGCAAGAACGAGTTTGTCGACTACGACGTCACCGGCAACAAGACCGCGCGCTTCGAGACCTCTATCGGCCGCATCATCTTCAACCGCCAGTGCCTGCCCGAAGACTATGAGTTCATGAACTACAAGATGGTCAAGGGCGATGTGGCCAAGCTGGTTGCGGACTGCTGCGATCGTTACCCCGAGGCCAAGGTCGGCCCGATCCTCGACGCCATCAAGTACTCCGGCTTCCATTACGCTACCCGCGCCGGCCTCACCATCTCGGTGTGGGACGCTCTCATCCCTGCCGAGAAGCAGGAGCTGCTCGACCGCGCCCAGGCCAACGTCGACCAGATCAACGAGTACTTCGAGGAGGGCTTCATCAACGAGACGGAGCGCCACATCGAAGTCGTTAACGAGTGGACCGCTTGTACCGATAAGGTCGCAGCGCTCATGCTCGACATGTTCGACGAGGAGAACCCGCTGTACATGATGGCCGACTCCGGCGCCCGTGGTTCTAAGACCCAGCTGCGTCAGCTCGGCGGCATGCGTGGCCTGATGGCAGACATGTCCGGCGAGACGATCGACCTTCCCATTAAGGCGAACTTCCGCGAGGGCCTGCTGCCGCTCGAGTACTTCATTTCGACCTACGGCGCCCGTAAGGGCCTGGTCGATACCGCATCCCACACCTCGGACTCTGGTTACCTGACCCGTCGTCTGGTCGACGTGGCCCAGGACGTCATCGTCCGCGAGGAGGACTGCGGTACGCACGAGGGCGTTACCTACAACCTCATCATCCCCGGCACCACCGACCTCAACACCGACCTCGTTGGCCGTTGCTTCATTGAGGACGTCGTGGCTCCCGATGGCACCGTGCTCTTTGAGCAGGACGGCTACATCGAGAAGGTCGCCGACATCCAGAAGATGGTCGATGCGGGCCTCAAGAAGGTCAAGCTTCGCGCGCTGCTCACCTGCCGCTCCAAGTACGGCGTGTGCCAGAAGTGCTACGGCTGGGATCTTTCCACCCGTCGTCCGGTCGCCATCGGTACCGCGGTCGGCATTATTGCCGCCCAGTCCATCGGCGAGCCCGGTACGCAGCTTACGATGCGTACCATTCACTCCGGCGGCGTCGCTGGCGTCGACGATATTACGCAGGGTCTGCCTACGGTCAGCCGTATGTTCGATATCGTCGGCAACGTCAACGAGAAGATCCTGGGTCGCGAGGCTGAGCTGGCTCCGTACTCCGGTCACCTCTCGATTAAGCCCGAGAAGTCCGAGTACGTGCTGACGCTCACCGACTCCGAGGATCACACCCGTGTCCTCGACGAGCGTCGCGTCCCCGCTTCGGTGCGCTTTATGCCCGAGATCGAGGACGGCTGCGAGGTTCGCGCCGGCGACCAGATCACCAAGGGCTTCGTCAACTTCCGCAACCTGCGCAAGCTGACCGACATCGAGTCGACGATGCACACCTTCGTCGAGAGCGTCAAGGACGTCTACACCAGCCAGGGCGTTGACCTGAACGACAAGCACATCGAGGTGCTCGCACGTCAGATGCTGCGTCGCGTTCAGATCACCAACCCCGGCGACTCCAAGTACCTGCTTGGTCAGTACGTCGACCGCTACGAGTTCGCCGACGAGGTCGAGCGCGTTGCCCGTCTGGGCGGTCAGGCTCCCGTGGCCGAGCCCGTCATCCTGGGTACGCTCAAGGTCGCGTCCAACATCGACTCCTGGCTGTCGAGCGCTTCGTTCATCCGTACCGCCGGCGTCCTTACCGAGGCTGCCATCGAGGGCAAGGTCGATCACCTGCTCGACCTTAAGTCCAACGTTATCGTCGGTAAGAAGATCCCGGCTGGTACCGGCCTCAAGCCGTACGCCAACGCCAAGCTGACGTATCGTACGGCCGACGGCTACGTGGACATCGACGGCCCGGCTTCGCCCAACGCCAAGTCGCTGCCCGAGTGGGCTCCTGTGGAGCTCAAGGACCTGGACGAGCAGCTCCCGCAGCAGCTCGACTGGGCCGGCTACGACGAGTTTGGTGGTGCTGACGGTTCGTTCACCCGCAACGGCCACACCATCTCCGCCGAGAAGGCTCGCCTGTACCTGTTCGACGACCTGGGCGTGTCGCAGCGCTGGACCAACAAGTTCAGTGAGGTCGGCATCGAGACGGTCGGCGACCTGGTCGGCAAGTCCGAGGAGGATCTGCTGCGCATCGATGGTATCGGTGCCAAGGCGATCGAGGAGCTCCGTGACGGCCTGGAGGCCCACGACCTGCTCTACATCCTCGAGAACAACGACGACGTTGCCGACGAGGAAGACCTCTCGCAGCTGCTGCAGATGGTCTTTAGCCCCGACGGTCCGGACGACATCCTGCTGGGCACCTCCGCTGCGCCGACGCATCACGCCGACGCCGACGAGGAGCTCCTGGGCGCCCCGATCGACGACAAGAAGGCTCCCGCCAACGGTGCCATCAACGAGGACATGGCTTCCCTCGACGAGCTGCTCAACCAGCTCGTGGACACCGACGACGCCGAAGAGGCCAAGGACAACGACGAGGAGTAACTAGTTCCGCCGTTCTAACGAACGGCGGCGATCTCCGTCGCTGCGCGGCCCCCAGAGCTACAATCTGTCATTCAAAAGGCAGGGCATGACCAAAAGGTCAATGCCCTGCCTTTTTCATGCCACCTTGTACGCTCTGGGGGCCGCTCGCTTGCGTATGCTCAACCTGTTGCGTTCCGTCGATCCCTTGCCAATAAGGGGCAGGGTTTTTTTGGTAGGTTATTCCTGCTTGAATTTGAAACATTTCGTTCGGTCAAAGCGTATCTATGGTGAGGGCCTCATCGAGAACCATTAACGTCACCGGGAGGTGATTATGGAAGAACAAGCTTTTAGACAGGCGGTCGAAGATCACCGGGATGTCGTGTTTCGAATCGCATTGACGTACCTGCGCGATCGTGCCGATGCCGACGATGTCGCTCAAGACGTCTTTCTGAAGTTACTCAAAAGCGATGCGCAATTTGAAAGCTGGGAACATCTTCGTCGATGGCTTATCCGGGTCACGATCAATGAGTGCAAATCTCTCTTTCGAAAGCCATGGAGGCGTGTGGAGGATATTGAGAACCTGGCCGA
>CAJLOU010000051.1 GCA_905208345.1 uncultured Collinsella sp.
GCGGCATCATCGGCGGCAATGGTGGTCAGGAACTGGTCAAACTCGTTATCGTGGCGAAGCTCCAGCAGGTCGCCCTTGCCCACGGGCTCAAGCAGCTCAATGCAGGCGATGGCGGCGCGGCGACGGCGATCGTCGGGCTTTAGTCCGCGTACATCGCGGTTGGCCAGACGGCTGCCCAGCACCGTGCCCACAATCTGGCCGCGGTTGTTGGAGCGCTCGTAGCTCATCATCTCGTCGCCCGAGGTGCCATCCTGGTAGGCGTGCGTAAAGTCGCGATTAAAGCAGCGCTTGAGCTGGCGCTGGCGAGCGGCGTCCTCGTGCTTATCTACGGCGACCCCGGCCAGCATGTCATCAATCTGATGACGATACACGTCGACGATGGAATACACGTAATCGGGGGCCTTCATGCGGCCCTCGAGCTTGAGCGATGCGGCGCCGGCGTCATACAGACGGCGAACAAGCTGCGAAGTGTTGGTGTCGCGCGGGCACAGCGCGCGCTCGCGTCCGGCAGGGGAGAGCGAGCGGCCGTTCTCGTCAATTAGCTTGTAGGGTAGGCGGCAGGGCTGGGCGCACATGCCGCGGTTGGCCGAGCGGCCAGCCATGGCAAAGCTCGACAGCAGGCACAGACCCGAGTAGCAAAAGCAGATGGCACCGTGGCTAAAGACCTCAAGGTCCACATCGGGCGCGGCGTTGTGAATGGCGGCGATCTCGTCGATGGAGAGCTCGCGCGAGAGAGTCACGCGGTCGGCGCCCTGCTCACGGCACCAAAGGGTTCCGCGGTCGTCGTGGATGTTCGCCTGGGTCGAGATGTGTGTCTCGATGCCGGGCATGGTGCGCTTGACCTCAAAGAACAGACCCCAGTCCTGGATAATGAAGGCGTCGGCGCCCAGCGTGGAGCAGCGATGGATGAGTTGCAGCGCATCGCCCATCTCAGACTGCTTGATGACGATGTTTACCGTGACGTAGACGCGCGACCCGGCTAGATGCGCGGCGCGGCAGGCTTGCTCAAAGGCCTCGTCGGTAAAGTTGGTTGCCTTGCGGCGGGCGTTGAAGCTGCCCATGCCGCAGTAGATGGCGTCTGCCCCGGCAGCGAGCGCGGCGGCAAAGGGCTCGGGCCCTCCGGCGGGCGCCAAAAGCTCGGGTCTGCGGTTGGTGGTTCGACTGGCGGTTGCGGTCATATCCTGCCTTTCAAAATGCTCAGATATTCAAAAGTATAGTGGTGCCGTTGCGGCAGGCGATGCCCGTGCTCCAAGCGGGATAAAGTCTTCAGCAGCTTAGGCTGGCTGACCCCGTGGAGAACCGTTCAGCTGCCAACGGGCGCCGTTGGGCGATAAAATATTCTCGCAAGCTGATAATATTCTTGCATCAAACAGAAACCTTGAGTACCATCCCAATCAAGCGCGGTGTTCAGACCGAACTGTGCCTCCCGGTGTGAACGCCGCGCTCACGCTTTCTCAACTGATCGTAAGGAGATAAACATGAGCAAGACCGTCGTGTCTTCCGATAACGCACCCGCAGCCATCGGCCCGTATTCCCCTGGTATCCAGACCGGCAACATGGTGTTCCTGTCCGGCCAGCTGGGCATCGACCCCGCAACCGGCAAGATGCCCGAGGGCGTCGAGGCCCAGGCTAAGCAGTCCCTCGCCAACGTCGAGGCCCTGCTGACCGCTGCCGGCGCTACCTTTGCCGATGTCGTCAAGACCACGGTCTACCTGGCCGACATCGCCGACTTCGCCGCCGTGAACGAGATCTACGCCTCCAAGTTCGAGGCCCCGTTCCCCGCGCGCAGCGCCTTCCAGGTTGCCGCCCTTCCGGCTGGCGGTCTGGTCGAGATCGAGGTCGTTGCCGCTCTCTAAGGCGTTGGCCACAACTAAACATGACATGCAAAAAGACCCTGCAGCGCGTGCGAGCTGCAGGGTCTTTTGTCAAGTGACGGATCGCTTGTGGAGCCGCGCTTCATGTTGCCCGTTAGCCCTCCTTGCGAACTTTTTGCAGGTAGCGGTAGACGCTGGGCTCCGAGATACCCAGCGCGGTGGCGGCGCAGGCCACGGCGCCCTTGAGCATGAACACCCCGTTGCCGTTGAGGTGGCGAATGACGTCCACGCGGTCGCTCTGACCAAGCGACGCCACATCCAGCCCGCGCGTGCTCAGCAACTCGGCAATGCTGCGGTCGATGAGCTCCTGTGTGGACTCCGAAAGGCTTTCGACCTCGATAGGGGCGGGCTCCGTGCGCGTCGGCGCCGCGTCGAAGCACGCCATGAGCTGCTGCGCCATGGCGTTGATGGAGCGCACGGTCGAGAGGTCGGTGTTGACGCAGAGCATACCGACGATCTCGTCATTCTCGCGGATAAAGTACGTCGCTGACTCCAACGTCTTGCCGCCGGCACCGCGCCCCTCGTAGCCCGTAATAAACGGCAGGTCGCGATACTTGGCGTCGTGCATGATCTTGAGTGCCAGATCGGTGGCGGGACCGCCGACCTTGCGGCCGCTCACGATGCCGTTGCGAATATCAACGATGGCGTGGTCGGGATCCGAGAAATCGTGCAGCACGATTTCGCTGTTTTTGCCGAGTATCTGCTCCAGAAAATCGACCATCGGCAAAAAGCGACGTACGGTCTCGTTCACGGGCAACTCCTTTGGGTGAAATCGGAAATGTTCATAACAATTTTTTCTCATGGTAACACGCTGCCCATCATCTCGTATATCCGCAGGTACATTGCGTAATGCAGACGAACGGTAGGAATTAAGCGGTAAACGGTTGACCAAAAGAAAAGTTAGATGGTATTTTGACCAGACACTTTCCTGACCTGCGGAAATGCGTTATTTCAGCTGAAGAATAGTCTGATAACAAAAAATTATTATTGAGAATGAGAATCATCTTTAATACGATATGCAATGAAGGCACAACCTCAACCCCGCACTGCGTCACAATAGAGCGTTAGATGCGAAAACAACTACTTCGAGGATTGGTGGTCAAATGACCCAGGAGACGGTTACGAACGGCACTGAAGCCCTGTTCACTCGCGAAGGCATGCCTCCCGTTAAGGAAATGATCCCGTGTGCCCTTCAGCACGTACTGGCATCGTTTGCCGGCATCATTACCCCGGCGGTCATCATGGCCGGCGTCTACGGCTTTAATAGCCAGCAGAGCACCGACATCATCCAGGTCGCGCTCATTCTTTCGGCGATCGATACGGCCCTTCAGGCCTTCGCTCCCTTCCGTCGTATCGGCGGCGGCCTGCCCATCGTCATGGGCGTTTCGTTCGCGTTCCTGCCGGCCCTGCAGGCCATGGGTGCCTCGGGTTTTAGCTTTGGCGCGCTGCTGGGCGGCGAGATTGTCGGCGGTGCCGTCGCGGTCCTCTTTGGTCTGGCCTACAGCAAGATCAAGTGGCTGTTCCCGCCCGTCGTGACCGGTACGGTCATCTTCTCCATTGGCGTCTCTCTCTATCCCACGGCCGTCAAGTACATGGCCGGCGGTATGGGTACGCCGCTGTGGGGCACCCCGCAGGCGTGGTGCGTCGCTCTTATCACCTTCGCCGTGGTCTTTGCGCTCGCCAACTTTGGCAAGGGCACGCTCAAGCTGGGATCCGTGTTCTTTGGCATGATCGTTGGTATGATCGTCTCCATTCCCTTTGGCATGATCGACTTCTCCAGCGTCGCCACCGCCCAGGTCTTCGCCCTTCCCAAGCTCATGCCCTATGCGCTCGAGTTTGATCCCGAGGTCTGCATTACCCTCGCCGTCGTGTTCCCCATGGTTGCCATCCAGGTTATCGGCGACGTCTCTGCCGCCTGCCTGGGCTCCATCGACCGTATGCCCACCGAGCGCGAGCTCTCCGGCGCTATCGTGTCCCAGGGCCTCACCTCTATGGTCGGCGGCCTGCTGGGCGGTCTTCCCACCAGCGCCCTTGGCCAGAACGTGGGCATCATCTGCTCCAACAAGGTCGTCAACAAGTGGGTCTTTGTGATCATCGCGGCCGTCTTTGCCATCGCCGGCCTGTTCCCGCAGCTCTCTGCCGTCCTTTCCGCTATCCCGCAGCCCGTCATCGGCGGCGCGACCGTCGGCGTCTTTGGCACCATCACCATGAACGGCGTGCGCATGTTCACCCGCGAGGGCCTCACGCAGCGCACTACCACCATCGTCGGTACCTCCGTCGTCTTTGGCCTGGGTATCTGGATGGCCAGCGGTTGCCTTGCCGGCGAGGGTATGCCCACCTGGGTGCCCACCGTCATCGGCTCCAATGCCGTAACCCCCACCGCCATCATGGCCATTGTCCTTAACCTGATTCTTCCGCAGACGCCGGTCGTGGCTCAGCACATCGATGCTGCCAAGGACGCTGCCGTGGATCTGGTCTTGCCCGAGAGCAAGAAGTAACCAATTCGGTGCTATTCGTCGGCGGGCGCATCGCCTCGTCCGCCGACGTCATGCGGTGCCAAGCCGCACTTCAAAGGGTTTGTCCCTTTGGTGAAGCGTTGACGGGAGAGGGCCCGTTTCCGGTGTAGGCCGGCGCTTCGCACTCCGCCATGTCAGAGGTGTCAAACCCCGCCCCTGATGTTGAAGGGAGCATTTATGCTTCTGGTCGCTAACGGTTCCGTCTTTACCCGCAATGCTCAGGCCCCGTTCATTCCAAACGGTGCGGTCGCCATTGACGGAGATACGATCGTCGAAGTAGGTCCCGAGTGCGAGCTCAAGGCCAAGTGCCCGGATGCCGAGTACGTCGATGCCCAGGGCAACCTCATCATGCCCGGACTCATCAACTGCCACACCCACATCTACTCGGGTCTGGCCCGCGGCCTTGCCATTAAGGGCTGCAACCCCACCAACTTCCTGGAGAATCTTGAGCAGCAGTGGTGGAAGATCGACGACAATCTGACGCTCGACGGCACCAAGGCAAGCGCCTATGCCACGATTCTGGACTCCATTCGCGATGGTGTCACCACGATCTTCGACCACCACGCGAGCTTCTGCGAGATCCCGGGAAGCCTCTTTACCATTAAGGATGCAGCTCAGGAGCTGGGCATGCGTTCGTGCCTGTGCTACGAGGTCTCCGATCGCCGCGGCCAGGAAAAATGCAACCAGGCCATTGCCGAGAACGCCGAATTTGCCCAGTGGGCCGCCAAGGAGCGTCGCGACAACGACAACCACATGATCGCTGCCATGTTTGGCGGACATGCCACCTTTACACTTTCGGACGAGACCATGGATAAGATGGCCGAGGCCAACAACGGCCTGACCGGCTTCCACATCCATGTGTGCGAGGGCATGAACGACGTGTGGGATTCCCGCCTCAACCGCGGTGGTATCAGCCCCGTCGAGCGCCTGCTGCAGCACAACCTGCTGGGTCCCGACACCATGCTCGGCCACTGCATCCACGTGACGCCTGCCGAGATGGATATCGTCAAGGAGTCCGGCACCTGGCTCGTCAACAACCCAGAATCCAATATGGGCAACGCCGTAGGCTGCGCCCCCGTGCTCGAGTTCTTCCGCCGCGGCATCCCCGTGTGCATGGGCACCGATGCCTACACCCACGATATGCTCGAGAGCCTCAAGGTCTTCCTGATCATTCAGCGTCACAACGCCGCTATGCCCAACGTGGGCTGGTGCGAGGCAATGACGATGCTGTTCGAGAACAACGCCAAGATGGCCAGCAAGTACTTCGATCGCAAGCTCGGCGTGCTCGAGGCCGGCGCTGCCGCCGACGTCATCGTCATGGACTACAAGCCCTTTACGCCGCTGAGCGAGGAGAACATCGACGGCCACATGCTCTTTGGCATGATGGGCAAAAACTGCCGCACCACCATCATCAACGGCCGCGTCCTGTACAAGGATCGCGAGTTCGTTGGCATTGATGAGGACAAGATCAACGCGTGGACCATGGCTGAGTCCAAGAAGCTCTGGAGCACGCTCAACGAACGCACCTACTAATTACAAGTAGATTCACGCGCGTCGGATGTTTCGCCGCGTTCGACGCGCGTATAGGCGGCCTCCGCGGGGTCGCCGGCGCTGTGCTAGCGCTACACCGTATTTGCGCCCGTCGCGCGGTCTCGCCGGGCGTTACAGAGAGGAGCTCATTATGAGCGACATCATGAGGCCGATCCCGTTTTCGCAGCTGATGAACTGGATCATCGAGGAGCACAAGACTCAGGGCGCCGTCTTTGGCGTGCGCAAGATGGTCACGACCAACCAGGAGGGCGCGCTTCCCATTTTTGACGAGCGCATCGAGACTCCGTTTGGCCCGGCCGCCGGTCCCAATACGCAGCTGGCCCAGAACATCGTGGCATCCTACGTGGCCGGTTCCCGCTTCTTTGAGCTCAAGACCGTTCAGGTTATGGACGGCGAGGAGCTCTCCAAGTGTGTGAACAAGCCCTGCATCGTGGCGCAGGACGAGTGCTACAACTGCGAGTGGTCGACCGAGCTCGAGGTTCCGCAGGCCTTTGCCGAGTACGTGAAGGCATGGTTTGCCTGCCACCTGATCGCTCGCGAGTACGGCCTGGGCAGCCCGGATGGTTTTGTCTTCAACATGTCCGTGGGTTATGACCTCGAGGGCATCAAGAGCCCCAAGGTCGATGCATACATTGAGGGCATGAAGGACGCCAGCGGCTCCGAGGTTTGGAACGAGTGCCGCACGTGGGCGCTCGCTAACCTGGACAAGTTTGAGAATGTCGATGCCGCGTTTGTCGAGTCCATCCCGGCGCGCGTCTCCAACTCCATTACCGAGTCCACGCTGCATGGCTGCCCGCCGGCGGAGATCGAGCGCATCGCGACCTATCTGATTACCGAGAAGGGTCTCAACACCTACATCAAGTGCAACCCCACGCTGCTGGGCTATGAGTTTGCTCGCCAGCGCCTCAACGAGCTGGGCTTCGACTACATCGTCTTCGATGACACGCACTTCCGCGAGGATCTGCAGTGGGTCGACGCTGTGCCCATGTTTGAGCGTCTGATTGCCCTGTGTGCCGAGCGCGGCCTGGAGTTTGGCGTCAAGCTGACCAACACGTTCCCCGTCGACGTGACGAGGAACGAGCTGCCCTCCACCGAGATGTACATGTCCGGCCGTTCGCTGTTCTCGCTGACCATCGAGGCCGCCCGTCGCATTACCGAGCAGTTCGATGGCAAGCTGCGCATCAGCTACTCTGGCGGTGCTACGGTCTACAACATCCGCGCCCTGTACGATGCCGGCATTTGGCCCGTCACCCTGGCGACCGACGTACTCAAGCCTGGTGGCTACGAGCGCTTTAGCCAGATGGCTGGCGAGTTTACCGACCTGGATGGCAAGCCGTTCGCGGGCGTCTCTCTCGAGGCCGTGACTGCGATCCAGACCGACTCGCTCACCAACCCGCTCTACAAGAAGCCGCTGCGCCCGCTGCCCGACCGCAAGGTCGCCGGCAAGAGCCCGCTTTCCGACTGCTTTATCACGCCGTGCCGCACGAGCTGCCCCATCCAGCAGGATATTCCCGCCTATCTGGCGGCTGTTGACGAGGGCCGCTACGAGGACGCACTCAACATCATCATCGAGCGCAACGCCCTGCCGTTCATCACCGGTACCATCTGCCCGCATCCCTGCGGCCGTGCCTGCGAGCGTGCGTTCTACGAGCCCGAGGGCGCCCAGATCCGCGCCAGCAAGCTCAAGGCCGCCCGCGAGACCATGACGGCCGTGCTGCCCAAGCTGCGCGCCCAGGCCATCGCCAACGACGGCGAGCGCAACGTTGCCGTTATCGGCGGCGGCCCGGCCGGCCTGGCGACGGCGTTCTTCCTGACGCGTGCCGGCGTGCCCGTCACCATCTTCGAGGCCCGCGATTCGCTCGGCGGCGTGGTCCGTCACGTGATCCCCGAGTTCCGTATCGCCAGTGACGATATCTCTCACGATGCCGAGCTCTGCTTGGCCTTTGGCGCCAAGGTACAGCTCAATGCTCGCGTGGATTCCATTGAAGAGCTCAAGGCCCAGGGCTTTACCAACGTGGTCGTGGCCACCGGTGCCTGGATGCCCGGCTCTGCGGGCTTGGGCGAGGGTGCCGAGCTCGACGTGCTGGAGTTCCTCGAGGCCGCCAAGAAGGGCGAGAAGCTCGAGCTGGGCGAGGACGTCGTAGTCATCGGCGCCGGTAACACCGCTATGGATGCGGCCCGCGTGGCCAAGCGCCTGGCTGGTGTGAAGAACGTGCGTCTGGTGTATCGTCGCACCAAGAAGCAGATGCCCGCCGACGAGGAAGAGCTTGATCTTGCTCTTGCCGACGGCGTTGAGTTCTGCGAGCTGCTGGCGCCCAAGGCACTCAACGGCGCCGTGCTGACCTGCGACGTTATGGGGCTTGGCGAGCCGGATGCAAGCGGCCGCCGCAGCCCCGTCGCCACGGGCGAGACCGTCGAGCTTCCCGCCACCACGGTGATCTGCGCCGTGGGCGAGGGCATCGATGCCAGCCTGTACGACGCCGCGGGCGTCGAGCACGACCGTCGCGGCCGCCTTGCCGCCACCTCCACCGGCGTCGAGGGCGTTTGGGCTGCCGGTGACTGCCGTCGCGGTCCGGCCACCGTGGTCGAGGCTATCGCCGACGCCGCCGAGGTCGCCCGCGCCATCGCCGGCGTGGACTTTAACAAGTACGCCGACTGCAACGAGCAGGCCGGCCGCGAGGACACCTGCTACGAGCGCAAGGGGTCGCTGTGCCGCGACAAGCGCAACTGCACCAAGACCCGCTGCCTGGGCTGCGGCTCGGTGTGCGAGGTCTGCTGCGATGTGTGCCCCAACCGCGCCAACGTGGCAATTAAGGTGCCGGGCCTGGCCAAGCATCAGGTCGTCCATGTCGACGGCATGTGCAACGAATGCGGTAACTGCGCCGTGTTCTGCCCCTACCAGGAGGGTCGTCCCTACAAGGACAAGCTCACCCTGTTCTGGAGCGAGCAGGACATGGAGAACTCCGAGAACGAGGGCTTCCTGGCCGTGGACGAGGACCACTTTAAGGTTCGCGTCGCCGGCACGGTCCGCACCGTCTCGGTCGATGCCGTCAACACCGGTCTTCCCGAGGCCGTCCGCCTGACCATCAGGGCCGTGCGCGACAACTATTCGTACCTTCTTAAGAAATAGGCGAGTCTCTTATGGCCAAATCCATTCAACATAACGTGGCCTACGTTGCCTGCGGAAGTGGTTGCGCTTCCGCAGGCGGCGACGCCCGCTGCAGCGAAGGCTGCATTGGCTGTGGCGCCTGCGTCACGGCCTGCCCCTACGGCGCCATTGCGCTGGTCGATGGCATCGCCCGCGTGGATCGCTCCAAGTGCACGGGCTGTGGCCTGTGCGGCATGGCGTGCCCGCAGCGCGTGATTGCCTTCGTTCCCGGCTACCAGAACATTCTGGTGCGCTGCAACAACACCGATAAGGGCGCCATCGCTCGCAAGATCTGCGACACGAGCTGCATCGGTTGCGGCATGTGCGCTAAAAAGTGCCCTGCCGGCGCTATCCGCATCGAGGACAACTGCGCCCATATCGACGGCGTGGACTGCCTGTCGTGCGGCATGTGCGCCGTCGTCTGCCCGCATGGCGCCATCCACGACCGCACCGGCATCGCCGCCGGCGTGTAGAAGGGAATCACCATGGCACAGGAATTCACTTTTACCGTTAACGGCGTCGAGCGCACGACGACGGAGAATAAACCGCTGCTGCGCTACCTGCGCGACGACCTGCATATCCATTCCGCCAAGGATGGCTGCTCCGAAGGCGCTTGCGGCACCTGCACCATCCATGTGGACGGTGCGGCCGTCAAGGCGTGCGTACTGACCACCGCTCTTGCCGCCGGTCGCAACATCGTGACCGTCGAGGGCCTGCCCGAGGACGTGCGCGAGGCCTTTGTGTACGCCTTTGGTGCCGTGGGCGCCGTGCAGTGCGGTTTTTGCATCCCCGGCATGGTCATGGCGGGCGCGGCGCTCATCGCTGAGGACCCCGAGCCCACCGAGGAGCAGATCAAGTACGCCATTCGCGGTAACGTCTGCCGCTGCACCGGCTACAAGAAGATCATCGAGGGCATTTCGCTGGCAGCTGCGGTGCTCCGCGGCGAAAAGCAGATCGACGAGGACCTGGAGCGCGGCGACGACTACGGTGTGGGCAAGCGCGCCTTCCGCATCGACGTGCGCAAGAAGGTGCTCGGCGAGGGCAAGTATCCCGACGACATCGACGAGCTCGATCAGCCGGGCCTGACCTATGCTAGCGCCGTGCGCTCCAAGTATCCGCGCGCCCGCGTGCTCTCCATTGATACCTCCAAGGCCGAGGCCCTGCCCGGTGTGGTGGGCATCCTGCGCGCCGAGGACGTGCCGGTCAACCAGGTCGGCCACCTTATCCAGGACTGGGATGTCATGATCGCCCAGGGCGATATCACCCGCTGCGTGGGTGACGCCATCGTGCTGGTGGTTGCCGAGGACGAGGCGACGCTCGAGAAGGCCAAGAAGCTCGTCAAGATCGATTACGAGCCTCTGGAGCCCGTGCGCAACATCGCCGAGGCCAGGGCCGCCGACGCCCCGCGCCTGCATGACAGCTTCTTTGCCTTCGGCAACACGGTGGAGCTCAAGGACAACGTGTGCCAGAGCCGCCACGTGACGCGCGGCGACGCCGCCAAGGCGCTGGCCGAAAGCGCGTTCACCGTGACGCAGCGCTTTACCACGCCCTTTACCGAGCATGCCTTCTTGGAGCCCGAGTGCGCCGTCGCCTTCCCGTACAAGAACGGCGTCAAGGTGCAGTCGACCGACCAGGGCGCCTACGATACGCGCAAAGAGTGTGCCCACATGTTTGGCTGGGACAACGAGCCCGAGCGCGTGGTCGTCGAGACCATGCTCGTGGGTGGCGGCTTTGGCGGCAAGGAGGACGTGTCCATCCAGCACCTTGCCGCGCTCGCCGCGTATAAGTTCCAATGCCCTGTGAAGTGCAAGCTCACGCGCGCCGAGTCGCTCGCGTTCCATCCCAAGCGCCATGCCATGGACGGTACCTTTACGCTGGGTTGCGACGCCGAGGGCAACTTTACCGGTCTGGACTGCGAGATCAACTTTGATACCGGCGCCTACGCATCGCTGTGCGGTCCGGTGCTCGAGCGCGCCTGTACGCATGCCGTCGGCCCCTACAAGTACCAGAACACCGACATTCGCGGTTTTGGCTACTACACCAACAACCCGCCCGCCGGCGCGTACCGTGGCTTTGGCGTTTGCCAGTCCGAGTTTGCGCTCGAGAGCCTGATCGACCTACTGGCAGAGAAGGTCGGCCTGGATCCGTGGGAGATTCGTTACAGAAACGCCATCGAGCCGGGCGAGGTTTTGCCCAACGGCCAGATTGCCGACTGCTCCACGGCGCTTAAGGAGACACTGCTCGAGGTCAAGGATGCCTACTACGCGCATCCCGGACACGCCGGTATCGCCTGCGCCATGAAGAACGCCGGTGTGGGCGTGGGCCTGCCCGATGCCGGCCGCTGCAAGATTCGCATCGAGGACGGCGTGGCCGTGGTCTATGCCGCCACGTCCGACATCGGCCAGGGCTGCAACACCGTCTTTTTGCAGGACGTTGCCGAGGCATGCGGCCTGCCGCTTCGCTGCATCGCCAACGGCGAGTGCTCCACCGAGAACGCTCCCGACTCCGGCACCACGTCTGGCTCGCGTCAGACGGTCGTGACCGGCGAGGCCGTGCGCGGTGCCGCCTTCCTGCTGCGCGATGCCATGCTTGACATCGAGGCCGGCAAGTCTGCGCCCGCCGCTCCCGTGAATGCGCATGGTGACGGCGTCAAAATCGAGTACGACGACGGTCGCGCCTATCAGCTGCACACGCAGGAGCTCGTCGCCGGCCAGGGTATGCATCCTCAGGATCCCGCGGCCGCCATCAAGGCGCTCGAGGGACGCGAGTTTGGCTACGTGTACCTGGAGCCGACCGACAAGCTGGGTGCGGATGTTCCCAACCCCAAGAGCCACATCTGCTACGGCTTTGCCACGCATGTGGTCATTCTGGATGATGACGGTCGCGTGAGCGAGGTCTATGCCGCGCACGATTCCGGCAAGGTGGTCAACCCCATCTCCATCCAGGGTCAGATCGAAGGCGGCGTGCTTATGGGTATGGGCTATGCGCTTACCGAGGACTGGCCGCTCAAGGACTGCGTACCCCAGGCAAGGTACGGTACGCTCGGGCTGTTCCGTGCGCCCGAGATTCCGAATATCCACGCCATCTACGTGGAGAAGGACGAGCTGTTGCCCGTGGCATACGGCGGCAAGGGCATCGGTGAGATCGCAACGATTCCCACGGCGCCCGCCGTACAGAACGCCTATCGCGCATTCGACGGCAAGCTGCGTCCGGATCTGCCCATGGTGGATACGCCGTACAGCCGCGTTCGCAACCGCGGGTAGGGTGGGGTGCGGACGACCATTGCTGATGGGCTGTTCGCGCTCAACATCAACTACATACGCTGCGCCTTTGGCCCCGGCTCCATCGCGAGCCGGGGCCCTTTGTTTGGAGTGGAAACTGCGTCCCCGATTTGGCGCTCAGAACGGGACACGCTTTCCGGATGGCATGTTTGGCGGAAACTACGGCCCAGTTTTTGGCTCCAGAACGGGATACATTTTCCGGAACGGTCCACGTGCGGCGGTGTGTCGCCCCTTTTCGTGCGCCGCTTGTCGAATTACGTTATAGCTAGCTATATTATAGGAAGGTATAATATAGCTAGCTATAACGTAAAGGAAGGATGGCCCTATGTTTATCGGAAGAACAGCGGAAATGTCCGAGCTCAATCGACTGTATGGCACGGGCTCCTTTGAAATGCCTGTGATTTACGGCCGCCGTCGTGTGGGTAAAACGCGCCTTATCACAGAGTTTATCCAAGGCAAGAAGGCTATTTACTTTCAAGCTCGTCGTACCAATGCGGAGGCAAACCTGCACGGCTTTAGCCAGGCGATACTTGCAGGCTCGGTTGGTGCTGCAGGCGTGTCGTTTCGTAGTTTTGACGAAGCGTTCGATGCATTGGCCACCATGGCTCGCACGGAACGTTTGGTTGTCGTGATTGACGAGTATCCCTATCTCGCCCAATCGAATCCCGAGATCAGCTCGTTGCTGCAAGACAAGATCGATCAC
>CAJLOU010000052.1 GCA_905208345.1 uncultured Collinsella sp.
CCGAGGCCACGGTCGTCTTTCCCGATAAGAAGGCGGCCTCCTCGTTCTCGAGCGGTTATGCGTCTAAAAAGCCCTGCGCGCATATCGATTGCGATCTCGAGGGCGGTTTTGAACGTTCCATTTGGATTCCCGTGCGCGTGGCGCGCCTGTACGTTAAGAACCGCCCCGATCTTCCCTGTGATTGGGATGACTTTCGCGAGGCTGTGCAGCTTATCGAACGTAAATGTGCGCTCACCATGGTGACCGAGATGCTTTCGCGCCGCGATCATGCCACGGGCGAGGTGCGCGATAAGTTGGCGCGCTATGGCTTTCGACAGCCTGCGATCGATTTTGCAGTTGCTCGAGCGACCGAGTATCGTTTTTTGGATGAGAACCGCTTTTGTTCGTACTTTATTGAAGAGCGTAAGCGTCGCGGCTGGGGACAGCGTAAGATCGAGGCTGAACTCAAGCGCCGTCATGTCGTACTTGACGATATCCCTGGGTATCCAGAGGATTATTTTGCCGTGGATGACGACTTGGCTCGTGCGTCGGCCTTGCTCGCTAAACGTCGCGTTCCCGAAGCGCGTGCATTCGAAAAGCTCGTCAGGTTTTTGATGGGTAAGGGCTTTTCGTATCACATCGCCGCCGATGCCGTTAAGGTGCGGCTCGATGCCTCAAGCGAGGAATGCGCCGTGTAAGCGTGCGCATGGTACGCCCCTGCCGTTTACCGCTTGATAGGCGCCGTGCCGGGTGCGTTTATTTGACAGTTGTTGCGGTTCAACGTAGGATAATTACTGTCATTTGCTTTGTGATATGTGCTCATCTGTGATGAGTTTGTTTATATGTTTATCTGTATCCGACCCGCATAAGCTGCGCCCATATTACTCAAATGTCGCGAGCCGTTCGTAAGGACGGTTCGCTTTGCTGTGTAACGAATCCATAAAAAGGAGTGAGCATGCCTATCATTGCAGCGCTCGTTGGCATCGTTTTGGGTGCCATCGCCGCCATTGCCTACATGCGCACCGCCAAGCAGGGTAGTCTTCACGAGGCCGACGAAAAGATTCAGTCGGCACACGCGCAGGCAGAGTCCTTGATCGGTGATGCAAAGCGTCAGGCCGAGACCCTCAAAAAAGAGGCTCTGCTCGAGGCTAAGGAAGAGATCATCAAGAACAAGCAGGCCGCCGAGGCCGAGGACAAGCAGCGTAAGAGCGAGATTCGTACGCTCGAAAATCGCGTGATGCAGCGCGAGGAATCGCTTGATCGTCGCAACGATGCGCTCGATAAGCGCGAGCATCAGCTGTCCAGCCAGGCCGGTCAGGTCGAGAAGCGCTCTCGCGAGCTTGAGGAGCTCTGCGCCAAGCAGACCTCCGAGCTTGAGCGTATTGCCGACCTTACGCGCGAGGACGCTCACAAGGAGCTGCTCGACAAGGTCCGCGGCGAGGTTACCCACGAGGCGGCCACCATCATCCGCGAGTCCGAGCAGCAGGTCCGCGCCGAGTGCCACAAGACCGCTCAGGAGATTCTCTCCCTGGCGATTCAGCGTTGCGCCGCCGACCATACCGCCGAGGTCACCGTTACTTCAGTTCATATTCCCTCCGATGACCTCAAGGGTCGCATCATCGGTCGCGAGGGTCGCAACATCCGCACCTTTGAGCAGGTGTCTGGTGTCAACCTCGTGATTGATGACACCCCCGAGACCGTTGTGCTTTCGAGCTTCGATCCGGTCCGTCGTGAGACAGCTCGTGTGGCGCTCGAGAATCTCATTGCCGACGGTCGTATTCACCCCGCTCGCATCGAGGAGATGTACCACAAGGCCGCCGACTTGGTTCAGCAGCGTGTGCGCGAGGCCGGCGAGCAGGCCGCCTTCGATACCGGTATCCACGACCTGCATCCCGAGATCGTCAAGACCCTGGGCGCTCTGCGCTACCGCACCTCGTTTGGTCAGAACGTGCTGCAACACTCGCTTGAGGTCTCCGACCTGTGCGGCGTTATGGCCTCCGAGCTTGGTCTGGATGTTGTGACCGCCAAGCGCGCCGGCCTTCTGCACGACCTGGGCAAGGCCATCGACCACGATGTTGAGGGCCCGCATGCTGTCATTGGCGCCGAGCTTGCCCGCCGTTATGGCGAGAAGCCCGTTATCGTCCACGCGATCGAGGCCCATCATGCCGATGTCGACCCCAACACGGTGCTCGACGTTCTGGTCCAGGCTGCCGATGCCGTTTCCGCTTCTCGTCCCGGTGCCCGCCGCGAGTCGGCCGAGAACTACATCAAGCGTCTTGAGAAGCTCGAGGAGATTGCCAACTCTCACGACGGCGTCGAGCGTACCTATGCCATGCAGGCCGGTCGCGAGGTTCATGTCATGGTTCAGCCTGACAAGATCTCCGATGCCCAGTCCACGGTGCTTGCGCACGATATCGCCCATCAGATCGAGGAAGAGATGGAGTATCCCGGTCAGGTGCGCGTTGTCGTGATTCGCGAGAGTCGTGCCGTCGATATCGCTAAATAACATGAACGACGCGAACGAGCTCATCTCATTTATCGCGTCGATGTCGGGGGAGGGCAACCTTCGCGTCGAGGAAAACCTTGGCGAGGGGTATGTCCGCCTCCGTGTTTCGGAGGCCGAGCGCCGTCAGGCCAAGCATGACATTCAGCACGTAGAGGACATTGTCATCGAGATGCTGCGCAATGCTCGCGATGCCGGAGCCGATAAGGTCTATCTTGCCACGACCAAGGAGGAGGGTGTTCGCACCCTCCTCTTCCTGGATAACGGTTCGGGTGTACCGCAAGATATGCAGGAGCGTATCTTCGATGCCCGTGTCACCTCCAAGCTCGAGAGCATGAAAATGGACCGTTGGGGTGTTCACGGTCGTGGTATGGCGCTGTTCTCTATCAAGCAGAACACGGATGAGGCGCGCGTTGTTACCTCGGGCGTCGATTTGGGCTCCGCGTTTAAGGTGTGTGTTGCTACCGATCGCTTGGGTGAGCGCGCCGACCAGTCGAGCTGGCCTCAGGCGGTTAAAGACGATGACGGCCGCTATGTATGTGCTCGCGGCCCCCACAACATCATTCGTGCTGCGTGTGAGTTTGCCCTTGAGGAGCTGCGTTGCTGCGATGTGTATCTGGGTTCTCCGTCCGAGATCGCTGCGACCCTGTACGCTCAGGCTTCGAGTCGTCTCGATACGTCGCGCCTGCTCTTTATCGACGACGAGTGCGAGCTTCCGGTTATCGATCGTTTGGGCCTTGCCTCGGATGCCGAGGACTTTATCCGGATCTGCTCCGGGTTGGGTCTCGAGATGTCCGAGCGCACTGCCCACCGTATTCTGTCGGGACAGATTAAGCCCGTTCGCGGCGTGACCGCGCGCCTGCTGCGCGAGCGTGATTCCACCTCGCATGCGCCGGCTCCCGTCGATCTTGCCAAGGACCGTCGAGGTCTTCGCATCGCCAAGGATGATATGGCGCAGTTTTCGCGTGCGGTCGAGCGTGACTTTAACGACCTCGCTGCCCGGTATTACCTCAATCTGTGCGGCGACCCTAAGATTCGCGTTTCGCGTGATCGCATCACGGTGACGTTCGATCTTGCCAAAGAGGAATAAAATCTTTACCGAGTCCGCTCGGTACGATACAGTTATTGCAGTTAAAACGTACTTTTAAACGCAGGAGTTTCTTCATGGATTGCCTGAAGGTATCAAGCAAATCATCGCCCGCGTCCGTTGCCGGCGCCATTGCCGGCATGGTCAAAGATGGCGTCCCCGTCAACATTCAATGCGTCGGTGCCGGTGCCGTCAACCAGGCCATCAAGGCCGTTGCCATTGCGCGCGGCTTTCTGATTCCGACCGGCTTTGATGTCTCCTGCGCGCCGGTGTTCTCCGACATCCTCATTAACGGGGAGTCGCGCACGGCAATTCGTCTCTCTATCTACGTTCACCAGATTAATCGGGCTGCTATGGATAACGTCGTCATGGACGACGTTAAGCCTGTTGCGTAAACGAGCCATCTGCACGCTTGTAGCACCTATGCGCCCCGTCGACACCATCGTTAGGATGTAAGCTCATGGACCAGCGTTCCGTACGCGATATTCTTGCCGGTAAAACCTACTTTATCCGCACATTCGGCTGCCAGATGAACCAGCACGACTCCGAGCGCGTGAGTGGCTTGCTCGATTCGTATGGCTGTCTTATGGCGCTCGATCCCGAGCATGCCGATATTGTCGTGTTCATGACGTGCTGTGTGCGCGAGGCTGCCGATACGCGCCTGTATGGTCAGTGCAATTCCTGCAAGAGCCTTCCTCCTTCGCCTTCGGGTAAGCGTGTTGTCGCCGTGGGCGGCTGCATCGCCCAGCGTGATAGTGAGGGCTTGCTCACCAACGTCGATAACGTCAACGTCATTTTTGGCACCCATTCTATTGCTCACGTGGCCGAGCTTATCGCCGAGGCGTTTTTGGATGGCAAGCGCCATATCCGCACGAATGAGCATGAGGATACCGACGCCATGAGTATGCCGTGGCATCGCGAGACGCAGTATCACGCATGGGTGCCCATTATGACGGGCTGCAATAACTTCTGTACGTACTGCATCGTGCCCTACGTCCGTGGTCGTGAGAAGAGCCGTCCCTTCGAGGAGATTGTCGATGAGGTGACCGGGCTCGTGCGCCAGGGCGTGCGCGAGATTACGCTGCTGGGCCAAAACGTTAACTCCTACGGTCGCGATCTCTTTGGTAAGCCGCGTTTTGCCGATCTGCTGCGCGCCGTGGGCGATACGGGCGTAGAGCGTATTTTCTTTACCTCTTCTCATCCTAAGGATCTGCTGCCCGAGACCATTGATGCTATGGCCGAGACGCCTGCCGTCATGCCGCAGCTTCACCTGGCCGTTCAGTCGGGCTCCACGCGCATTCTTAAAGAGATGAATCGTCGTTATACGCGCGAGGATTATTTGGGCCTGGTCGATCGTATTCGTAAGCGTATGCCCGATATTGCGCTTTCGACCGATATCATCGTGGGTTTCCCGGGCGAGACCGAGGAAGACTTTGAGCAGACGCTGTCGCTTGCCGAGACTGTGCGCTATGCCCAAGCCTACACGTTTATTTACTCCAAGCGCGCCGGTACCCCGGCAGCTGAGATTTATGATCCCACCCCGCATGAGGTTATCCTTGAGCGCTTTAACCGTCTGGTCAAGGTTATCGAGACGACGGCACACGAGTATAACCAGGGCGAACTTCACACCGTGGTGCCTGCACTTATTGAGGGTACGAGCAAGAAGAACGACGCTGTCCTTCTGGGCAAGAGCCCTAAGAACCAGACGGTGCATGCGCCGATTCCTGCTGGCTATAGCATCGATCAGCTTATCGGCAAGATCGTCGATGTTGATATTGATGTCGCCAAGACGTGGTATCTGTCTGGCTCCGTCGTGGGCGAGCCTCGCTAATGATTTCCCCCGGTGCAAGCCTTTCTGCCGTAGCGATTGTCGGTCCGACGGCGGTCGGCAAAAGCGATGTTGCCGACCGCCTGGCCGCTCGTCTTTCGTCCGAAGTGTTGTCGTGTGACGCGATGCAAATCTATCGCGGCATGGACATCGGTACGGCCAAAATGATGCCTGAGGAGTGCTCGGCACCTCTGCGCCTTATCGATATCGTGGATCCCGGCGTCGCGTATTCTGCTGCGCTCTACCAGTCGGACGCCCGAGCACATGTCGAGCGTTTGCTTGGCGAGCAGCGTCTTCCGGTCTTTTGCGGCGGTACGGGCTTGTATCTCAAGGCCGCTCTCGATGAAATGGATTTTCCTTCGGGAGAACTCGAGGACGAACGCCGCGTGGGCTATCAGGAGCTTGCCGAGCGCATTGGCGAGGAAGCATTGCATGCCCTGCTTGCCGAGCGCGACCCCGAATCAGCTGCCGTGATTCATCCCCATAACGTGCGTCGTGTGATTCGTGCGCTCGAGATGCACGATGATGGCGTGTCATATGCCCAGCAGAAGTCGAAATTCAGTGTTCCGCGTGAGCGTTATCATGCCTTGTGGTTTGGTCTGACGCGTAGTCGTGAAGTGCTCTATGAGCGCATTAACCTGCGTGTCGACCTTATGTTTGAGCAGGGACTGGTTGATGAGGTCCGTGGCCTTATGGACCAGGGCCTGGGCGATGCGCTCACGTCGATGCAGGCAATTGGTTACAAAGAGATTATTGATGCCTTGCGTGGCGCTATTACCATGGATGAGGCCCGTGAGCTTATCAAGATGCGTTCACGTCGCTATGCCAAGCGCCAGCTTTCCTGGTTTAAGCGTGACGATCGCATCGTGTGGTTCGATATGGATGAGTTTACGATCGATGAGGTCGTTAATGATATTTACCGTCGCATCGAGGCTGCCTAATGGCTCGTTTCCCTTTGGTCCCCACGGCGCCTGAACCTGAGCGCGCCATCTTGGTTGGTGTCGAGTGGCGCGATAACGCCTGGCCGCTCGACCGTTCGCTCGACGAGCTCGAGCGTCTAGCCCACACTGCTGGGGCCCAATGCGTGGCACGCTTGTCTCAGCGCCTGGTCAAACCCTATCCCAAATCGTTTATCGGTTCTGGCAAGGTCGAGGAGCTGTGCGGCTTGGTGCATCGCATGGATGCGGATGTTGTTATCTTCGACGACGACCTGACGCCCTCACAGCAGTCCTATCTTGAGAAAGCCGTGGGCGAACCGGTCAAGATTATTGACCGTACGGCGTTGATTTTGGATATCTTTGGCCTGCATGCCCAGACGCGTGAGGGCCGCTTACAGGTTCAGCTGGCACAGTTGCAGTATCTGCTGCCTCGTCTGCGAGGTATGTGGAGCCATCTTGCCAAGGAACAGACGCGTGGCGGCATTGGATCGCGTTTTGGCCAGGGCGAAAGCCAGCTCGAGGTCGACCGTCGCCTGATTCGCAATAAGATCGCTGCGCTTCGACGCGAACTGAAACAGGTTGAACAACGTCGCGATGTGCAATCGAAAAGCCGTATTGAATCGCCGGCGTTTCGCGTGGCGTTGGCTGGCTACACCAATGCCGGCAAGTCGACGTTGCTTAATCGTTTGACGGGATCCACGGTACTTTCGCAGGATAAGCTGTTTGCCACGCTCGATCCTACAACGCGCTCGTACCGTTTGCCCGGTGGCCGTGGCATGACGATCACCGATACCGTCGGCTTTATTCAAAAGCTGCCCCATGGCCTGGTCGACGCGTTTAAATCTACGCTTTCCGAGGTGCTCGGCGCCGATTTGATTCTTAAAGTTGTAGACGCTTCCGATGAGGATTACGAGCGTCAGCTCGAGGCGGTTGATCGTGTCCTTGACGAGATTGGTGCCGGTGAGCGCCTGACGCTTACTGTGTTCAATAAAATTGATCTGCTCGATAGCGTCGACCGCTTGAGCTTCCGCCGACGCTATCCCGAGGCGGTGCTGTTCTCGGCTCAGACGGGTGAGGGTCTTGATGACTTAGTCGACCGCATCGCTCGTGAAGCGGCCGCTACAGACGTGTTGCTCTCGGCCGATATCCCGTATCGAGAGGGCGCTTTAATCACGCTCGTGCACGAACAGGGAACCCTTCTGCACGAGGAATATCTTGAGGGCGGCGTTCGTATTGTGGCAAAGCTGCCGGCCCGTATCGCACCACGTCTTGAGCGTTACCGAACGGAATAAATCAGCTCCAGTACGCCCAATATAACGGGCTGATGAAGCAGATAGAACGGTAGTGCATGGCGTCCGAGGCTTGCGAGCACGGGGATGGGATTCTCATAGGCCCATACTAGTGCCTCGCAGTTTGATTCCTGTGCCGTTCGAGCGGCAAAGAAGCCTGCGAGGTACATAAAATAGAATGGGATGAGCGGATAGTAATCACCGGAGACAAAGTCTGGATCTGGGAAACCCAGCCAAGCTAGATAGGGGATAGGGTAGACCGCTTTAGGAATGCTCCAGGTACAGGCAAAGAATATGAGGCAAATCGTTATACCCCATGCTGCCGGCACCCTATCGAGAACCGGACGCGCGAGTGCGACAATGGCGGTGCACGCCGCCATGCAGAAAATGATGCCGAAGTTTACCGAGTCATCGACTGAGACGAGCGTCGTTGCGATCCATACGACCAAAGCGGCGGCAGCATATTTGGCGGCACGCTTGATGTTGTTGCGCGAGAGGGTGCACATCCAGCCGGCAATAACCAAAAATACCCAACTGATGCTGGCACGCCAGATGTCCTGGAAGATGGTCTGGGTAAACCAGGGCATCTTCCACCCATATAGGTAGGCAAGGTCGTAGCAGGTATGAAATCCCGCCATCGACAGCATGGTAAACCCGCGAATGGTATCAAAGACCGTGATGCGTTTTTGCATTACGAAAACCGGCGCATCAAACCGACGACCTTGCCCAGAATCGTGGGATTTGTCGCGTAGATAGGCTCCATGGTGTCGTTTTCGGGCTGCAGGCGAACGCGACCCTGCTCCTTATAGAACGTTTTGACTGTTGCGGAACCATCGATCATGGCTACGACAATCTCGCCATTCATGGCACTCTTCTGCTCACGAACGATGATGTAGTCGCCGTTATAGATACCGACGTTAATCATCGAATTGCCGTGGACCTCGAGGATAAAGGACCCCTGGTCCGTTGCGATCTCGGTTGGGATGGTAAAGGTGTCCTCGATATTCTGCTCGGCAAGGATGGGAATCCCTGCAGCGACACGGCCTACGAGAGGCAGCGATACGGTGCCTCGGGGCGCCGTGGGCTCATCGGACTTTGAGATGGAGACGGAAGATCCGTCCTCGTCAAAGAGCTCGAGAGCGCGAGGCTTGGTGGCATCACGCTTGAGCAGGCCGCGTGCTTCCAGCGCGGAGAGATGCGCATGTACGGTGCTAGGGGAGGAAAGGCCTACGGCCGAAGCCATCTCGCGCACACTGGGCGGATAGCCCTTCTCCTGCTGATATTCCTTGATGAAGTCGTAAATTTGCTGCTGACGCTTGGTAATTTTGCGGGCCATCAGGGATTCCTCTCTACCCATACCAAACAAATGTTCTATTTTTGCTTGACAGGAACAACTGTTCGAAGATAATAATAACCGAACACTCGTTCCCGCGCTAGACTTTTTTGTCCCCGCGGCTTGATAAAACAGTTCTCGTCAAAACAAACGAGAGGAGAACAGAATGAACGCAGCGGATATGGTCCAGGGAAACCTTGCTCTTAAGCTTGAGGCGCCCGTCTCGCCTGCCTTCACGGTCGTGAAGGGTGGACGCTCCCATTTTCAGGCCGTGACCGCTAATCCCGTTCGCACCCAGCGTGCGGCCGCTGCTTCGGCTCCTGTTGCCCTGAAGGCCTCGACGATTGTTGCTGTTGCTGTAGCATTCACCCTGTTCTTTGTGCTCGCCACGTCAGTCTTTTCTGCTCGTCACGCAGCATATGCCGATTCCGTAGCCAACGTCACCTACGAAACGGTTCGTGTGCAGTCTGGCGATTCTCTGTGGTCGCTTGCCCAGGAGCATCCCATCGATGGCCTTTCCACGCAGGAGACTTCCGACATGATTCGTAGCGTCAATCACCTCGATCGCGGCTCTCTTGATGCTGGTGCAGTTCTGAAAGTTCCGGCTCGTTCGTAAGATTTCGGCTCAGCCGCATGGTACCCTTGTTATCGTTTAAGAGGAGGTACCATGCGCTGTCCCAAATGCGGCAAGGCACATACCCGCGTTGTCGATTCCCGTATGCAGGAGTCGAACAACACTATCAAGCGTCGTCGCGAATGCTGTTCGTGCAATTATCGTTTTACGACGTTCGAGCGCTGCGAAGATCCCATCGAGGTCATCAAATCCGACGGTTCAAAGCAGCGGTTCGATCGCAACAAGCTGCTGGTCGGCCTGATGCGCGCCACGATTAAGCGCGATATCGACACGAAAAAGCTCAACGAGATCATCGATGATATCGAGGTGGAACTGCGTTCCCGTACGCTGACGGCCGTTACGTCTCACGAGCTGGGCGATATGGTGCTCAAGCGCCTGGCCAAGATCGACAAGGTGGCATACATTCGCTTTGCCTCGGTCTATCGTGATTTCAAAGACGTCGACGAGTTTTTGCAAGAGCTCGACAAGCTAAGGTGATTTCATGTCCAACATTACCGTTAACATTAAGCGTCTCGATCCCACGGTCGAGCTTCCCAAATACGCTCATCCCACAGATGCCGGCCTTGACCTCCGTGCCAACGAAGACTGCACCCTCAAGCCCTTTGAGCGACGTTTGGTCTCCACTGGCTTGGCCATTGCGCTGCCCGATGGCTACGCCGGCTTTGTCCAGCCCCGCAGCGGTCTAGCCATTAAGCAGGGCCTGTCTATAGTCAACACGCCTGGCCTTATCGACGCCCACTACCGAGGAGAACTCAAAGTCATCCTCATCAATCTAGACCCTACGAACAACATCCAAATCAACAAAGGCGACCGCATCGCCCAGCTCGTCATCCAAGAAGTCCCCACGGTCAACCTCATAGAAGTAGAAGAACTAGACGAAACCGACCGAGGCAAAGGAGGCTTCGGCTCCTCCGGCGTCGCTTAGTCTTTTGCTTCCTTGAACGGAGTGTCGTATTGCCCGCTCGCCCCTGGGAGGCCCCTATATATCATCCCGTGCTCAAACATTCTCGCTGCGCTGCGAAACTGCGCGCGGGACGATATATAGGGGCCTCCCAGGGGCGAGCTATGCTCACGTGCTTGCAACCAATCGCTGTTCCCCATTAAAAGCCGAATTCTGTATCTAAAAGCTTTATCTAGCAACTAACCCGATGCGACAAAGAGACAACCCCTTTGTCGCATCGGGTTCTTAGATTACTTGTATTTGAGTTCGCCTTCGCTGCTTTACTTGGGTAACCGGTATATCTGCTGGTGTGTACATGTAGCTGTGGCGCAGGCCGCCCACACATATCGTTCCACGCGCAGTTTCGCAGCGAGCGAAGCGAAGCGAGAATGTTTGAGCATGGAATGATATGTGTGAGCGGCCTGCGCCACGGCGAACAGTCCAATGCTAGCGGATATGCGCAGGTTTTCCACCCCAGTAGAAGCGGCAGAAGGCTCGTTTGCGCTTTTGGGGTTTGCCTACGAGTTCCATGGTGGCGACGGCGATGTCTTCGGCTGCGCGGGGACGGCGCAGCACTTCGCCATTGATGAGCAATGCCTTGAGCGACTCCGGATGATCGTGCAGGTGGCGCAACGTCACGATGAGCTCTCGTGCCGTGGTGACGTGCATGCTGGCGCCCATGCCAGTGAGCATGGTGGTGTTGGCCTTTTCTTGGCCGTAAGATTTGCCCAGCAGGATCATCGGCAGATGTGCGCATAGACACTCGGTGACAGTGAGTCCGCCCGATTTGAGGATTGCCAGGTCGCAGCCGTGCATGAGGGCCGCCATGTCGTCGACATAGTCCAACACCGTGACGTTCTCGAGCTTCATGGCATCGAAGAGCGTCTTCAGCCGGGTGGCATACTCCACGTCTTTGCCGGGCAAAAAGACAAAGTGCATGTCTTCGAAGCCGCGCAGGAAGGGGAGCGTGTGGTCCATCGCCGCGCGAAAGCGGACGTACGGCTGAGGCAGGCTGGCACCGGCCATTACCAGCACGACGGTTTTGTCGGTGGGGAGGTTGAACTTGGCCAACTCTTCCTCGCGATCGTAATCCGTGTCGAATCCGGCGCGAATAGGGATGCCGGTAATGCGAATCTTTGCCTCGGGCACCTTGCGCGGACGCAGCGTTTCGACCATAAATTCATTGGCAACACAGAATAGATCGGTGTCCTTGTGGGGCCACCAGCCCTCTACTTCGTAGTCGGTCGGTACGCAGATGACCGGATAATCGATACCCGTAATTACGCGGGCGCCCACGGCAACATTGGCTGCCGTGATGTGAGTTGCGACCACGGCTATGGGCCTGCGGCTGCGAATATATTCGTTGAAGGCGGGGAACATAATTCGCGACCATGCCGTGCCGCCACCCCAGAGAAGATGTCCCGTAAGCGTATATCGCCAGGTCAGGTCATAAATGGGGCGCGTGGCTCCCGTAAAAGAAGCCGCGGTCTTATTGCCGTCGAATTTAATACGTCCAAAATCAAGGATATCGAGCACTTCAATCTCAACATCCTCGGGGATGCCATTGGTGCCGCGGATGAGGTCGAATGCTTGCGCAATCGCATTTGCGGCGGCCTTGTGACCCGAGCCGACCGAGGCGTGTACGATGGTCACGAGAGGTTTTTGCTGAGTCAAGAGCGTGATTTGCTCCGATTGGGGAGTGCTGTGCGTGAGCAGGGGAGCGTCGTCGCTCGTCTGCGTCTGATCCATCGATAACTCCCCTTCGACGTTGTAACACGGATTTATCATTGTAGTGCATGAGTGTCACGTTCACGTAAATTTGGGTATGAGCGCAAAGAACGACAACGTTTCGACGAGAGGACTCTTCATGACTACCGATCAGACAATCGATGTTGCGATTATCGGCGGCGGACCCGCGGGCTATGCTGCCGCTATTTATGCAGCGCGCGCCAACCTGACGACGACCGTCTTTGAGCAGGGCATGTCTGGCGGACAGATCGCCACATCCAACGAGATTGAGAATTATCCTGGCATTCCGCTGCTGACCGGTGCCGAACTTGGTGAGCGGTTCCAACAGCATGCTGAAGGCCTGGGGGCTCGGGTTGAATGGAGTATGGTGACAGGCGTCGACTACGATGCCGATGCGGCTCAATTTACCATCCATCATGATATGGGCGACACAGCGGCCAAGAGCGTCATTGCGTGCATGGGCGCCACGCCGCGTCCTGCGGGCTTTGTTGGCGAGGACACGTATCGCGGTCGGGGCGTTTCGTATTGCGCAACATGTGACGGCATGTTCTTCCGCGGCAAGCAGGTCTTTGTTATTGGAGGCGGCAATTCGGCATGCGAGGAGGCGCTGTTCCTGTCCGACATTGCCAGCAGCGTGACCATTGTGCTGCGTCGCGATCAGTTCCGTGCACCCGAGGGCGTTGTGAATAAAGTGCTCGCTAAGGACAATATTTCAGTTAGGTACCAAACTAGTATTGTT
>CAJLOU010000053.1 GCA_905208345.1 uncultured Collinsella sp.
GGGATTGGTCAATCTCGGCCGACTATATTTGGCTAAATTATTCCGACGCTAACAGAATACCCTTTCTAAATAGCGCAGCAGACATATCTTAGACATTTACTGTTTACTTGTGCAGTTGCATTATTGACCCAAGTAATCAAGTAGCCAGCGGGCGGTCGAGTTAGGAGGACACGATGACGGATTGGGACTACGCGCAGCTGTCACATATTGCAAAGGAGTCGGGCGGACCAAGGGCGCTTATCGCAAACATCAGAAATGGGGGAATTGCCACAGGAAGGTGGCAGGGTTGCATTGTTGGATCTGCTGTAACGCTTGCCATAGGGAGTATGGGTTTGTGCCTGTATAACAGGCACCAGAAGAAGCTGGCGCTTGCCAACGAGAGCGCCGAAATCCTTGAGTCGAACATCGAAGCCTACGATGCCATCCAAGCGGAGGGGGCCACGGGCGCAGCCGATGAAGACGAGCAGAGTATTCGGGATGAAGGACTAGGTGTCGAAGCCGCCGTTTAACGACGAGCAATATTGCTAGCCAATTCAACGATATAAACCTAGAAGGGTCGAGCCCCCGGCACAGCGCCGAGGGCTCGCTTTCGTTGCGGATTGATTACACTGGGCGGTCTTGAGCTCCCGATACGTCGGGCCGCCCTTGCTGATGTTTACTTAAAAGTGGTCCGAATGGTCAAGCTAGCGTACTGGACAAGGATCTTCGAAAAACGCTTCGAGCTGACGGCGGCGCCCTTTGATGCTAAAAGGCATCGGGCCTGCGTTTCTATAAGGCCGGCCACCCAATTAAGAGCCATCAGGACGCATGGCTGCGGTACATCGAGGGGCGGCTTGGATGGGCTATCGAGATGAAAAAGATCGTTGCGGAGATCGGGTTTTAAAAACGCTTCGGCAATTTACTGGCTTATAGGACACACTTTTTGTAGCTTTCAACTATGAGTCGACTGTTTTCCGACTACAAAACGCGGGGATGCCATCGAAAAGGACACTTGCGGTATCCAGAGTCGGGTAGGGATGGATGCCGCAAGTAGAGAGTCCAATGCAAGTAGAGAGTCCAATATTAGATGATGCGCCCGGTAAGGTACCCAGACGCATCGCGGTCGGTCTGTTGGAAGCCGTGCGTCTGACGGTGAGATCCATCACGATGTTACAGGGCATGCCATCTTGCGGTCTTTCCCGTTCCGTCGCTATCGATGGTCTTGTCTACCTTCTTCATCTTCGCTAACAGGTTCGACACCTTCTTGGCCTTTTGCGCGTCGGTAAGGCCCGAGGGGAGAAGATCGTTGATGAGGGCGGTGATTTTCGCACGTGGTGCGGGCCCCGTTTCTGAGAGCATCTGAATGACAAACGCCTTGCAGGCCTCTTCATTGAGGCCTTTGCTGCGCGTGTAAGACACCTCCTGCCCCGTCTTCGAGGCAAGGGCGTTCGTGATGGAGATATGGGGGCACCTGCCTTCGATAAGCTTGAGTCGATGCAGCTCTGCGGCCTCCTCGTTCGTGATTTCCTCGCCTTTTTGAACCTTGTCCAAAAGGTAGACGACGTCCATCGGAAGGTCCGGTTTAGCATAGAGTAGCCTGCTGTAGCTCTCATTGATGGTCTTACCGTAGACGCTTACGCGCACGCGGGTTGGATCCGAAAGGTCGTAGGTGGGTAGGGGGAAGTATCGCTTTCTCTGCATCTGGAATACTTTGGGGATTCCCATGGCGATGGTGTCAATCATGTCCATCTGCACCATCGCCTCGGAAAGGAAGGGGTTGCGGTAGTAGCTTGGCTTAAAACCCGGCCGCATCGCATTTTCGATTGTCTCCGGAATGAAGGACCCTTCGTTTAGGAACACGAGGTGATCCTCGAATTCCTCGACATTGATTCGCCCCTGCATGGAATAGTCCTGATGGGCGATACAGTTGTTCAGGAGCTCTCTGATGATCTCGGGTTCGTACTGGTCAGCCTCAAAGGGAAACAGACTCGCGCCATTTGCGTTGAACCGGTACTTCTCGTTGCGGATTTTCCCGAGTACCTGGTCAATCGCGAGAAGGAAGGGTGGTTTGAAGTGCTCGTAAGAGGTTACCGATCCATTGGAGGCATAGAGAGTCCAGGTGATGCGCGGGCTCATCCCATCGAGCAGACGGGTGGATTCTGGCCTTCCGAGCAGGATGAGTGTCGTCGGGGTGATCTTGCCGTTTCTGGTTAGGTTTGCCATGTCGAGAATCGTGCGGTCATCCATGTCCGCGAACGCCCCGGAATGCCGCCGGTGCTTGGAGAGAAAGAGCTCCACCGCTTTCTTCACGGCTTTGGGGTCGAGGTCCTCGAAGGTTGCTTCTTCGATTTCGAGGGCACTCCAGTCCGGCCTCCGCATTTGGCGTATCTGCTCGTACTTATCGATGGGGAGTGGCCCGAGTGATTCGCCCTCGCGCGCCCATGCCGCATTGTTGAACGCCGTCGGCATGCCTGGCGTTGCGGCGGGGATTTGAAACGCGAGGACGCGTTTGCCGTCAATCCTGAGTTCATGGATCTCTCTCAGGGTGAGGTGGTTGTTCGCGCGGTCCGCAATCTCCTTTTTAAGGGATCGAAGGTTGGCCGGATTTCCTTCTCGGTAAGCGGTTCCGCATGCGACCTTGTCGTTGTCCATACCGAAGATGAGCCAGGCGTCTTGTTTCCCGCGCAGGACCGCTTCGTTACTCAGGGCGGAGAAGTACTTCCCGAGGTTCTTGAAACTGAAGTCGTTTTTCGCTTCCTTGAGCTCGATAACCTCGCTCTCATAGGGCTTCTCGATACGGGCGATGAGTTCAAGGACGTCGTGATCGCTGTAGTACAAGATCGCTCCTAACGGTCTCGTGGCTGATATTTAGTCGTAAGATACGACTAAATATCGAAATTAAAGTCATTTTAGTCCAATCTAACGACTAGAAATAAAGATGTTGGACTGTTTATAGGACTAAATACTGTGGAAGGCACGGCTTTAGTCCAATCGCTGTTTGACGGCCCGCCATATCCATAACCCGGAGGTCGTAGGTTCAAATCCTGCCCCCGCGACCAAGAACTTGCAGCTCGTCGGCCTAGCCGGCGAGCTTTTTTGTTATTTCGGGACCGTGTTTTCGGTCCAATTCTCGGCCTCTCAAACAAAATCTCGATCTGTAACATCTAGACCCGATTTGGGCGGCTAGGTGTTACAGACCGAGATATACCGGTGGGTTGGGTCGTGTTTGTCTAAATCTGTAACACGAGGGACGGATTTTGCCGAGTAACTGTTACAGATTTAGATTTTCTAGCAGGCGGGTTTGGTTTGTCTCGATCTGTAACAGATAGGGGCCAAAAGTGGGCCTAGCTGTTACAGATCTAGATTGTTGAGGATGGGCCGAGAGGAATGTCTCGATCTGTAACAGTAAGACCCGGTTTTGCCGCGTAACTGTTACAGATTGAGATAAACCGACGGCCGCCCCGCCCATCCCCATCCACCTGCCGCTACCTGCTGTCCGCCGATTTCCGTTGCGCTGCTGTATTCCCATGCCATATCCTCTAGACAACTACGCGGCATCATCGCCGCCGCGCCTACAAGAGAGGAATGTCCATGACCGCACCTGCACCCAAGCTGCTCCAGCCCATTACGGTTGGCCCCCTTGAGCTCAAAAACCGCATTATGTTCCCGCCGCTGACCACCGGCTACGAGGAGCGCGACGGTTCCATTGGCGAGCGCAGCCTGGCTTTTTACGAGCGTCTGGCTCGTGGCGGCGTGAGCTACATCGTCATCGGCGACGTCGCTCCCGTCATGACCGCAAGCCCCACGCCCAAGCTGGCGACCGACGCTCAGATCCCCACGTTTAAGGCGCTGGCCGACGCCGTCCACAAGCACGGCGCCAAGGTCGCGCTGCAGCTGTTCCACCCCGAGTACGATGTGCCCGGTGTCGGCCGCATGGTCATGGGCTCCATGGCTGCCGCCAAGGCCGCGCAGGAGGCCAAGGCCGCCGGCGACGAGGAGACCTTTGCCGCCAAGATGGCCGAGTCCAACGAGATCCGCAACCAGGCCTACGCCAAGCTGCATCACGACATGCAGCACTTTGTGAACGAGGCGAGCGTAGAGCAGCTCACCCAGATCAAGGAGGCCATCGCTGCCTCGGCCGCTCGCGCGCAGCAGGCCGGCATCGATGCCATCGAGGTCCACGGCGACCGCTTGGTGGGTTCGCTGTGCTCGGCCATCCTCAACCAGCGCACCGACGAGTACGGTGGCTCGTTCGAGAACCGCGTCCGCTACGCGCTGGAGGTTGTCGCTGCCATTAAGGAAGCCGCGCCGCAGCTGATGGTGGAGTACAAGCTCCCCGTGATCATGGAGAACCCCGACGGCACGCCGCGCGGCAAGGGCGGCCTGCAGCCCGACGAGGCCTGCGAGTTCGCCAAGCTGCTCGAGGGCGCGGGCATCGATATGATCCAGGTCGCACAGGCCAACCACACCGGCAACATGGGCGACACCATTCCGCCCATGGGCGCCATGCCCTACAACTGGACGCTGCCGGTGGCCGAGCGCGTCAAGGCCCTGGTCTCCGTGCCGGTGGCAACCGTCGGCCGTGTTGTCTCGGTCGAGGCCGGCGAGAAGATTCTGGAAGACGGCGCCGCCGACATCATCGCCTATGGCCGCTCGCTCATGTGCGACCCCGACATTGCGCTGAAGGCCGCCACGGGCGAACCCATCCGCGAGTGCCTCAACTGCAACAAAGGTTGCGTCGACGCGATTCAAAACCGCAAGTACATCTCGTGCGTGCTTAATGCCGAGAACGGTGACGAGGCGACCATCGCCATCAAGCCGGGCGAGGGCGACAAGAAGATCGCCGTGGTGGGCGGTGGCATCGCCGGCCTGGAGGCCGCACGCGTGGCGGCCAAGCGCGGCTACGACGTGACCATCTACGAGTCGAGCGATCACTTGGGCGGCCAGATTGTGCTGGCGGCTGCGCCTCCGCGCAAGGACGAGATCATGCGCTCGGTCGAGTACTACGAGAAGATTCTGCCTGGCCTGGGCGTGAAGGTTGAGCTCAGCCATGCCGCTACCGCTGAGGACCTCAACGCCGCCGACGCTGCGATTGTGGCTGTGGGCGCGCACGACGTGGTCATCCCCGTTCCGGGTGCCGACTCGGACAAGGTCGTCTCGAGCTGGGACGTGCTGGCCGGCAAGGTGGAGCTCAGCGGGCGCGTCGCCGTCATTGGCGGTGGCCTGGTGGGCACCGAGACTGCCGAGTACCTGCTGCAGCGCGGCTGCGAGGTGGCGATTGTCGAGATGCTCGACAAGATTGCCGCGGGCGAGTCCGAGACCATTCTGCCGCTGATTATGAGCGACTTTGCAGAGCACAACGTGGAGCAGCACGTGAAGACCCGCCTGACCGCCATTACCGACGAGGGCGTGGAGGCCATTCGCACTACCGAGGACGGCGCCGAGGAGCCGGTAAAGATCGCCTGCGATTACGTGGTGATGGCCGTGGGCTCCAAGGCCAACGCGTTTGACCTGGATGGCGTGACGGTGCCCGTGACCTGCGTGGGAGACTGCTCGGGCGAGCGCACCGCCGACATCGCGAGCGCCATTCGCACGGCATATCACGCGGCCAACGAGCTGTAGTTAACTTCGCGGCCAGGCGGGGCGGTAGCACGGATCCGTCTCGCCCGGCTGTGTCCCGTCGGATGTCAACCGGTGCGGGGCCTGCAAGCGCGCAGGTCTCGCCCTTTTTGTTTTGCTCCGGTGGATGGCAATGCGCGGTAATCATGAGGAGTGAGGACGTCTACTGCCTCGCAGATCACTCAAAATTATTGGGGGAGGGGTTAATAACCATATCCTCTATACCAAAGGACATAAAGAGATGCCAATTTTGTTGACAAGCGAATGACGATTAGCCGTGAGTCAGCTACCAGCGTAAATAATCGATAAAGAAATGTCGTAATTTGGTGCCAAATGCCCAGATAACGCCGCGTCTATTTTAATTAACTGCTTTGAGCAAACAGTAAAATGCTACTATCTAACTTGCACGTAAGAAAGCAGATTAACGGTTAAGGCTAAGAAGTGGCAGGTATGTCGGAAGCAACTAGGACTCGCACGCATGCGCCTGAGGTTAGGCAGCGCGCCGTCGAGATCCTCCAAGAGGGGGTCGGTCATCGCGCCCTCGCTGCGGAGCTTGACATTCCCCAGGCCACGGCTCGTCAGTGGGCCCGCGCGTATGCTGTGGGCGGTGCCGACGCCGTTCTCAACGCCGGTTCGCATCATCACACCTATTCGTACGAAGTTAAGCTCGCCGTGGTTAAGGATCGCTTGGAAAACGGCTTAACGGTTCGCGAGGCCATGATCAAGCACAAGATTCCCAGCGAGTCTTCGGTCAAGGCTTGGTGCCGTCAGTACCGCGAGAGCGGTGAGTCCGCACTGGTCGATAAGCCGCGGGGTCGCAAGCCGCGCGTTAAAAAGGCGGAATAGCGAACGGGATGGTGCGCCCACAGGGGCGCATTTTTCTTGCCGCCCCTCTACTCCAATGCGGACGTACCCTTGCCCCGTACGCCTAAAACTCCCCAGTTGACCGAAAACCTGCCGCCGCTACTCATCAATTGAGCTATAACGTTAAACAATTGCAGCGTTTTTGCATGGGGGAGTGATGGTATGACGCTACTGTATTTCCTTACCCTGTTTCCGCTGGTACCGGCGCTGGGCATGCTGTTCGCGCGCGGCGACCGCGCCCGCGATGCGGTGGGGCTCATAGGTTCCGGCATTATTATGGCGGTGACAGTTGTAGTCGCCGTCATGTTTTTTGGCATGGGTCCGCAGAGCTTTGAGGTTGCCTCCGGCACCTCGCATGTGCTCTCGATCATCAGCTCCGTCATCGACGTCATCCTGTGCGCCGTCATCCTGTACAACGCGTACAAATATAGGAACGCGCTCACCACGGTGCTCGGCATAGTCCAGCTGGTGGGCTCGCTTGCCTTTGCAGCCATGACGCTGCCCGCGACCGAAGCCGTCACCGCAACCCCGCTCTACCTGGACTACATGAGCGTAATCATGGTCCTCGCCGTCGGCATTGTCGGCAGCCTTATCTGCGTGTATGCCCTGGGCTACATGAAGGACTTCCAGGCCCATGACGAGCACGAGGCCGCGCTGCGCGGGCAGACCGCGCCCGACCGTCGCCCGCAGTTCCTGGCGCTTATGTTCCTGTTCCTCTCGGCCATGTTCGTCATCGTGACGAGCGACAACCTTGAGTGGCTGTTCTGCGGCTGGGAAATCACCACCGTGTGCTCGTTCCTTATGATTGGCTATACGCGCACGCCCGAGGCCATCAAGAACGCCTTTAACCAGATCATCCTCAACATGCTGGGCGGCATCGCGTTTTTGGCCGGACTCATGTACCTGCACGTTAACGGCATGCCGCTGACCATCTCGGGCATGATTGAGCTTTCCGGCGCCGGAACCGCGCAGTCCGCGCTGCTGGTGATGCCGGTCATCCTGTTGTCGCTCGCCGCGCTCACCAAGGCCGCACAGATGCCGTTCCACACTTGGCTGTTGGGTGCCATGGTTGCCCCCACGCCCACGAGCGCCCTGCTGCACTCGTCAACCATGGTCAAAGCCGGCGTGTTCCTGATGGTCAAGCTGAGCCCGCTCTATGCCATCTATCCCGTGACCGGCTTTATGGTCACGAGCGTGGGCGCCATCACGTTTTTGCTCGCTGCCCTTATGGCCATCTCGCAGAGCAATGCCAAGCGCGTGCTCGCGTACTCCACCATTTCCAACTTGGGCCTCATCAGTGCTTGCTTGGGTGTCGGCGCGCCCGAGGCCGTATGGGCGGCCATCTTCCTGATCCTGTTCCACACGGTGGCAAAGTCGCTGCTGTTCCTGTGCGTGGGCACGGCCGAGCATCATATCGGCAGCCGCAATATCGAGGACATGGACGGTATGTTCAGCCGCATGCCGCACCTGACGCGCCTGATGATGCTGGGCATCATGGGCATGTTTGTGGCGCCGTTTGGCATGCTCGTGTCCAAGTGGGGCGCTCTGGTGGCGTTCGCGCAGACCGGCAACGTGCTCATGATCATGGTACTTGCCTTTGGCTCGGCCGCGACCTTCTTCTTCTGGGGCAAGTGGCTTGCCAAGCTTTCGGGCGTCGACCCCACGGCTCAAAACGTTGAGGTCAATGTCCATAAGACCGAATGGATGGCCCTCAACACCATCGCCGCGCTGCTGATTCTGTGCTGCGTGGCGTTCCCGGTTATCTCGAGCGGTCTGGTGTCGCCTTACTTGGCCATGGTGTTTGGCCGCGTGCCGTACGTTATTGGCAAGGACGCCATGTACCTGATGGTGGTTATCGTGGCGTTTATCGCCGTGGTGCTGCTGACTTCATTCCGCGTGAGCAACAAACCGCACGTCAACGTGTACCTTTCGGGCGTGGGGACCGACAAATATCGCCATTTCCGCGGCTCGATGGGACACGAGGTGAAGGCCGAAAAGCGCAATTGGTACTCGGAGGACGCCCTTGGCGAGAAGCGTATTGGCCCCGCGGGTAGCGTCGTGTGCTGCAGCATTATCTTGTTTGCGCTGCTGTGTTGCGCGTGGATTGGGCCCGAGCGACTTGCCATGAGTGCGCCCTCGGTGCTGCGCGGCAAGTATTTTGAAGGTTCGGGCGTCGTGGGCATTTTTATTGGCACCGTGGCATTTGCCTTACTGGCGCCGCTTGTGGGCGGCCTGATCGACGGCGTTGACCGCAAACTTTCGGCCCGCATGCAGGGCCGCGTGGGCCCGCGCCTGCTCCAGCCTTTCTACGATGTGGCCAAGCTGCTGCGCAAGGCCCCCGCCAGCGTAAACACCATGGACGATACCTACATGGCGTGCGCGCTCATCTTTACCGTGGTGGGCGGCGGCATCTTTGTGTCGGGTTCCAACACGCTGTTGTGCGCTTTTATGGTGACCCTCGCTGCGATCTTTGTGGTGTTGGCGTCCGCCTCGACGCAAAGCCCGTTTGCCCAGGTCGGCGCCGACCGTGAGCTGCTGCAGGTCATGAGTTACGAGCCCGCCGTTTTGCTGATGAGCGTGGGCCTGTACCTTGCCACCGACAGCTTCGATTCCATCGCCGTGACGGGGCAGTCGGCCCCCATCATCGTGTACAGCGCGCCCATTTTCCTCGCGCTGCTCGCGGTGCTCACCATCAAGCTGCGCAAGTCGCCGTTTGACCTTTCGTACTCGCATCACGCGCATCAGGAGATCGTCCAGGGCGTCGCCACCGAGATGAGCGGCGGCACGCTGGCCAAGATGACCCTTATGCACTGGTGCGAGACCGTGCTGTTTTTGATGTGGGTGGGCATGTTCTTTGTTTGGGACAACCCCGTGAGCTGGGTTGTAGCCCTGGTCGTGATGGCTGCGACGTATTTTGTCGAGGTGCTGATCGACAACACCTTCGCACGCAGCACCTGGCGCAGCTGCTTTAGGCTCGGATGGGGCGTGGCGCTGGTGTTTGGCCTGCTCAACCTTATGCCCATCCTCGTCGACGTTTTTATTTAGGAGGCGGCATCCATGGATCATAAAATGTCGCGCTCGCCGTGGGTTATTCATTACGACGGTTCGAGCTGCAACGGATGTGATATCGAGGTGCTGGCCTCGCTCACGCCGCTGTTCGATGCGGAGCGCTTTGGCGTGGTCAACACCGGCAACCCCAAGCATGCGGATATCTTTTTGGTGACGGGGTCGGTCAATGCCCAGAACCTGCCTGTCGTGCGCCAGATCTACAACCAGATGCTCGAGCCCAAGTGTGTGGTGGCATGCGGTATCTGCGCGTGCTCGGGCGGCGTGTTTCGCGATGCCTATAACGTGATCGGCGGCGTGGACCGCGCGATTCCCGTGGATGTGTACGCGCCCGGGTGCGCCGTTCGCCCCGAGACGGTGATCGATGCCATCGTGGAGGCGTGCGGCATCCTGGATCAGAAGGAGGCCGTGATGCGTGCTGGCGGCGATCCGCTTACCGTGGGCGGCGCCGCTACCTGGGATGGTGGCGTTGAGCTGGGCGAGGGCGGGTTTGTGGCTGCGGGGGCCGGGGCTGACGATGCGCCTGCTGGGACGTCCGCGGCCGGCGACGCGCCCGCCGCTGCAAAGGAGGGCGAGTAATGCAAAAGGCTATCTATACTACCGTCGGGATCGATGAGCTCCTGTCACATGTCCAGGCGCTCAAGGGCGTCGGCGCGCGCTTTGTGCAGATGCATGCCGAGCGCTGTGTGGACGACGGATCGTATCGCTTGGTCTATACGTTTATCGACGTTCGTGCTGCTCAGGAGCATATTGCGCAGGACGGCAGCTATGCGATCGAGAACCTGATGGTTGAGGGCATCGACCAGTACCAGGAGATTCCGTCCATCAGCTCGTACTATCCGGCGGTATTCCCGTTTGAAAACGAAACGCACGACCTGTTTGGTCTTGCCATCACCGATATGCAGATTGACTTTAAGGGCTTTTTCTACCAGGTCTCGACTGCCGAACCCATGAGCGTTATCACGCCCGAGGTGAAGGCCGCGCGCGAGAAAGCCATGAAGGTGCGTGCCGCCGCCGAGGCCAAGGCGCGCAAGGCCGCTGCCGAGAAGGCCGCCGCGGCTGCGGCTGCTGCAGGGGAGAGCGCTGCGAGTGCCGGCGATGCTTCGGCTGCGGCGAGCGCCGGCGACGCCGCGGGCGTCGCTGCTCAGCCCGCTGCGGCTGCCGGCTCCGATGCTCAGCACGATGAGGCTGCTGCGAAGGCCGCGCTCAAGGCTGCCGAGATGGAGGCAAAGCTCGCTGCCATGGATCCCGAGAAAGCGGCCAAGGTCCGCGCGGCGCTTGCCGCCAAGGCCGCCCGCGACAAGCAGAAAAAGGAGGCGTAAGGTCCATGGCTCATCGCTCCGTAATTCCGTTTGGCCCGCAGCACCCGGTGCTGCCCGAGCCGCTTCATCTGGACCTGGTGATCGAGGATGACCGCGTCATCGAGGCAATTCCTCAGATCGGCTTTGTGCACCGCGGACTCGAGAAGCTCACCGAAAAGCGCGATATGCATCAGTTTTGCTATATCGCCGAGCGCATCTGCGGCATCTGCGCCGTGGGCCATAGCTGTGGCTACGCCAGCGCCTGCGAGCGCATGCTCGGCATCGAGGTGCCTGGTCGCGTGCAGTATATCCGCACCATTCTGCATGAGCTTTCGCGCATTCACTCGCACCTGCTGTGGCTGGGCCTGCTCGCCGATGCCTTTGGCTTTGAGGCACTGTTCTATCGTTCGTGGACGCTGCGCGAGCAGATTCTCAAGATCTTTGAGAGCACTTGCGGCGGTCGCGTGATTCTGTCGATTAACGAGATTGGCGGCCTTAAACACGACATTGAGGATTCCGAGCTGGCGGGTATTGTCCAGACGCTCGACGCTATGCGCCCTGACTACGAGGCCGTGGTGCATACGTTTTTGGACGACAACAGCTGCGGCGAGCGCCTGCATGGCGTGGGCGTGATCAGCAAGAAAGACGCGCTGGATCTGTCGATGGTCGGCCCGTTCGGCCGCGCCTCGGGCGTGGATTACGACGTGCGCATGTTCGGCGACGGCGCCTATGCGGATCTGGCCGCGTTTGAGCCCATCGTTGCTACCGATGGCGATTGCTATGCCCGCTGCCAGGTGCGTTGCGCCGAGGTCACGCAGGCCATGGACATTATCAAGGAGCTTGTCGGCAGGATTCCGCACGACGGCATCGGCGGGCGTACCAAGCTCACACCGGCCGACGGCGCGCGCGGCGAGGTTGTGATTGAGCAACCGCGCGGCGAGGCGTATTACTATGTGCGCGGTAACGGCACCAAGAACCTGGACCGTTTCCGCGTGCGCACGCCGACGTCGCAGAACCTGGCGGGTCTGACGCATGCGCTGCAGGGCGTGCTCCTTGCCAACGTGCCCATGATTATCCTGACCATCGACCCCTGCATTAGCTGCACGGAAAGGTAGGCGCGGCATGAGTTTGCTGACATTTGCCAAGACGGCCTTGGGTTCTATGGTCAAGCGGCCAGTAACGGTGTGCTATCCGCAGGAGAAGCTCGCGGCGCCTGCGCGCCTGCGCGGACATATCGTCAACGACATGGACGTGTGCATCTGCTGCGGCATGTGCGCGCGCCGTTGCCCGGCGGGCGCGCTTGCGGTCGATCGCAAGGGTGGTACCTGGTCGATCGACCCGTATGCCTGCGTGGTGTGCGGCGAGTGCATCGAAAGCTGTCCTAAACACTGCCTGAGCATGGACACCGCCCGCACTCCGGTTGCGGCGGACAAGACCCCCACGGTAGAAACCAAGCCGGAGTAGCGCCGGAATAGAGCTGGGATAGGGGCCGGTGGGGCAAAAATGCCCCACCGGCCCCGCGCTTAAACGCGCGGCTGTGCCGTCGCGAACAAAACTATGCCGGATTACGGGGCTGGATAGCGAACCTCCGACCATACGGAAAATCGCAAAAACAAAACCGACGCTCCTATAAGTTGTCAATAGGCAGTTTGCGGGAGCGCTCCCTTCAATTCGCACAGGAGCTCGTAATACCTCCTCTCCAGTTTCGTCGACCGCCGTCTCCCATGTTCCAGGTGCCCGAGTGTGGCTGCGGACAGGCCGAGCTCCGCGGCGGCCTTCTTCTGGGTC
>CAJLOU010000054.1 GCA_905208345.1 uncultured Collinsella sp.
TGCTGCGCGGGGCCCTGCTGCACGATTACTTTCTCTATGACTGGCACGATCCCGACCCAAGCCATCGGCTGCATGGCTTTCGCCACCCGTTTTTTGCCCTGGCGCGAGCCGAAGAGGATTTTGAGCTGACGTCTCGTGAGCGGAATATTATCGTGCGCCATATGTTTCCGCTGGTGCCGGTGCCGCCGACGTGTCGTGAGGCGTGGATTGTGTGCCTGGCGGATAAATGGTGTGCTCTGCGTGAGACGGTCGCCGGTCGTCTGCGGCGCAAGGACGAGACAGACGATAGCGTGAGTAAAGCATCGAGCGAAAAGAGGAGAGGGTAGACGGTGGGGACCGCGATTGATATGGCGTTTGGCGGTGCGACGCTTGCCGCCTGCCCACTCTCGGCACTGGTGCTCTCGTTTGCCTTTTACGGGTTTTGCGGTTGGGCATGGGAGTCGACAGTATGCGCCATGCTCAATCACGGACGATTTGCCAACAGTGGCTTTTTGCTGGGGCCGTGTTGTCCTATCTATGGTGTGGGCGGCATTGCCTGCTGGTTGCTGTTGCGCGGGATTCCGGATGCCTCGAGCCAGTTTGTCGCTGCAGCGCTCGTATGCAGCGTGATTGAGTACAGCGTGGGCGTGCTGTTGGAAAAAACAACGGGCGCTCGCTTTTGGGATTACTCGCACCTGCCGTTTAACTTGCACGGACGCATCTGTCTGTACTGGGCCTGCGCGTTTGGCTTGGGTTCGTTGTGTATTTGCCGTTTAGTGGAGCCGGCATTGCTGGGGCTGCTTGGCCATCTGCCGGTACTGATTGTGCGGTTGTCCGCCTTTATCGTCGCGGTCGCGATGATGGTCGACGCGGTGTGCTCGTTGGCGAGCTGGCGGCGTCTGTCTGATCAGCTGGAGCGCGTCCGGACCGACCTTGCGGACCGCATCAACGAGTCGCTTGCCGACGCGTCCGACTCAATGCTCGAGCGCATTCCCGAATCGACGATTGACTCGGTGACACAGACGCACATCCGTAGCCGTGCCGTTAACGCGTGGCTGGCCGAGCTGGGTGACGCCGCGCTCGATGCCCTGCGCGAGAAGGCTTCAATGCCGACGTTTATCGCGGATGGTGCTCGCGGCCTGGCACTTGCTGCCCGCCGCGTGGCCGATGCCGCGCCGAGCATGCCGCGTCCGTCGCTCAGTCGTCGCCTTGCCGGCAAGCGCATAAGCCGTCCGGTGCCGAGCGTGTCACTCAGCCGCCGCGACCTGCGCTTCTTCAATGCCTTCCCGCGCTTGCGTATCAACCGCTACGAGGGCGTCATCCGAGCTACCGACCTTCGTGACCGAGCCCGCGAGCTGTTCCGCCACTAGCCGGGACGGGCGCGCTCACGGCTTCCTTGCTCGCGTATTTCCCGTTCGTTTCGCGTCCGTTGCCGCGCCGTTTCCAAGATTGCGGCACCGTTTCCATTCGACAACGCAGCGTTTAACAACGCCGTATCTGGTCTACACCAGTTGCCCCTCGGCCGCATTATGGGCGCCGACAACGTTCATGCGATCAAGGGGGAGCGAATGTACGATACAGGTTCGACAACGTTTATGCTCATCTGCACCATGCTCGTGTTTTTAATGACACCGGGTCTGGCGTTTTTCTATGGCGGCCTGTCTAGGCGCAAAAATGTCATCAACACCATGCTCATGTGCTTTGGCGCCATTGGCCTGGTTGGTGTGCTGTGGATTGTTGCCGGCTGGTCGCTGGCCTACGGCGGCGACGGCTCGAGCCCGTTTATTGGAGGCCTTGACCAGCTGCTGTGCCTGCCGGTGCTCGGCCAGGTGCTGCAGGCGGCCGAGGGCAATGCTGCGGATGGTGCCGTCTACCCTCAGATCATCAACATCGCCTTCCAGATGGCGTTTGCCATGATCACTGCCGCCATCGTCACGGGCAGCCTGGCCGGCCGCGTTAAGTTTGGTGCCATGGCGGCCTTCCTGGGCATTTGGCTGCTCGTGGTCTATGCGCCGCTTGCCCACATGGTTTGGGGCGGCGAGGGCTCCTTTATCGGCGACATTGTCGGCGCGCTCGACTTTGCCGGCGGCGACGTGGTACACATCTCGTCCGGTCTGACGGGTCTGATTCTTTGCTTGATGCTCGGCCGTCGTCGCGGTTTTGGCATGGTGAGCTATCGCCCGCATAACGTGCCGTTTGTGGCGCTGGGCGCCGGCTTGCTTTGGTTTGGCTGGTTTGGCTTTAACGGCGGCAGCGAGTTCAAGGCCGACGCCGTGGCGGCACTTGCCATCCTCAACACCGTGACGGCCAGCGCAGCGGGCATGGTCTCGTGGCTTGCCGTCGAGCGCGTGCATACCGGCCGTCCCACGCTGGTGGGTGCCAGCACCGGTCTGGTTGCGGGCCTTGTGGTGGTCACGCCGGGTGCGGGCTTTGTCGAGCCGTGGGCGGCGCTGGTCATGGGCCTGATCGTATCGCCCGTTTGCTACCTGGCTATCAGTCATCTCAAGACCAAGTTTGGCTACGACGACGCGCTCGACGCGTTCGGTTGCCACGGCATTGGCGGCATCTTGGGCGGCGTGCTCACGGGCCTGTTCTGCGTGCCGGAGCTTTCGTGGACCGGTAAGGGCGGCCTGTTCTACACGGGCGACGTGTCGCTGCTCATCTCGCAGATCTTGGGCATTGTGGTGACGGTCGCTATTGTGCTGGTACTCGACTTGGTAATCGCCGCGGTGGTCAAGGCGCTGTTCCACGGCAGCCTGCGTGTGGACGAGGCCGACGAGGCGCTGGGCCTGGATGCGAGTCAACACGGCGAGAGCGCGTATCCCTCGTTCTCCGGACTCGATTAGCAGCTTCCCCAAGCACCACACCTTGCCGTTCAATCGTCGCTCACGTACTTAAGTACGCTTCGCTCCTCTTTCACGGCAATCTGCGGCACTTGGGAAACCTGCTAAGACCAGTCAGTTGAACTTTTTGATTTCTGAGGTTGGTTTGCGGCACCTGGGAAACCCGTGCCATGTGAAGGACAATTCATTTCTTTATTGAAGAGAGGAATTCATTATGAAAAAGATCACGGCTATCGTTCGTGCTGAGAAGCTTGAGGTTCTTAAAGATGCGTTGTTTGCTGCCGATGTTCGCGGTATGACTATCAACCAGGTGCAGGGCTGCGGCGCGCAGCATGGCTGGAAGGAATACGTACGCGGCAACGAGTTGCTTGTCAATACGATTCCTAAGGTGCAGTTCACCCTCATCTGCGCCGATGAGCACGTTGACGGAATTGTCGACATCATCTGCAACGCCGCCCGTACCGGCGCCGTCGGAGACGGCAAGATTTGGGTCGAGCCGGTCGAAGAAGTCATCCGCATCCGTACCGGCGAACACGGCCCCGCCGCGGTGTAGGGCCGACCGTCTGTCATCTGCAACGTTAAAATACTGCAGTGAGGCATAAGGCTTGTGTTGCGGATGGACGGATTATGGGTCGCAATAAATATCCCGAGGAGACGGTCGCGAAGATTCTCGACGCGGCACTGGAGCTATTCTGTGCACAGGGTTATGAGGGGACGAGCATTCAAGATATCGTTGACCGTCTCGATGGCATGACCAAGGGCGCTGTCTATCATCACTTCAAGAGCAAAGAAGAGATTTTCAACGCCGCGTTTGATCGGGCGATGACTCCGATTGTTGAGCACCGTCGCTCGATGCTTGGCGTCGGTAATATGACCGGCGCCCAAAAGCTAAAAAGGCTTTACGCTCCCGAGTCCGTTGTTCCGCAAATTGAGCTATGGGCACGTATGCGTCCTGCAGCAGATCCGGTAAAAAGCTCGCGTCTACTGGCGATGCAGTACCAGGGCTCATTTGACGAGTCGGCCGATGGCTGTCTCTTGCCGGTGATCGAGGAGGGCATCGCCGACGGATCCATTGCGTGCGAATGCCCGCGCGAAGCGGCAGAGGCCGTATCGTTGCTGGCGAATCTCTGGTTGCTGCCACTGTTTCGTCCGCTCGAGCCCAAGGATCGAATGCTCGCTCGCGCTCAATGTTTGGCGCAGATGGCCGCCGCGGTGGGACTCGATTTGGGTGAGGAAGTGCTCCAGACAACGGCGCGGATTTGGGACGTATGGGACCGTGCCGGGTGGTAATATAGATACCAACGGTATGTAATTGATTTGTGAGGGCAGCTCCGGCTGCCCTTTTCAGGTCGATAAATACATACTAGCGGTATGTATGGGGGGCGGACTTATGGCTGGGCTGAGAGACGTCGGCGTCTCGTTGAAATCAAAAACAGTGCGGTCAATCAGGCTTGCGGAACTTCTGGTTGCGCAGCTGTGCACGTATTCGATGCTGTCGGCGCTGTGCTTTGCGTATCCACTTTACTTGTTCGATTGCAGTGGATCGTCAACGTTATATGGCGTCGTCGTGGCGATAGCGTTCATACCCGGCGTACTTGCAACTCCGGTTGGCGGAATCTTGGCGGATAGGGGAAGACATCGCGAGGTCCTCGTGGCCCTCGGCATTGCTCTGATGGCTGCATCACTGCTGTCTATCCCCATGAAGCACTCATTGCCTCTTGCGGTCGTCGTAGTTGCGATACTTTGTGTTCAATATGGCGTTCAATCGCTGCTGAAGCCAATGCTCCAAATGGAGACGGTGCGCATGGCGGGTGAAAAGAAGGTTGAGTGGGCCACTGCATTGGTTTCGCAGGTGACCATGGTGAGCAATATCTTGGGTCCTGTGGTCGGGACGGCAGTCTATGGGTGCTTTGGCATCGATGCTCTTTGCACAACCGCGTCGGTGGCGTTTGCGATGTCAGCTCTGTTGTTTGGGGGCGCACTCAAGCAAAATGCCTCATCTGAAACGATGAGAGACGGCGCAACTCGCACGACATGCCGAAACGATTTTCGGGAGTCAATTCGGTATCTGTTGCAAAATGCATCATTGGTCGCTGTGATTTTGCTTGCGGCCGTTTTGAACCTTGCGTTGGTTGGGCTGACGATTGGCGCTCCCATTATTGTTACAAAGCATCTCGGCATGCAATCGTCCTGCGTTGGGATAGTTGAGGTTACTATGGGCTTGGGTGGTCTTGCCGGCAGTGGCATGGTCGGCATTTGGCCGCATCGCTTTTCTTTCAATGGCATATGTCGATATGTTGCGATGATCTGTTTTGGAGTCGCACCGATTATTGTCGCGCAACTGTTCGGCGCAGATGCATGCGTGTTCACCGTGTTTGCGGTTGGTTCGGCATGGGTCATGGTGTGGGCAAGCATTGCGTCGGTTGAAATCATCGCGTTTGTTCAGCGGGCAGCGCCGACTGAGCTCTGCGGAAAAGTGCTTTCGGTCGTTTACATGGTCCTTTCCTGCGCAACACCTATCGGCCAATTGGCGTACGGGGTTGCATATGATCGATGGACACCGGCGATTGTATTCGCAGCTATGTTGGCGGTGCTGACGTTGACGACGGCGCTGTTTTATCGGCTGAAAAATCGCTTGCGGCGATTGCCTTAACGCGCTGGGGCACCGTTGCCCTGCGGAAGCGAATGTCCAGGCGCGTTGGAACACCCTTGTATGGGCATGCCTCTCTTTCGTCTAAAATATCGTGCAGACGAAAGAGAGGCATGCCCATGATCAAGATGTTTGCGAGTGACTTAGACGGAACGCTGCTGAACGCCCTGCACGAGGCAGATGGGACTATCCGCCGCGCCATTCGCGAGCTGACTGAGGCTGGCCTGCACGTGGTTCCCGCGACTGGACGCTCGACGTTGCCGATCGGCGAGCATGGCTTTACGGGGCTGGCGCTCGATGCCTGCTGCTCCAATGGGTCCATCGTGCGCGACAGCCATGGCGAAGTGCTCAAGACCTGGACCATCGACCCACAAATCACCGAGGAGCTGCTCAAGGAGTTTCCGGATATCTGTTTTGACTGCTCCACGCCCGACGGCATGTTTTCGAGCGGATCGTTCGAGATGCATCAAGCGGGCTTTAAAAAGGACAGCCCCGTCAAGCGTATTGTGATGCGCGGCATGCGCGCGCGTGGCGGGTATCATGAGGAGCAGTATTTCGACCAGTCGATCGGCGATATCTTGCGTCACGATGTATGCAAGATCAATTGTCGCGTGACCTCGCCCGAGCTGGAGCGTGACCTTAAGGCGTATCTTGCTGAGCGTTCGGACCGTGTGGTCAACGCTCCGTTCGATCCGGTGATGTTTGAGATTACGGACGTGGCATGCAACAAGGGCGAGAGCGTGGCCTGGCTGGCGGGTTACTACGGTATTGCCGAGGACGAGGTCGCGGTCTACGGCGACGGCGGCAACGACATCGCCATGCTCAAGCGTTTCCGCCACAGCTATGCGACCAAGAATGGCAGTGACGCGGCCAAGGCCGCCGCGAGCGCGACCATCGGCAACTGCATGGTCCACGCCGTCCCCAAACACATGCTCGCCACCATGCGTAAGCAGAATTCCCGCACCGTCATCGAATAATGTGACAAAGGGACAGCCCCTTTGTCACAGGTGACGCTGGTCTCTTGAAATACGAACAAACATTCGCATATCTAACTGCGCTTTGATAGAATTGATACTGTTGGCGGCAGTTCCATGTGCCGGGCAACGCCCTCCATCTGATGGGAGGTGATGCCCATGACCGATCTGATTGATTTTGTGAGACTTCTGACCGCTTTGGTCTCGTTCTTCACAGCGCTCGTCGGGCTTTCCGAGGCACTCAAGCAACGTTCGAAGCAACGTAAAAGGGGTCGCCGCCGCTAAGGCGTTGACCCCTTAATCCAAGCAACGGCGCTGCCCAGCTTTCCAGAACTTGGGCTGCCGTCGACACTATTCTACCCACGAATGACATTTTGGACAATCGGTAATGCCGCTCTAAAAGCCTGGCACAACCGGCACAACCTAGGCGGTCGCTGGATGTGACAAAGAGGCTGCCCCTTCGTCACATCCCAAATATTGCCTTTACGTGTTGATGCACACGGTGTGCAATAATACTCGCACTGTGCAATAGCGCACAGGCTGAGTAACAAGGAGGACGCTTGTCCCAGCTCGAGAAATGCGATCGCCGGTCCCTTCGCTCGCAGCGTGCCCTTCGCCAGGCACTTGCCAGCGAGCTTGCCGAAAGCGGCGACCTTTCGCGCATTAACGTCGCGTCGCTCACCGAGCGTGCCGGCCTTACGCGCCGCACGTTCTATTCGCACTACCGCGATATTCCCGACTTTATCAATCAAATCGAGGACGGCTTGCTGGCCGAGATCCGTGAGCGCATTGAGCTCATCACCGCAGCTCAGCTGCCCGATCTCTATCACAACATCGACGAGCTCGAGCCGGCGCCCGGTTCGGTTGAGCTGCTGCGCTATCTTGCGGCAAATCGTGATCTTATCGGTGCCCTGCTGGGCCCTGGCGGCGACCCCGCCTTCATTAAAAGGATTATCGATACAGCGCGCGAGGCCGTGGTGCCGCGTGCGCAGACGGGCATTTTGGGCCTGGCGCTGGGCACGTTCTTTGACTATTACGTTACCTACGTCGTGAGTGCCGAGGTCGGCATGATTCAGCGCTGGTTTGAGCGCGGGCTTACCGAATCGCCCGAGACCATGGCGCGCATCATGACGGTGCTCGCTTTTGTGCGCCCTGGTGACCTGTATGGCCAACCCATTGATATCAACGTGCCGGAATACGGCATGAAGCTATTGAACCTACAGCTCGAGGACGCGGCCGACACCGCCGCAGCTGTCGAGTCAAACAACTAAGAGGAGAGACAATGAGCAAACTCGTCGAGGGCATCAAGGACCGTATGGTCGCTGCCGCGCGTGAGGCTGCACCCGCCGTGGTGGATGCCGCGCAGAAGGCCGCGACCGCGGCTGCCGAGAAAGTTGCCGAGGCAGTTGCCGATGCCAAGAACGTGGCAGGGGAGACGTCCGTCGTCAGCGAGCCCGCCACCGCCGAGCCCGTAGCCGCCGCCCAGGCCCCCGAAGGCGCGATCTTCAACCCCGAGGCCGCCCGCGGCAACCTGCACCTGGGCATCGACGTGGGCTCCACCACCGTTAAGCTCGCTGTGCTCAACGACGACAACCAGATTGTCTACGCCAAGTACCAGCGTCACCACACCGACGTCCGCGCTTGCACCCGCGACTTGTTCGAGGGTGCCGCGACCGTGCTGCCGACGGCCCAAATGACCTGCGCCATTACCGGTTCGGGCGGCCTGCTGCTGTCCCAGTGGCTCGACCTGGAGTTTGTCCAGGAGGTCATCGCCAGCAAGCGTGCCGTCGAGACCCTCATCCCGGCCACCGATGTTGCCATCGAGCTGGGCGGCGAGGACGCCAAGATCATCTACTTCGACAACGGCATCGAGCAGCGCATGAACGGCACCTGCGCCGGCGGCACGGGCGCCTTCATCGACCAGATGGCCACTCTGCTGCACACCGACGCCAGCGGCCTTAACGAACTCGCGGCCAACGCCACCACCATCTATCCCATCGCCAGCCGCTGCGGCGTTTTTGCCAAGACCGACGTACAGCCGCTGCTCAACGAAGGCGCCCGTCCCGAGGACGTCGCCGCTTCCATCTTCCAAGCCGTCGTGACCCAGACCATCTCGGGTCTGGCGTGCGGCCGTCCCATCCGCGGCAACGTCGCCTTCCTGGGCGGCCCACTGCAGTACCTCTCCGAGCTGCGCCACCGCTTCTACCTCACGCTCAACCTGGACGAGGAGCACCGCATTGTGCCCCAAAACGCTCACCTGTTTGTGGCGAGCGGCGCCGCCATGGCGCATGAGTCCAACAAGCTCAGCGCGTTCCCGCAGCTCATCGAGGCTATCGATGCCTTGGGTGACACACAGGGTGCCGAGGTCGAGCGTCTGGATCCGCTCTTTGCCACCGACGAGGATTTTGCCGAGTTCAAGACTCGCCACGACACCGAGGTCGTCCCCAAGGGCAAGCTCGACGGCTACACCGGCCGCGTGTTCATCGGTATCGACGCCGGCTCCACCACCATGAAGGCCGCGCTCGTGGGCGAGGACGGCCAGCTGTTGCACACCTGGTACGGCAACAACAACGGTGACATCCTGGGCACGGCCAAGGTCATCATGGCCGATTTCTACAACCACATCCCCGCTGGCTGCACCATCGGCCACGTGACAACTACGGGCTACGGCGAGGCGCTGCTCATCGAGGCGCTCAAGGCCGACTCCGGCGAGATCGAGACCGTTGCGCACCTGCGCGGCGCCAAGGCATTCCTGCCCGGCGTCGAGTTTATCCTGGACATCGGCGGCCAGGACATGAAGTGCCTGCGCGTCAAGGACGGCGTCATCGAGCACATCATGCTCAACGAGGCCTGCTCGTCGGGTTGCGGTAGCTTTATCGAGAGCTTCGCCGTCTCTATGAACATGGACGTGCGCGCGTTCGCCGACGCCGCCATCCATGCCAAAGCCCCGGTCGACCTGGGAAGTCGCTGCACGGTCTTTATGAACTCGCGCGTCAAGCAGGCGCAAAAGGAAGGCGCCACGGTGGGCGACATCGCCGCCGGCCTGTCCTATTCCGTCATCAAGAATGCCCTGTTCAAGGTCATTAAGCTGCGCGATCCCAAGGAGATCGGCAGCCAGGTAATCGTCCAGGGCGGCACCTTTATGTCCGATGCCACGCTGCGCGCGTTTGAGCAGCTCACCGGCGTTCATGCCGTGCGTCCCGACATCGCCGGCTGCATGGGCGCCTACGGTGCGGCCCTGCTCGCCCGCGATCGCGCCGGCGCCGACGGCACCTCGACCATTCTTTCGGCTGAGGACATCGCGCACCTCACCGTGACGCAAAAGCATGTCCGCTGCGGCCGTTGCTCCAACAACTGCCAGCTTACCGTCAACGACTTTGGCGGTGGCAGGCGCTTCATTACCGGCAACCGCTGCGAGAAGGGCGCCGGCCACAAAAAGCAGAAGACCGAGGCCCCCAACCTCTTCAAAAAGAAAAACGAGCTGCTCTTTAACCGCGAGGTCCTGAGCCCCGACGAGGCCCCGCGCGGCACCGTCGGCATCCCGCGCGCGCTCAACATGTACGAGAACTACCCCTTCTGGCACGCGTTCTTTACGCGCCTGGGCTTTAGCGTGCAGCTGTCCGACCAGTCGAGCAAGAAGACCTACCAGGCGGGCATCGAGTCCATGCCGTCCGAGAGCGTATGCTATCCGGCCAAGATGAGCCATGGCCACGTGATGAACCTCATCGACCGTGACGTCGACTTTATCTGGATGCCGTGCGTGCGTTGGGAGCGCAAGGAGGATCCGACGGCTGGCAACTGCTATAACTGCCCCATCGTCATGAGCTACCCCACGGCGCTGGCGCTCAATATTGACGAGATCCGCGAGCAGAACATCGAGTTCCTGTATCCGTTTGTGCCGTATCACGACAAGACCGAGCTCAAGCGCCGCCTGTACCAGGTGCTCGCCGTCGACCGTGTGGCCGATGCTGAGGCCGGTCGCGGTCGCGTGCGCGGTCCTAAAATCACGCGCTCCGAGGTTGATGCCGCCGTCAACGCTGCTTTTGAGGCCGACGCGCGCTTCCACGAGGATATCCAGACCATGGGCGAGGAGGCTCTCAAGTGGGTCGAGGACCACGGCGGTCACGGCATCGTGCTCGCCGGTCGTCCCTACCATAACGACCCCGAGATCAACCATGCCCTGCCCGAGCTTATCTCGAGCTTTGGCTTTGCGGTCTTTACCGAGGATTCGCTCGCGCATCTGGTAAAGCCCGAGCGTCCGATTCGCGTCGTCGACCAGTGGATGTACCACAGCCGCCTGTACGCCGTCGCCCGCTTTGTGACGATGCGCAACGACCTGGACCTGATCCAGCTCAATTCCTTCGGCTGCGGTCTCGATGCCCTGACCACCGATCAGGTGCAGGAAATCCTGGAGGCCAGTGGCAAGATCTACACCGTGCTCAAGATCGACGAGGTGTCCAACCTGGGTGCTGCGCGCATCCGCATCCGCTCGCTCATGGCGGCGCTTAAGGACCAGGAGGCCGAGCGCCTGGCCGAGGCCACGGCCGCGGGCGAGGCATACGAGCAGGGCGATGCCGCGCCGGTGGCGCCCTCCACGGATGCCCCCGCGTTCGCGAGCCGCAAGTACACGTTTGAGGCTCAGCGCGAGAGTGCTTCGACCGCGTGGCCCAAGGTGCCCTTTACCGAGCAGATGCGCGAGGAGGGCTACACCATCCTGTGCCCGCAGATGGCGCCGATTCACTTTGACCTGGTCAAAGAGGTGTTCCGCGGTGCCGGCTACAACTTGGAGCTGCTGCCCTCGACCGATCACGATGCTGTCGAGGCCGGCCTGCGCTATGTGAACAATGACATTTGCTACCCGTCGATTCTGGTAACGGGCCAGATTATGGAGGCCATCGAGAGTGGTCGGTACGACCTGTCCAAGACAGCCGTGGTCATCAGCCAGACCGGCGGCGGCTGCCGTGCCACTAACTACATCGCACTCATCCGCAAGGCCCTGCGCGAGAGCGGCCACCCCGAGATCCCGGTGATTTCGCTTTCGGCCGTGGCGCTTGGCGAGGACAACCCCGGCTTTAAGATTACGCCGGCGCTGCTCAAGCAGGCGGTCTACGCGGTGCTCTTTGGCGATGTGATGATGCAGATGCTCTACCGCTGCCGCCCGTACGAGGCCACGCCCGGTGCCGCCAACGCACTCTATGAGGAGTACATGGCGCGCGCCCGCAAGCTGGCGCCTAGGTTTAACCGCCACAACTACACCAAGCTGTGCCGCGAGGCCATCCGCGCGTTCGACACCATGCCGCTCGTGGGCGAGGGCACCAAGCCGCGCGTGGGCGTGGTTGGCGAGATCCTGGTCAAGTTCCATCCCACAGCCAACAACCACGTGGTCGATGTTATCGAGCGCGAGGGCTGCGAGGCAGTGGTGCCGGGCCTGCTCGACTTCTTCCTGTACTCCATGAGCAACGCCGAGCTGCAGAAGGACGAGCTGGGAAGCTCTGGCACTACGCGCGCGGGCATGCAAGCGCTTATTAAGCTCGTGGACTGGATGCGTACGCCGGTGGAGGAGATGCTCGAAAAGTCCCGCCGCTTTGAGGCGCCCGAGCGCATCGGCACCATGGCCGACAAGGCCCGCACGGTGCTTTCGGTGTGCAACAACATGGGCGAGGGCTGGCTGCTCACGGCCGAGATGCTCGACCTGATCGACCACGGCGCGCCTAACATCATCTGTACGCAGCCCTTCGCGTGCTTGCCCAACCACGTGGTGGGCAAGGCCGTGATCAAGGAGCTGCGCCGTCAGCACCCCGAGAGCAACATCGTTGCGGTGGACTATGATCCTGGTGCGTCCGAGGTCAACCAGCTCAACCGCATTAAGCTCATGATCAGCGTGGCCAAGGAGAATATGCGCGCCGGCAAGGGCTTTAAGCTCGAGAAGGTGGCGCCGCTCGCAATGGACGAGGTCACCGGCCAGATGCGTGCCCATGATGGCTGCGTGAGCTGCGGCTCGGTCGACGAGAGTGCCGTGGCGTCGGTCGCCGAGCGCCTGGGACGCGGCATTAAGAAGTAACTGGCCTGCTTTGGGCTAGATATGAGACAAACGGGCGGTA
>CAJLOU010000055.1 GCA_905208345.1 uncultured Collinsella sp.
GCGAGATCGAGGAGTTCTACCTCTTTGAGGAGCCCGAGGATCCCGAGGCCTACGAGGACGGCTACGAGCTCCTGGGTGAGGACCGTATCGTTGATCTGGGTGAGCCTATCAATGACGCGGTCGTTATGGACACGCCGTTTGTGGTGCTCTGCAAGCCCGATTGCCGTGGTCTGTGCCCCACATGCGGTTGCAATCTCAACGTCGAGCAATGCGATTGCGCCGCCCAGGCAGAGGCAGAATGGGCCGCTGCCACGGAAAATCCATTTGCAGCATTGAAGAATCTCAAGCTTGATGAGTAAAACTGTGGTAGTATCGCTACTTGCGCGTAATCGCCACACTGGATAGTTCATAAGGAAGGTCACTATGCCCGTACCTAAACAAAAGCAGGGTCGTATCCGCACTCACACCCGTCGTTCCGCCAACATGAAGATCTCGGCTGCGGCTCAGTCCACGTGCCCCCGTTGCGGCGCTGTTAAGCTTCCGCACCACGTGTGCCCCAGCTGCGGTTTCTACAAGGACCGCGAGGTTATCGTTACCGAGTAACGGTATACTCTGGATGCGATGCCGTTCCAAATGGAACCACAATGGCCGGCTCAATGAGTCGGCCATTTTTGTATAAGGAGCATGTATATGAGTAACGTTCGCGTTTGTGTAGACGTTGTGGGCGGAGACGAGAAACCTCAGGTTGTTCTCGATGGTATCGAAGCTGCGCTTGCCGCCGATCCCGATATCGAGGTCTTGGCAGCTGGTCCCGCCGAAATCGTCAATCCCTTTGCAGCTTCCCATGCACGTGTTGAGGCCCTTGAGGCGCCTGACGTTATCGCCATGGATGACGATCCCATTCGCGCCGTGATGACCAAGCGTAAATCGTCGATCGTGCTTGCCTGCCGCGCCATCAAAAAGGGCAACGCGGACGCGTTCTTCTCCGCCGGCTCGACCGGTGCCATGACCGCTGCCGCCACCGCCTATGTGACGCCGTTTAGATATATGGCCGAAGGCAAGAAGCAGCCGGTGCGTCCCTGTCTGACCAATGCGCTGCCCAATCGCGCCGGCGGTCTGACGGTGCTGTGCGATATGGGCGCCAACCCCGATGTCGAGGTCGATGACATGGTGCGTTTTGCCCAGATGGGTAGCGCCTATGCCCGCATCGTCCTGGGCATCGAGCATCCTCGCGTGGGCCTGCTTGCCAACGGCACCGAGGATGAGAAGGGCTCCAACTTTACCAAGGCCTGTTTCCCTGCTATGAAGGCCGCCGTTCCCGGCTTTGTTGGTAACTGCGAGGGCACCGACCTCACCTCAGGTAACTTCGATGTCGTCGTTGCCGATGGCATGTCGGGTAATATCGCTCTCAAAGCTACCGAGGGCGCTGCCAAGTTTTTGCTGCAGGAGCTCAAGGGCGCCTTTATGGCCTCGCTCGGCACCAAGATCGCCGCGCTGCTCATTAAAAAGCAGATGCGCGAGATTAAGGCCAAGCTCTCTGGTGATGCCAAGGGCGGTGCGATTCTTTTGGGCCTGCGTGGCGTGGTCCTAATCGGCCATGGCGCCACCTCGGTCGAGGCTGTTAAAAACGGTACGCTCGCGGCGGCCGAAGCCGTGCGCGCCGGGCTGGTTGAGAATGTCGCCAACTCTATGGACGGTATCGTTTTATAAGAGCGAGTTAGGGCGCTGTTATGTGCTTCGCGGCGCACGTCGTGGGGTAGAATCAGAACCGTGTCTTGGTACCGCCCGGGCGGTACCATTCTTTTGGTATTCATGCACTATGAGAGGAAGCGCTATGGACCGCTCCGAAATCTTCGACAAGATCGCCGAGGTCGCTGCTGACGTTCTGGGCGTCGATGTTGCCGAAATTAGCGATGAGACCACCTTTGACGATCTCGATGCCAACTCGCTCGAGCGCCTGCAGCTGGTTACGGCTATCGAGGACGAGTTCAACCTCGAGATCGATGACGAGACTCTGCTCTCGCTCAACTCTGTCGCCGACGCCGTCGACGCGATCGAAAACGCCAGGGAGGCCTAGGTCTTGGCTTTGTCTGAACGACTTACGCGTGCCCAGGAAATCCTGGGCCATGAGTTCAATAATAAGGTGCTGCTGCGCGCGGCGCTTACGCATCCCTCGGCAGTCGAGGGCCAGCCGGTTTCTGCCAGCTATGAGCGCCTTGAGTTCTTGGGCGATTCCATTTTGGGCGCCGTCGTCGCCCGTTCGCTCTTTGAGTCCTATCCGGAGTTTGACGAGGGCAAGCTCACGCGCCTGAAGGTGTCGCTTGTCTCGGGCGCCACGCTGTCCGAGGTTTCTCACGAGCTGGGCATTGACGACATCATCATCTTTGGTGCCTCCGAGACCGGTACCGGTGCGCGCGGCCTGCATTCGGCGCTCGAGAACGTCTACGAGTCGCTCGTGGGCGCGCTGTACCTGGACGCCGGCTGGGATGCCGCAGCGGAGTTTATCCACCGTACGCTTAAGCCGCATTTGGCTTCCGAGCGTGCCGAGCATCCTGCGAACCCCAAGTCGTTTTTGCAGGAGTGCGTGCAAGCCGACGGTCACGAACCTCCGGCGTACAAGCTCGTTGGCTCCGAGGGCCCGGCGCATGCGCCCACCTTTACCGCCGTGGTGTTGATCGATGGTATTCGCCAGGGTCGCGGCTCCGGCTCCTCAAAGAAGGAAGCCGAGGGAGCCGCTGCACTCGAGGCACTTGACCGCATGGGCTACACCACCAACGGCGTGATTCTCAATAAGAAGCACGTGTAAGCGAGGAACCGTGTATCTCAAGTCCCTCACGCTCAAAGGGTTCAAGTCGTTTGCCGACCGCGCCCACATGACGTTTGAGCCGGGCCTGACCGTCATCGTCGGTCCCAACGGCTCGGGAAAATCGAACATCTCTGACTCGATTCTGTGGGTCCTGGGCGAGCAGAGCGCCAAGCAGCTGCGCGGCCAGGCCATGGAGGATGTCATCTTTTCGGGCTCGTCAGCGCGCAAGCCGGTGGGTGTCGCCGAGGTCACGCTGGTGCTCGATAACTCGGACCATATGCTGCCCGTCGACTTTGACGAGGTCGCCATCACCCGTCGTATGTATCGCTCGGGCGAAAGCGAGTACCTCATCAACTCGAGTCCGTGCCGCCTGATGGACATTCAGGACATCCTGCACGATTCGGGCCTGGGTAAGGATACGCATTCCATCATCAGCCAGGGCAAGCTCGACGCCATTTTGCAGAGCCGCCCCGAGGAGCGCCGTGCCCTCATCGAGGAGGCCGCCGGCATCTCCAAGCACAAACGCCGCAAGGAGCGTGCGCTCAAAAAGATTAAATCGATGGACGAGCACTTGACCCGTGCCCGCGACATCAATAAGGAAATCGCCCGTCAGCTGCGGCCGCTGGAGCGTCAGGTCGATCGCGCGCGCAAGTACAAAGAGCTGTCCTCGCGCGCGAACGAGCTTACGCAGATGCTGGCCGTCGATGAGCTGCGTTCGCTGCAGTCGCAGTGGAACGACCTGGAGAGCCGCTCCAAAGAGGGCGCGGCCGAGCTTGAGCTTGCGCAGTACCGCTTGGGCGAAAAGGAGCGCGAGCTCGAGAAGCTCCAGGTTATGCTCGAGGAAAAGGGCCTGTTTGTGGGCGACCTGGGCGAGCAACGCCGCCATATGCAAGATGTGGTCGGCCGCATTAACTCCGACATGCGCCTGCTCGAAGAAAAGGGCCACAACATGGTGTCGCGCCTGTCTGACATGCGCGGTCAGATTTCGAGCTCCGAGCATCAGCGTCGTCGCGTGGTCGAGGAGCTTGAGGACGCGCGTGCGCAGCTTGAGGAAGTGACCGGTGCGCATATGCAGGCCCAGGAGGACGTTGACGCCGCTGGTCCTGCCGCCGCCGAGCTCCACGAGCGGCGCGTGGCGCTCGACAATCAGATTTCGAAGCTTACGCGCGAACAACGCGATGTGCAGCGCGTAGCCGATAACGCCGCGCTCGAGCTCGCCAAGGTGAAGGATTCCTTGAGCAATGCCGAGGTCGAGGACAACATGTATGCCTCGCGCCTGGAGCAGATCGATGAACAGCTCGAGGAGGTCACGGCCTCGCTCGAGAGCCGTCGCGACCGCGCCGAGGAGCTTGAGGGCGCTCTTGAGGAAGCGCGCCAGGCTCAGGTCGATGCGCGTGAGGCCACCGAGGTCGCCCGTGCAGCCCTGAAGGACCTGCGTGCCCGCGAGAGCGAGGCGCGCAACAAGTTGTCCGAGGTGCGCTCGGAGCTTTCCAGCCAAAAGAAACTCGATGCCCGCATGGCCGACAGCTCGCCGCTCGTGAGCCGTCTGGTGGGTGCGCTGGGCGACGATGTCTCGGGTCGTCTGGGCGACGTGCTCGAGGCCCCGCGCGAGCTTGAGGGCCTGGTTGAGCAATTGCTCGCCGGCGATATCGATGCGCTGCTGTTTGATGACGCCGCCACGCTTGAGCGTGCCGGTCGTGCGGCTCTGGACCAAAAGAAGGCCTCGGGCGAAGCACTGCTGGTGGCGCGCGACGTGAGCGGCTCTACCGCCGCTGAGGGCGCTGCCGGTATCCGCCTGGTTGATCGTCTGTCCGTGCGCGCAGGCTACGGACCCGTCGTCGAGGCGCTGCTCGGCGGCTATTACGTGGTCGATGACTTGGCTGCCGCGCTGTTGGCGCCGGTCGTTGACGGTGTGACCTATGTGACTCCCGATGGCGCCCGCGTAAGCTGTGGCGGCCTGGTGCGCGTGGGCCTCGATGCTGGCGAGGCCTCGGGTGCTCTGGAGCGTAAGCGTCGCATTCGCGAGCTGGAGGGGCTTGAGCCCGATCTGGCTGCCGTGTTTGAGCATGTGTCGGATCAGGTCGTCGAGGCCAACGTTGCCGTCGAGGAGGCCCGTGCCGCCGAGGGCGATGCCGCCGGTGAGATCGCCCGTCTTGAGGGCGAGCGCCGCTCGCTGCTCTCCGAGATCGGCCGCTTGGAGCAAAGCGCCAACAATGCCGAGGTCGAGCGCGTGCGCATCTCCAAGCGCCGCGAGCAGGCTGCCGAGGCCGTTCGTGCCGCGCGCCCGCGCGTTGACGAGCTCACCCGTTCGCGTGACGAGGCGCGTGCACAGGCAAGCGACCTGGGTCTCCAGATTGCCGAGGCCAACGATGAGCTCGATCGCGTTCGCCGTGACGATTCCGAGGCCGCCGGTAAGCTCGCCGATGCCAAGGTGCGCCTGGCCCAGACGAGCGAGCGCTTGCGTTCGCTGAAGGGCCGCGTGCCCGACCTTGAGCATCGTCTTGAGGGCATCGACCGTCGTATCCGCGGAACACGCCAGGCTTCGCGCTCGCTCGAGCTGCTGCGCCTGCGCGTCGACCCCATGCACGAACGCTATTCTGCCCTGTTGGAACGCGCGTCGGATTGGGCAGCGCGCCTGCGTGACCAGGCCTCTCTGGAGGAGGCGGACTCCGCTTCGCTCAAGAAGACCATCGAGGATGCCAAGGCAGAGGTTGCCCGCGCTAAGGAGCGGGTCGATACCGCCTCCGCCACGCAAAACGAGTTCAAGGTCGCGCGTGGCAAGCTCGAGGTGCAGGTAGAGGCCGCCATTAAGGCCATTACCGCCGATGGCACCACGGTACTCGAGGAAGCACTCATGCTTCCGGCGCCCACGGACCGCGATGCCGCCGAGCGCGAACTCAACCAGCTTGTGCGCCAGATCAACAACCTTGGTCCCGTTAACCAAGTTGCCATGGAGGAGTACGAGCAGCTCAAGCGCCGCGCCGATTACATCGAGGAGCAGCTGGCCGATCTGGAGAGCGCGCGCAAGGCGCTCACCAAGATCACCGTGGCTATCGACCGTAAGATGCGCAAGGCGTTCCTGGTGACGTTTGAGAAGGTCGATGCGAACTTCCGCGAGATCTTCGCTATGCTCTTCCCGGGCGGCCAGGCTCATCTGGAGATGACCGATCCCGAGCATCCTGCCGAGACGGGTATCGAGGTCGTGGCGCAGCCGCGCGGCAAGCGCATCACCAAGATGATGCTCATGTCGGGCGGCGAGAAGAGCCTGACGGCGCTCGCCCTGCTCTTTGCCGTGTACCGTACACGCACGGTGCCGTTCTATGTGCTGGACGAGGTCGAGGCGGCGCTCGACGACGCCAACCTGTCCAAGCTCATCGGCGCCCTCGATGTGCTGCGCTCCGATACGCAGCTCTTGGTAATCTCGCATCAGCGCCGTACTATGGAGGACGCTGACGTCCTCTATGGCGTCTCGATGCAAGCCGACGGCGTCAGTCGCGTCGTCTCGCAAAAACTCGATCGCGAAACCGGAAAGGTCGTGAATGCATAATGGGATTCTTTGACGCACTCTCGCGCGGACTTGAGCGCAGCCGCGAGGCCCTCAACGAGGTCTTTTACTTTGGCGGCGAGGTCGACGAGGATTTTTGGGAGGACCTAGAGGACACCCTCGTTATGGGTGACATGGGTGCCGAGGTCGCCATTCAGGTCTCCGATGACCTACGCGATGCCGCGGCCAAGAAGAACCTCAAGACCGCTCCGCAGCTTCGCCGTGCCCTGGCCGAGCAGCTCGAGCAGCACTTTGTGCCCATCGAGCGCGATCCGTTTTCCGATACGCCGAGCTGCGTGCTGTTTGTGGGCATTAACGGTGCCGGCAAGACCACGACGGTCGGTAAGATCGCGAGCGCCATGGCCGCCCGCGGCAAGAACGTGGTGATCGGTTCGGCCGACACCTTCCGCGCCGCCGCCATCGAGCAGCTCGATGTGTGGGGGCAGCGTGCCGGCGTACCGGTTATCAAGCGCGACCGCGGCTCCGACCCGGCAAGTGTTTGCTACGACGTGCTCGACGAGGCCGACAAGCGCGGCAGCGACCTGGTGCTTATCGATACCGCCGGCCGTCTGCACACGAGCCCTGAGCTCATGCGCGAGCTTGCCAAGGTGGTCAATGTGACCCGTAAGCGCGCCGCCAATATGGCCGCCGGTCCCATGCCGGTTTCGGTCGTGCTTGTGATCGACGCCGCGACGGGCCAAAACGGTCTGAACCAGGCGCTCGAGTTTAACGAGGCGCTGGGCCTGGACGGTATTATCATGACTAAGCTCGACGGCACGGCTAAGGGCGGTATCGCCATGGCCGTGGCCGAGAAACTCAAGCTCCCGATCCTGCGCGTGGGCGTGGGCGAGCAGGTCGATGATCTGCAGGAGTTCAATGCCAAAGATTTCTGCCGCGCCCTGGTGGGCGAGTCCAATTAAGGAGTGACTAGTGTTTGATTCCCTGAGCGATCGCCTCAACGACACATTTGACCGCCTGCGCGGCAAGGGCAAGCTGACCGAGGCCGATATTACTTCGGCCATGCGCGATATTCGCATGGCGCTGCTCGAGGCCGACGTTAACTTTAAGGTCGTCAAGGAGTTCGTCGCCAAGACCAAGGAGCGCTGCATGACCGCAGAGGTCATGGAGTCGCTCTCTCCGGCGCAAAACGTCGTCAAGATCGTGCTCGACGAGCTTACCGAGATGCTCGGCTCCACCGAGAGCAAGCTCGTCTTTAGCAACCGTATTCCCAATGTCATCATGCTTGTGGGTCTGCAGGGCTCCGGTAAGACCACGGCTGCCGTAAAGCTGGCCTACCTGCTCAAGAAGCAGGGCCGCTCGCCGTTGCTCGCCGCGTGCGACGTCTACCGTCCCGCTGCTGCCGACCAGCTGGCCACGCTCGGTGGCGAGATCGGCGTACCGGTCTTCCGCGGCGACGGTGCGCACCCGGTCGATATCGCCAAGGGCGCCATCCAGGAGGCCGTCGACCACCTGCGCGACGTGGTCATCGTCGATACCGCCGGACGTCTTCAGATCGATGAGCAGATGATGCAGGAGGCCGTGGACATCAAGAAGGCCGTCAAGCCCGATCAGGTGCTGATGGTCGTCGATGCCATGACCGGCCAGGACATCGTCAACGTCGTCTCGACCTTTGCCGAGCGCACCGACTTTGACGGAGTGATCATCTCCAAGCTCGACGGCGATGCCCGTGGCGGCGGAGCGCTTTCCGTGCGCCAGGTGACCGGCAAGCCCATCAAGTTCGTGAGCATGGGCGAGAAGCCCGATTCGCTGGAGCCGTTCTATCCCGACCGCATGGCCAAGCGCATCTTGGGCATGGGCGATGTTGTCGGCATCATCGAGAAGGCCCAGGAGGCAGCCGACGCCGAGCAGCTCGAGGCTGCCGAGCGCATGCTGCGCGAGGGCTTTACCATGAACGACATGCTCGACCAGATGAAGGCCGTCAAGAAGATGGGCGGCATGAAGGGCATCCTGGGCATGCTCCCCGGCGGCCAGCGTGCGCTCAACCAGATGGGCGGCAACCTGGACGAGGGCATCTTCGACAAGAACGAGGCCATCATCATGTCGATGACCAAGGAGGAGCGCCTTCGCCCCTCCATCATCAACGGCCAGCGCCGTGCCCGCATCGCCAAGGGCGCCGGCGTGACCCCCACCGAGGTCAATAGCCTTATGAAGCAGTGGGGCGAGATGAACAAGATGATGGGCCGCATGCGCACGATGGCCAATCAGGCACAGGCCGGCGGCAAGAAGGGCAAGAAGGGTAAGAAGGGCAAAAAGATGCGCATGCCCAATATTCCCGGTCTGGATGCCATGGGGCTGGGCGGCATGGGCGGCCTGGGAACGGGCGGCCCCAAGTCCGATATGGACCTGCTGCGCCAGATGGAAGCGCAGATGCGCAACAAGAAGTAACGACTAGTTGAGTCGTGTATGGCGAAGGCCGCCTGGATGGTATTCCAGGCGGCCTTCGCCGTTTGTTCGCTGGTTGTCGCACGCGTGGAAGCGCGTTCTCGACGAGGTGCTTGCCGCTAGTGGCAGCCGCAGCCTTCGTGCCCGTCATGGTCGTGGTGACCGTGGCAGCCGCAGGACTCGCCATGCTCGTGGATGTGCTCGTGATCATGTCCATGGCAGTCGCAGGTGGCCTCGCCGTTCTGTGCGAGCGTGCCGGCAATGAGGGCCTCGACGCAGGCATCGCAGCTGCCCTGGGCGCCCGCATAGACCGTGATGCCGGCTTGGGCAAGCGCGTTGATAGCGCCGCCGCCGATACCGCCGCAAATGAGCGTGTCAACGCCACCGTTGGCAAGCAGGCCCGCCAAGGCGCCGTGGCCGGTGCCGCCGGTGCCTACGACCTGCTCGTTGAGCACCTTGCCATCCTGGATGTCGTAGATCTTGAACTGCTCGCTGCGGCCAAAGTGCATAAAGATGTTGCCGTTGTCGTACGTCGTTGCCACCCTCATGGTGTCGACCTCCTTTGCTGGCCATGCGGCCGTTGTCGTGGTGATGGGGGAGTATGCGATATTGCCGCCCTCGATAACGAGCGCCCGTCCGTTGACCAGCGCATCGGCCACCTTGCGATGCGCGCGGCTGCAAATGGCCGCCACCGTTGCACGGGCGATGCCCATCTGCTGGGCGACCGCCTCTTGGTTGAGACCCTCCAGGTCGCACAGGCGCAGCACCTCAAGCTCGTCGACGGTCATGTCGATGGCATCACCGCTGGCCAGGCCATCGGGGGTAAAGCCGCGGTATTCGGGGATGATCCCGACGCGGCGCAGTTTTTCGCGTCTTCCTGCCATGCACACTCCAAATCTGACATATGTCAACAATGGAATAGCGAACGTGCGGATTTGCGCAAGGAATTTCTGGCATATGTCAGAAAATGAGGGCTTATGTTTGGGCTGTGGGGCCGCGCGCGCCTGGGCTACAATAAATCTCGCTTATAGGCGACTGACAGGAGGGTCAATGAGCAAAGCTGATCAACAGTTTGTAACCATGTGCCGCGATATCTTGGACCATGGCACCACCACCGAGGGCCAAAAGGTCCGTCCGGTGTGGGAGGACGGCACCCCTGCCTATACCTTTAAAAACTTTGGTGTCACGGCGCGCTATGATCTGCGCGAGGAGTTCCCCGCGCTCACCCTGCGTCGTACGGCGCTTAAGTCTGCCATGGACGAGATTCTGTGGATCTATCAAAAGAAGTCCAATAACGTGCATGACCTCAACAGCCATATCTGGGATGAGTGGGCCGATGAGACCGGTTCCATCGGTAAAGCCTACGGCTATCAGATTGGTCAGAAGAGCCATTACGCCGAGGGCGACTTCGACCAGATGGACCGTGTACTGTACGACCTTAAGCACACGCCGTATAGTCGCCGCATTATGACCAATACGTACGTGTTTAGCGATCTGTCCGAGATGCACCTTTATCCATGCGCCTATAGCGTGACCTATAACGTGACGCAGCGTCCTCAGGACGACAAGCCGACGCTCAACATGATTCTCAACCAGCGCAGCCAGGACATTTTGGCCGCGAACAACTGGAACGTGTGCCAGTACGCCATTTTGCTGATGATGGTCGCGCGGTCGGTCGATATGATTCCCGGTGAGCTGCTGCACGTGATCGCCGACGCCCATATCTATGATCGTCATGTCGATATCGTCCGCGAGCTTATCGAGCGTCCGCAGTTTGCGGCACCCAAGGTAACGCTCAACCCCGATGTGCATGACTTCTATGCGTTTACGACCGATGACCTGATCGTCGAGGGCTATGAGCACGGCCCTCAGGTCAAGAACATCCCCATTGCGGTGTAGGTGACGCGCATGACGTGTAAGCTTTCTGCCATCGTCGCCGTGTGTGACGACTGGGGTATTGGCTGCGAGGGCGATATGGTGGTGTCCAATCGCGCCGATATGCGCCATTTTGTGGCCTGCACCAAGGGCTGCCCGGTTATCATGGGACGCAAGACGCTGCTGAGTTTTCCCGGCGGGCGTCCTCTCAAGAACCGCCGCAATATCGTGCTTACGCGCGATATAGGCTTTACCCGCGAGGGCGTCGACGTGGTGCATAGCGTTGACGAAGCGCTCGCTGCGGTTGCCGATGAGCCCGTTGCCTGGGTGATCGGTGGCGGCGATGTCTATCGGCAGTTTTTGCCGTACTGCGTGGAGGCCGAGGTCACTCATAACCACTGCGTCCATCCCGTGGACACGTACTTTCCCGACTTGGACGCCGATCCCGCGTGGGAGATTGCGCAGCGTAGCGGGGTCGCGACGATTGCCGCCGGTGAGGGTGACGAGGGCGTCGATTATGAGTTCGTGACGTATCATCGCGTTGAGGCGTAAATCGTCTGGCGTGAACGGTATCATCGGGTTGATTGAATGCATGGGGCGGCGCTTAGCGTCGCCTCGTTTGGTATAGATGTGCTGTAAAGAAGGGTGCGGGCTGGCTGCTATGACTGATGCCGTTGAGGTTCTGCGAATTGATTCGCTCGATGACGAGCGGCTCGATGCCTATGTGCGACTGACCGAGCGTGAGCTTCGCTGCGTGCTGGAGCCGCAGAAGGGCATTTTTATCGCTGAGAGTGCCAAGGTCATCGAGCGTGCGGTTCGCGCCGGATATGAGCCGGTGAGCTTTCTTTTGGGCGAGCGCTGGCTCGACCAGATGATGCCGCTGTTTGACCAGCTTGTCGTGCGCGAGGGAGCGGGTCCGGTTCCCGTGTTCGTGGCCTCCATGGAGCTCATGGAGCAGTTGACGGGCTTTAACGTGACGCGTGGTGCGCTCGCGGCGTTCCGTCGCCCGCGTCAGATTCCGGTTGATGAGTTCTTGGGCGGCGTCGTCGAGGCGGCGGGGGATCGTCCGGTGCGCGTGTGCGTGCTTGAGGGTATTGTCGATCACACCAATGTTGGCGCGATTTTCCGCTCGGCTGCCGCATTGAACGTTGACGGTATTTTGGTCAGCCCGACGTGCTGCGACCCGCTGTACCGTCGCTCGGCCCGCGTGAGCATGGGCACCGTGTTTCAGGTGCCGTGGACGCGCATTGGCAGCGAGGCTCGTGTGTGGCCGCATGATGGTCTGAGCGCGTTGCACGATGCCGGTTTTTCGTGTGCCGCTATGGCGTTGACGGACGATTCCGTATCGCTGGACGATCCCGTGCTGCAGGAGATTGACCGCTTGGCAATCTTTATGGGTACCGAGGGTGCCGGCTTGGGCGCCAAGACCATTGCCGGCTGTGACCACGCGGTGCGCATTCCGATGGCGCACGGGGTCGATTCGCTTAACGTGGCCGCGGCGAGCGCCGTCGCCTTTTGGCAGCTGTGCCCGCACGTGAGCAATGAGTATCACTACCAGCCGGGTTTGTATCACTAGGCAGTTTTCCGCACCGCGCTCTAATTCGGGGTGTTTCGGTCGCCGCCAGTCGGTGCTAAGCTAGTATTGGCTTTGGTCTTAAATTGCCGTTATGTTGTTTGACGTATGCTGGCGGGGAGGGCGTGTGGCTAAGAAATCTACGGCTATCGATGTAACGCAGGGTGTCAT